>CAYMFW010000033.1:16974-32423 GCA_964389785.1 uncultured Planctomycetota bacterium
CCACAGGCAAGGAGGGCAAAGATGAAACGGTTTCTCATTGCGGCGGCCGCGGTGATGCTGGCGGCCGGTGTAGCGTTCGGTGACGATATCTCGGTGCCGATCCGCGTGGTGGAGCGCGCCGGTGAGGCGCGCCTCGCGGAGCCGGTGACGGTCGGCGTGCCGATGCCGCGGGGAAAGCTGAAGGACGTGAGAGGGCTGATGCTCACCGGTCCTGACGGAAAGGAGCTACCGGCCCAGTTCTCGATCGCCACCCACTGGTGGCATACCGCCGAAGGACCGAAAGGCGAGAAGTCGGTGAAGTGGGTGCATGTGGATTTCCAGGCGGACGTGAAGGCGGACGCGGAGACGGTCTACACACTGAAGACCGGCGGGAAGGGAACTGCCGGCGGCTCGAAGCTGAAGGCAACGCTGGCGGGAGGCAAGGCGACGGTGGAGACCGGCATCCTGAAGTTCACGGTGAAGGAGAACGGCTTCAACGTCCTCGACGAGGTGTGGACCGGCGGGAAGCAGATCGTGAAGTCCCACGACGCCGGGGTGATTCTTCTCTCCAACATGGAGGGCAAAGACAAGAACACGGTGTACTCGTCCGCGAAGGCGCCCGCGAAGCTGGAAATCGAAGTGGAGGGACCGGAGCGGGTGGTGGTGCTGGCGCGCGGGAAGCTGGCGAAGACGGAAGGGACCGGGCCCGAGACGCTGTTCGATTACGACTGCCGCATAGCCGCTTTTCGGGGGAAGAGCTACGTTATCGTCGAATTCGTCTACTACAACAGGCATCAGGAGGAGGGAAAGGGCATCCGTTCCCGGGTGCCGCTCGACGGGCTGATGGTGGAGCTGCCTGCCGTGCTCGCCGCGCCCATCTCGTGCGCCGCTTTCCGGAATGGAAATGCGGTGGAGACGAAACTCCCCAACAAGACTGCGAAGACGTTCATCCAGTCGGTGAGCAGTGACAGCATCTACCTGGGAGGAGACAACCCGACGCAGTGCAAAGGAAAGACGGATTGGCCGAAGGAGCCGGGCCGGCTGACGGCAACCGCCAAGAACGCGACGGTGGGCGCCGGCATACGGTGGTTCTGGCAGACGTGGCCCAAGGCGGTGGAGATGGACGGGGAGGGAAAGCTCACCGTGCACCTGTGGCCGAACGTGGCGCGCAAGGCCCCCAAGGTCCCGGATGAATGGGCCGCGGAGCGGTGTCTGCACTCGCGCAGCGTGCCGACGCGCGCCAACATCTACCTGGGGATGAGCAAGACGTACCGCTTCTTCCTCTCCTTCGACCAGGACAAGGCCGCCCCCGCCGCCGAGCAGGCGTGGTGGAAGCTCTCCCAGCCGCTGCGCGGGGTGTGCCCGCCGAAATGGCACTGCGAGGACACCCGGGCGTTCGGGCTCATCGGTTCGAGCACGAAGGAGCTGTACGAGGACGACAAGCTGAAGATGGTAACCGACTATGACGCGAGGCTTTCCGAGTGGCACAAGTTCATCTCGATGGAACGGCCCAAGAAGTACTACGGCTCGGAGGACGGCTTCGGCGAGTTCAATTTCGGAGACCATCAGAATTTCGACTACAACAAGGCGACCGACGTGCCGCTTGACCTTCTGTGGGACAACAACTATTACGGGTTTCCGCACGCGTGCGCCGTCCAGTTCGCGAGGACCGGCGACCTGGCATACCTGGATACCGTCGTGAGGTTCGGCACCCACCTGCACGATATCGACATGATGTGCGCGCACCCGAAGGCGGATATGGTGGGGTGCAACCGGTACTCCCCGAGCGCCCAGCACATATTCGCGGATCGCAGCATCGCGAAGCAGTACTTCGGGGGCACGCAACAGGTGTACGCGTCGAACACGTACAACCATTTCAAGAACCAGAGCCACTTCGACCGCTGGTACCTGCTGGGCGACCGGCACGCGCGGGAGATGGGACTGATGTCGGCGGATTTCGTGGTGCAGAGAAAAACGAGGTCCCTCAGCCAGGGACGGAGCGTCGGTCACGGTATCGTCGGGAGCCTGAGCGGCTGGTACGCCACGGGCGACGCGAAGTACCTGGACGCGGCCCGCTCCATCGTGCGCGCCAGGAAGAATTTCAGCCGGACGAAGAGCGGCGCGTGGCAGGACGGTATCGCCGCGGAAGGGTTCGCCGAGTACTACTACGAGACGGGGAGTGCGATCGCCTGCGAGGCGGCAAAGCGGGCGGCGGGCGCGGCGCACGACAAGAAGGCTGCGGGCTCCATGCTTCAGGCATTCGGGTTTGCGGCCGCCCACGGAGGTGATTCGGCGATGCTCGACTTCGCCATACGCGGCAAAGGGGGCAGTTTCCTCACCGTGTGGACGCCGTCGAAGAGCTGGGGCAGCGTGATGAACATCGTCAACTCGCTGAGAAACACCGGCTGGTTCATATGGTACCTGCAGAAGGGAGACCGCAAGGTCACCGCCGAGAAGCTCCCCGGGTGGGAAGACTGACCACAACCGGGGACGGGGTTAAGTTGGCAAGTTAGCGAGAACAACAGGACTCGACGCATGCAGCGCATGAACCTGATTCGCCTCCTTTTACTCATCTCCCCGCTCGCGGTCCTCGTCACCTGCAACGCCGTCTATTGCCCCGCGGCCGACCTCGACGCCGCCCAGGGCGACCTGCTCGTTGCCGGGGACACCCGCACCTTCGAGGTGGAACAGGGCGTCCGGCCCGACACCCCGGTATTCAGCGCGGACGGCAAGCTCGCGGCCGTCGGCGGGACGAAGGACAAGACGGCCGGGGTTTTCACGATGGACGTCGCCAAAGGGGACACCCGCCGGGTGTACTCCGTCGACGACGGGAGGATCGGAGACATATTCTTCAGTCCGCCCTCGACACATCTCGCGGCCGTCGTGACGACGGACGGGAAATCGCGGCTGATCGCGGGCCCGGCGTCAGGCCCTCTCGTGGACATCGCAGGAACGAACGGGGTGACTGCCATCCGCTGGGCGAAGGACATCGTGGTCTGCGAGGTGCCCGGCGGGCGGGTGAGGTGGACGGTCGACGCCACGCAGGCCGGACCGTTCGAGAAACTGCCCGAAGTGCCGGGCGGGCCATATCATCCGGTCGCCTGGTCGGCCGACGGAGTCCGGTGCGCGGCCGCAAGGATGGGGCCCAGCCCCACCACCGGCCTGGTGAGACCGGCGGGGCTCTTCACGTGGGACGCCCCGGCGCCGGGAAGGAAAGTCGAGGTAAAGGAGCTGCTGTCCCCCGACGAATGGCTGGTCGGGGTGTACAAGCGGTACGCGGGAACCACCTCCTGGTCCCCCGACGGGGAGTCCGTACGATTTGTGGGGACCCGTCTGAAACCGGTGCCGGGATGGGCGTGCCGGCCGCTCGCGGTCTGGGAGATATCCCGAAAGGGAGGGGAGCCGCGCCGGCTGTACCGGTACGGCTGGTGGCCGAAGCGGTTCCAGATGCGGCCCGGCGGCTTCGGCCTGATCGCGTGGCGGTACGACATGGGAAGCGCTACGTTCTGCACCGACCTGATATCCGGTATTACCTATAGGTACAAAAGCGGCGCGCCCGGCCGGGGCCAATTCACATTCGGTCCGGGCTGTACCACGGTAGCGATCGCGCGGTATGACGGGAAGAAGAAGACCGGCGCGATAGCGTTCACCGACTACACCATCGAGGCCGCCCCGCCGCCCGAAGAAATCGTGCCGCAGATGCCCGCGGCCGACAAGCCAAGGGCGACTGCCGACGAAAAACCGGCACCCGCGCCCGAATTCGTACCCGCCCCTCCCCCGCCCGCGAGATTCATCGCGGGCGCGGCGGACATCACGGTGTCCACCGACCGGTCGCCGCACCCGCGCACCCGATCGAGCATACTGCGGCCCGCGATGGCGGGAGCGAAGACGGATGAGGAAAAGGCGATCGCGCTGTGGCGGTTCGTCGCCACCCACATGTACCACTACGACAACCACGGCGGCAGCGTGTGGGACGTGCTGTGCACGTACGGGTGCTCGCTGTGCGGCACCATGTGGCGCACCACCGCGTGGCTGGCGAACGACCCGCTGGTGCTCGGCCCGGGAAACGCGGGCGGCGGGGGGCTGCAAAAGTGGTACGACGACGGGACGGAGCGCCGCGAGATGTGCAAGGGCTGGCTGATCGACTCGTACATGATAGGCGGGAAGACGCTGGACACGCCGGTGCCGGCGGACGCGGGAGGCGGCACGGGCGGACATACGATGGGAGCGATGTTCTTCGACGGCCGGTCCCACTTCATGGACCCGATGGCGGCCTTCTACGTGTACACGGCGGACGGCAGCCGCATAGCCAGCCTGGACGAGATAAAGGGCGACCAGTCGCTCGTCGGCGACCCGGTGAGGATGAGCGACCCGTTCATGCCGTGCGACGAGGGCAAGGCGATCTTCTTCTACCGGACCCGCGGCGCCGCGAGCGGCAAAGGCGGGCCAATACCCGACGGCCCGCCCCACGCGATGAACCTGCGGTCCGGGCTGAAGTACGTACGCTACTACGGCACGACGTTCCCGGACGCGTTCCATCTTCCCGCCGGCCGCACGAAGCGATACGTCGAGGAGTACTGGAAGGACGGCCCGCGCCACTACTGCGACCGGGGAAAGGGGGCCCGCCACCGGGGAAACGGCGAGATCGTCTTCCAGCCGGCCGGCAACCCGCTGTGGCGGGAGGCACTCGCGGCGGAGAGCAACCTGGCACACGGTATCGAGAAAGGCCTTCGCGGAAAGGACGAGGCGAAGGGCTTCTCGTTCTCGCTCGATTTCGAGACGATTTACCTATTTACGTCGGGACGGATCACGGGGAAGGTGACCGGCACCGGCACGATATCCTTACGGCCGGCCGGGGCGAAGCGGGCCTCCATGGTATGGAAGGGTGAGGACAGCGGGGAATCGAAGCTCGATGCGGATCTCCGTGCCGCGCTCGGGTCGTGTCCCCGGACGTTCCGGCTTGAGTTCGCGATGGACGCGGGCGCCCGCGTCGAGGACCTGCGCACGTCGGGGATATTCCAGTACAACTACTTCGTCTCGCCCCGCCTTCTCGGCGGGAAGAACCAGGTGACCGCCCGCTGGGCGGAGACGAGCCCGATGGAGGGACGCGCGGTGCGGGTAACGTGGGCGTGGAAGGAGAAGGCCGGAGAGAAGAGCGACGTGCGCACCGTGAAGAAGAGCGGCGAACGGTACGAGATCTCAGTCGGCGATATTGAAGATGAAAACGGCGGCGCGCTGGACCCGACGTTTATAGACCGGCTGGAGGTCGAGGTAGTGCCGGCGGACTAGCGCTCCCCGCCATCTTTATGCCGGCGTTCCCAATTTTTCTTGAACTGCCGTATCCTCTCGGCGCGCTCCTCGGGTGACATCTTGCGCTCCCGGCGCCGGTCCTCGTTCTCTTCCAACTTCCCCTCCGGCCCCTTGCCCTGCTCGACTCTCAGCTCGGGGAAATATCCGAGCGCCATCGCGCGCCCCAGCTGCTCGCGATCCAGTTTCGCGACGACGCGCATGTTGTCCACCACGTTCTCCCCCCAGAGTCGGAAGACGAGAAAATCGTTTCTCGGCTTGCCGACCACCCCCGATACCTTGGCACCGTTCACAAGAAGCTCTCCCCGACTGCCGGAAACCGAAAGCCCCAGCTTGTTGAGTCCATTCTCGAGAGAAGCACCCGCCCTCTTCCCCTGGAGCATTGAATGGGGTGCGAATGCGGAGGCCAGAACCGAGCCCTGGCCGCGCACGCTGCCGACCGCGAATTGATGCACGCCGAACTGGACCATCTTGACGGCGTTCTGTGACACCTCGAACGTGACGTCTTCGAGAAGCAGGCCCGCCCGGTGAATCAGAGCCACGCCGTCGCCGTGGCTCACCAGTTTCCCGTTTGCGATGAAACAGCGCTCACCTTCGCGAATCCCCTTGAACTGCCAGTCCTCGAGCTGGTCCGCATTCGAGAAGTCGTACAGCAGCTCCACCTGGAGCGTTTTGGGATCCGCCCGGAGGATCTGCCCTCGAAACAGCTTCTTCAGCGCCGCGAACGCCTCACCGCCTGTCGCCTCGGCGATCTTCCGCTGAAGCACCGCGATCTGATCGCCGACCGATTCGGCGAACTTCGTCTTCCCGTGGGAGCCGACGAACTTCTTCAGGTGCCCGTCGGCCTCCTCCGCCTGATTCTCAGAGAGCTTCTCGACGGTGACGAGCGGCGCCAGACTCCTCTGCCAGTAGCCCTTCGCGGCGGCCTCCGCCTCGCCGAACCGCAGCGCATCCAGCTTTTCGCCGTAGCGCGGCGCCAGCGGGTGGTCCTTGCCCTTCCGGTAGGCCGCTTCCGCGCCCTCCAGGTTCTCCAGGCCGATCTCCCGTATCGCCTTCGCCAGCCAGCCGCGCGCGGTGGCGGGGTCGGCCACCGGCATCAGCCTCGCCTTTTCCTGGCCGGTGAGGTCCGCGACTGCGACCTTCTCCTCCGACCATCCGGTCTGGTTGTTGATCCGGTACTCCCGGCGGAGATGTATCATCCCATCGGCCACCTTCGTCACCCTGCCCTTCCTGTCGCCCTTGGCGGTGTCCAGCACCACGTCCCTGCCGACGAGGGACTGGAGCGACTCGACCGCCCTGGCCTCGGCAGCCGCCAGCGCGTCGAATTCGCCCAGCAGGCCGGAGAGCTCCTCGATCTGGCCGCGCACCGGGGCGAGCGACTCGTCCGTCTTCGCCTTCTGAAGCACCGCCTTCGCCCCGACGTAGTTCCCGGAAAGAAGTCTCGCGTCGAATTCGTTCCATACGGCCTCGAGCTTGTTTTTCGCCGCGGCGGCCGCTCTCTTCTCCGCAAGCTTGGCCGCGTCTTTCATCTCCGCCTCCAGCCGCTCGCGCAGTATCGCGACCTTGGACGCATGGGGCGCGTACTTTATGTGGGCGATCCTGTCCAGCTCCTTCAGTGCCTTCGCAGGCTGCCCCTCGCGGGAGAGCTGTGCCGCCCTCTGACCGGCGGCGTTCAGTTTCGCCTCCGCCTCCTGCTTCAGCCGTACCGCAGCCTGCCGGGCCGCCGGACCAAGCGCCTGCTCCAGTCCCCCCGGGACCGTGGCGAACACCTCCAGCGCCCCGTCGTAGTCTCCCCTGGCCGCCAGCGCGAGCGCCTTCTTTTCCATGTCGTCGAACGTCGAGGCCATCGCTTCCTGGGCGCGCTTCTTGATGGCCTCCATCGCATCCAGCGCCTTCATCTCCCACACGGTGCCGGCCCCGCGCTCGGCGACCAGCATGTACTTCTTGCCCGCGCCCTCGTAGTCCTCCGGGTTGTCCTTCTCCCATTTCCGGGCGTACTCGAACATTTCCTTCAGTTTCGCCTCGTCCACGCCCTGCACCGGCTGCTCCACCGGCTTCGACGGCGGCGCGTCCGTCTCCTGTTTCTTCCCGCGGTTCAACAGCGAGAACGCGGCGATGCCGGTGACGATGACGCCGACCACCACTGTTCCCCAGAACAGCTCGGACGAGAACACCCTGCGCGCCGGTTTCTCCCTGGCACGCTCGGCGCGCTCACTCTTCTCCACCCTGTCCCTCGGCTTCACTCCGACGGGCACGCCGCCCCGCGCAACCTTGGCGATATCCTTCATCAGGTCCGCCGGCGTGGCGTATCGATCGGCCCGTTCCTTGGCCATCATCTTCTCTATCAGCCGGCATATGCCCGGCGACAGGTCGGGGTTTTTGGAGCGCGGGGAGGGAAGCTTTTCAGTGATGTGCTTCGTCATCACGACGGCCGACGTGTCGCCGTCGAACGGCACCACGCCGGTTGCCATGTGATACAGCGTGGCGCCGAGCGAGTATATGTCCGTACGGATATCCAGGTCACGCTCGCCCCGGGCCTGTTCCGGGCTGATGTAGTGCGGCGTGCCTATCGCGACGCCGGTCATGGTAACGGCCATGTCCTCACGGGTGGAGCGCGCCAGGCCCAGGTCCATCAGCTTGGACATGCCGTCGCGCGCGATGATGATGTTGCTCGGCTTGATGTCGCGGTGTATCAGCTGATGGTTCCACGCGTGCTCGAGCGCCCGGGCGATGTGCAGGGCGATGCCGAGCGCGTTGGCCTCCGGGATCTTTCCCCGCTTCTTCAAGATCGCGGATACCGGGGTGCCTTCGACATACTCCATCACGAAGTAGTAGTAGCCGCCTGATTCTCCGACGTCGATGCCGCCCACGATGTTGGCATGCTGCAGCTTTCCGGCCGCGCGGGCCTCGCGGACGAAGCGGGTGACGAATCCCCTGTCCTTTGCGAGCGCGGGCAGAAGCACCTTCAACGCGACGTCCCGGTCCATGCTGAGCTGGGTGGCGAGATAGACGGCGCCCATGCCGCCCTTCCCGATCAGCTTCTTGATTCGGTAGCCCTCGATCTCCCCGAAGGACTTCTGCGTCACCGGCCTCTTTCCGGAATCCTCAGCCATGCAGCCGATCCCCTTCTCGTACTCGGTCTCTTCCCCGCAGAGCCCCGCGGCAGCCCCGTCGCTAACCTGTTGCCGATCGTCTACTTCGCGCGCCATTATACCCCAGCATCCTCCGCTCGCACCATTAAATCATTGCCTCCGCACCGGTCTCGCGGACACCTGCACCGCCCCCTCACACGCCCGGCGCGACCCTGTCCGCGCACTTAGACGCATGCAGCGCCCTCTCCGGTTGACCTCCGCACGCCGTGAGTCACGTTTCCTCGAACGTCCGGGCCCCGGAGGCGGCGCAACATCGCAGGTCCTCCAGGTCACACAATAATGGAGGGATAGCGCCGCACGGTGCGCCGTGTTGCCCAATCGGCAGGCCGCGAGTATCATAGTCTGGGAATACCACATGGCACAGAACGGCGGAACAACCAGGGTAGGCGGATTCGAGATCGTCTCCCGCATCGGCAAGGGAGGGATGGGCGCGGTGTACAAGGCGCGCCAGGTTTCTCTCGACCGCATCGTTGCATTGAAGATCCTGCCGCGGAGCCTGGCCAAGCAGCACGATTTCGTCACTCGCTTCATGCGGGAGGCTCGCGCCGCGGGCAAGCTGCAGCACCCGAATATCGTCGCCGGCATCGACGTCGGCGAGGCGGACGGGTACCACTACTTTGCGATGGAGTACGTGGAGGGCGAGACCGCCAGCGCGCTGACCGCGCGAGAGGGCGCGCTCGACAGCGAACGAACGGTGAGGATTCTCATCGACGTGGCGAAGGGCCTGGCCCACGCCCACGAGAACGGGCTGCTCCACCGCGACGTGAAGCCGCAGAACATACTGATAGAGAAGAGCGGGAAGGTGAAGCTGTGCGACCTCGGGCTGGCCCGCTCGACGCAGGAGGATTCGTCACTCACGCAGACCGGCACCGCGATGGGCACGCCTTATTACATGTCCCCGGAACAGATCGCCGGAAGCCGCGACATAGACGCACGGACGGACATCTACTCGCTCGGCGCCGTGGGATACCACCTGCTGGCCGGCAGGCCGCCGTACGAGGCGGAGACCGCCGCCATGGTGATGGCCAAGCACGTCAGCGAGAAGCTCGCGCCGCTGGCGAAGCTGTCCCCGGACGTCGATCCGAATCTCGCGGCCGTGATAGAAAAATGCCTGAAGAAGAAGCCGGACGACCGGTATGCGAACACCGCGGACCTGCTGGAGGACCTGGAACATGTCGCCGCGGGTGAGCCGCCGGCGCACGCCAGGGTGAGACGTTCCGCCGCCGTCGGAGCCGCGGGCGGCAGGGCCGCCCGCACCCCTGCCCGGCGGGAAGGGCTCGCCGAGCACGTGGCAGGCCACGGCAGCTTTCCGAAATGGATACCGATCGCCGCCGCCACTGCGCTATTCGTCGGCATCGGGCTGATATGGGCGGTGTTCTCCCGCCGGCCGCCGACGCGCCCCACCGCGGCGCTGACGATCCCGAAAAAGGAACCGGTGAAGGCGCCGATGAAGAAGGAGCCGGTCACTGCCCAGGAGCCGGTGAAACCCGAACCGAAGGACAAGCTGGAGGAAATGTTCCAGTATGTCCTGAAGTGGATCGAGGAGCATCCGGAAGAGTTCGCGGAGGGCAAGAAGCGTCTCGAAGCCGTCGGAAAGAAGGCGGAAGCGACGAAGTACGAGTTCATGGTGCGCGACGAGGTCGAGAAGCTCGAGGCGAGGCGGTTCCAGGCGGTTGAGGATTGGTTTGCCGAGCTCGCGGAGAAGTCGGACGCGCTCGCGTCGGCGGGTAACTACGACGGCGCGGCCGCAACGTGGGCGGCGCTGCCGGAAAAGTTCGCCGCGGCACTGGAGAAGCGCGCCCGGGAAAAGACGGCGGAGCTGACGACAGCCGCGGAGGAGAAGATCAACACCGCGCTGACGGAAGTGGCGAATGAGTTGAAGGCGGGCGAGCCGGAGAAGGGCCAGGCGGCGCTCTCGAAGGTGGAGCAACTCAAATATAAAGCCCTCGCCGACAAGGTCGCCGCGGCGAAGAAGGAACTGGCCGACGCGATCGCGAACGTCGGGGAGACCAAGAAGAAGAAGGCGCTGGCAGACGCCGAGAAAAAGGTGGCCGAATATATGGACACCTTCGACAAGGCGATGCTCGCGGGCGACTACGCCACGGCCGGGAAGGCGATCAGCACGGCGCAGAGGGACGGACAGACCGTGCCGCTGGCGGACAGGCTGAAGGCCGCGAAGGAACTGGTGGACGGGTTCGACGCGGCCAAGGAGGCGGAACGGCAGGCGCTTCGCTCGCTCATCGGCACACAGACGGAGCTGAAGCTGACAAACGGCGAGACGCACAAGGGCGAGATCGCGGACGTGAAGGACGGTGCCATCGCCATGAGCATAAAGATGGAGATGCCGGGAGGCGGCGGCAAGGTGGAGATGGTCCGCAAGTTCAGGATAGCCGACCTGGACGAGAAATGCAGGAAGGAACTGATGCCGAAGCCGGACGGGCCGGAGACTGGCGGACAGACGCTGGCGCGCGCGGTACTGGCCATGGCGTCGAACGATCTGGACCAGGCGGACGTCCTGCTCGGCGGCGTGAAGTCGCACCCGTTGAAGGAACACTATATCAGGAAGGCCCTGAAGCTGCGGCTCGGCGCGGCGGAGGTAGCTGCCCAGGACGCGTGGCAGGCCATCCAGAAGTCGGGCGGCGGAGAGAAGAAGCTGGACCGGCCGACGGCGATGAAGCTGAGAGAGATGGTGACCGAGTTCGAGAAAGCCCATGGGGAGACCGAGTGCGTAAAGGGGCTCGGGGAAACGCTCGAGGCCCTCAAGCTGCGCATCGCGATGGCCTTCGAGGTCACGAGCTACAAGGGCGTATGGGCGGACAGACAGCCCACCTTCATCGGCGTCGACGGCAAGCCGACGACCGCCCCGAACGTTGCACACTGCGGCGCGGCGTACGACTCGAAGCGCAGAGTCTGCGTTCTCTTCGGAAGCGGCACGTACAACAACTTCCGGAACGATTTGTGGGCGTACGACCCGGCGAAGAATGTATGGACCTGCTGGCACGATAACGACCCGCAGAAAGGCGGCAAGGCTCTCCCCAAGGCCTACTTCCCGGGCGGCGCCACCTCGCTGGCGTTCGCCTATGACCGGGACCAGGACCGGTACTGGGTGTTCAGCGAGGGTTCATTGTGGAGCTTCGACCCCAGCGCGAAGAAGTGGAGGAAAGAACCCGCGTTCCAGATGCCGGGAGGCAAGGCGACGAAGTGCTTCCAGGGGATGGGGTACCATCCCGTGCTGAAATCATTGGTGGCCGTCTGCGGCCCGTTCGACCCGAAGACCGGCAGCGTGGACCCGGTCGTCACGCCACCGGGCACGGTGAACTACGGGTGGCAGCCGTCGACGGCGGTGATGTCGAACGGCCTCTCCATGCCCGACGAGAACGGATGCTATATCGCCTTCGGCAAGAGCACGAGGGGCGAGGAGAACATCGAGCCCACGACGTGGCAGTTCGACCCCGCCAAGGCGACATGGACGGTGTTGAAGCCGAAGCAGTCGCCTTCCGCACGCACCACCGCGAACATGGTGTATCACGCCGGACTGAAGGTCTGGATGCTGTACGGAGGATTCCACTACAAAGACAGAGAGGCGCTCCGCGACACCTGGATATACGCCCCTCACCTCAACACATGGCTGGAGCTGAAGTCAGACCTGATGCCTGTCGCCTGCAACAGCGGGGCGTTGTGGTACGACGAGGAAAACGACCAGGTGATATTCTTCGGCGGCTCCCGGAGGAACAAGCAGACGTTCGCGCTGAAGATCACCCCGGCGTACTGATTCCCCGCCCCCCGCTCCTTCCCGCCTCCCATCGCGCGCCAACCCCTTGACGGGAACGGGGTAAACGATTACACTTACCGCATTCGCGGGCCCATAGCTCAGTTGGTCAGAGCAGCGGACTCATAAGCCCTCAGAAACACCTGCCGTTACACGCTATTACCTGGCATTACACGACTTGGGGATTTCGTCAATCGCCCAGAATGTACCAGAAAGTACTGTGCGGGACTGCGTTGTGTGACCTATACGTGACCTTGAAGATTCTGGTTGCCTGTCGCTGATAAGCTCTAAGGGATTTTAAGTCCCGAGTTTCTACCGCACCCTACCGCCTACTACCGTACAGCACCGGACTTACAGAATCAAGAATGTTGACGGAACGGTACCGAACGGTACTGGTCGGTAGCGAGTGACGTGACTTTTACGTGACCCCTCACTGCAACCCAAGCCGAACCACTGTCAAAGCCCGAACTGAATCCAGAGGACTTCACGAGCGTACTCGTCAAACCCCTTCTCGATATGATCCCTGATAGCCTTGAACTTGGGCAACGTGTACCCATCAACAACAGGCCTGCCGTCCTGCATCTCAGGTCCGCCCTTGCTCACTCTCTCGTACACTTCGGACAACGCCCTTCGTGCGTCCTCGGCATTGTCCTTGTAACACAGATAAAACCACAGCATGCACTCGGTCTCGCGCGGATACGGGAGTGCGGCTTTCCTGACGGGTTTGATTTGGCCGGTCTTGCTGTGCTCGAGCGCCTCGAGCCAGAACCAGGGGTCTCGAACGAGATCCTCCTCCAGATCCCGCCAGCTGCCGAAGTGGATTACGCACGATTCGTTCTTCTCCTCATCCTGGCCCTGGAGTGCAACCCAGACCACGTTTCGGAATGGCTTTACCAGCTGATTCAGGATCTCTCTTATACTTTTGCCCTCGAAAACCATTCCCCTGCTGAGGCGTATTCCTCGACTTGCGCCCATGTAGTCGGGAAGCACCGGATGATATTCCTTCTCATCGCGGGTCAACAGCCTGCCATTCCGTTCCTTCATCCCTTTCTCCGTCACGGCCTTGATCTTCTCGAGACAGCCCGATAATGATAGCCCTTCTTCGAACGCTATCCGGGGAATCTTGTATTCCGGCAGGTTGTTCTTCTTGTCGGGAAGATTGACGTAGGACATGTTCACCATGTTGTCTCTCGTCTTCCAGGTGACTAGGCGGTTGAGCTTGCAGTAGCCGTCCAGGGCTTCTCGCACCTTCACTTTGCGGGCGAGGAATTCCTTGAAGTAGACGGGATCTCCGGGTTTGGCGAGCCAGTCGGTGCTGCTCGTCGTCAGGAATTTCCTTTTTCCGTCGACTTCCACCCACCGCCCGCCCAGAGAACCTTCCTTCGCGAGCTTTTCCTCTGCCTCGTTCTCGCTGAGGTATCGTGCGCTTCGGTTGATGTCAAGATCCCCGAGTTCGACGCCTCCGTTGATCTCGAGTTGAGCGAAGAGAAGGCCGAGCAAGTCGAAAGCGCTCCCGGCAGGAACGCAGACAAATTCCCGTTCGGCGTCGAGATTCATTTCCGTCTCGCCCGAAAGACCAACGGAGAATGCCGTCACCGCAAGCAACACCGCGGGAGCAAATCGGTCGCGGAACCAATCAATGCGCGTCTTCATCATTCCTCAAGCTCATGCAGGACGATTTCATACGAGCATCTGATCACAAACTTGTAGTTATCGCCTTCGTCGTCGTATTCATCGACCCAGACCCTCAATGTATTTGGACCTATGACCTTTCTTTTCGTTCCCCCCTCCGCTCCCTTAATATAGCCTATCCACGTGTGCTGGAGAAAGAATATATTCGGATTTGCTTCTGTTCCTGCCTTCAGGGGATCAAGTTGCCCTGAGTCATTGAATAGGAGACCATCCTCCCAAATATAGAACCTTATCTGATCGAGAAGCTCCGATTTGCTTGGATTGGCCGGCTCTTTACCGGGATACTCTAGATAGTCAGTCTCACCAACTGCTAACCTGCCTCTACCGATTCTGATGACGGGTTTGGGCTCATAGTAATACGGGCGCGCCTTGACGCCGGTTTGACTCTTGTTCAGAGGGTCTCCCTCCTGGTCCAATATTCGGTATATGACAGCAGGGCCATCCGGAGGGGGTCCCTTTTCTCCCTTTTTGGCATCTCTTAGCTCAATTATTCGCCTAGGCTTACCCCTTAGGTCCCTCTCGAGCTTCGCGGCGGGCTTCTTTTGATACGTCAGGGCTACAGGGGCAGGACGGATCGTGACAGAATTGGTGTAGTTAATGAGCTCGCTCTGAAACGGTGCAGTTATGAGCACCCCTTTGCTTTCGGCGATGCAGTCGAGATACGTCAAACGGATAGGCTTCGGAGAGTCAGTAGGACTTTCCGGGGCGGTGAATCTTGTTCGGAAAACATATTGCCCTCCGTTCGCAACCCCACTATTTGGGCTGAACAAATCTTCTCTTCCCTCAAAGGACCATGTGAAAACGCCCCCCCGTCGGCTTGCCGCGCCCGCAGAGCAATTCCTTGAATGTTGCACCAGCAACCAGCTTGCTGTTAATTGGCCACGGCACCATATTGTCGGGCGGCTGAAGCACAGACAAGTCGACGACCGTCAGCGTCTGCTCGGCTTTCTCCGTGTAGCCACCAACCGCAACTTCCACTTTGACTTCGCCAGATTGTTCTTTCTTGCCGAATACTTCTACCGGGTTGACCCCGTCTAGCTCAGTTTTGCCTTCTTCAAAGGTGGCCCGGCTACTTCCTTCGGCAATGTTCCAAGTTATGGTCGTGGTTTCAGGATCGACTTTCTTCGCAGTTCCTCCCACAGTAAGATAGGCTATAAGAGAAACCTTGCCTGCAGATGAAACGCAGGCACTCTCTGGCACAATGGTGACGCTTCCGGATTTGATGACCGTAAGACGCGATTGGACAGAATCCGAGGACCCGTTGCTGGCGGTCAACTCAATATTGTTTGTCTCGCTACTTATAGGGCTTCCTGCTTTGAGAATAGCGCTTGAGGAACCAGGCGATAGGTCAATAGAATCCTTTTCGACACCGCCCACAACAAACTTGATTTCTCCTGTCGTCCCTTCTTTGGTGCCCAATGAGAGAGACGGCTTAACGTAGGCCGGGATATTGCTGGGGCCCAGCTTCACGTTCAAACTCCGAGTCTCGTTCGCAGCAAGACAGCATATCTGTTCTCTCTCGAGATCAAGCACCAATACTTCGAAGGAGT
>CAYMFW010000034.1:0-1461 GCA_964389785.1 uncultured Planctomycetota bacterium
CGGTAGCGCTGGCGCGACTGGCGGCGGAGGACCGCACGGGAGATGCCGGCCGCGGCGACGACGATATTCATCAGCGCCAGGTCCAGGAACTTCCAGAGGTTGCGGGTGCCGGCCTCGGGCTGGTCGATCGTGCGGTCAATCGGCCGCTTGGAGCGTATGTGAATCAGCTCCTCGCCGAGCGTCAGCGCGTCCGCCGAGTTGAGCAGCAGCTCCACGCCTCCCGCCCCCAGGAACCGGTTGTGGAACGTGGTGGCGCAGCCTATCAGAATAAGCGTGCCCTCGGCGGGCTCGAGGTCCGGCGCAGGCTCGGTGGCCGGCTCCTCCTCCGGAGGAGGCATGCCCGGCATCGGCGCCTCGCGCGGATAGCCCGGTATCTCCTCGCCCGGGTACGCGTTGGGGAACTGGCCCTTCACCATCACCGCCAGCGTCATCTGTTTCGCGTCGGCCGGAGGCTCGAAATCCTTCTCCGAGAACCTGGTGCTCGAGGGAAGCGTCCAGGCTTTCGGGCTGGTTCGTATCAGCGTCGTCACCTCGAGCTTGTTCTCCCTGATCTTGTCGTCGGTAATCTTCAGGCGCGCTCCCCACATGTACGGGACCGGCCCCAGCCGGTTCGTGATGGAGACGTCTTCGTTCATGGAGGACGGGTTCACCACGATGTGCGTCGGTATGTCCACCGGAGTTCCGCCGGTGAACATGGACATCGGGTTGCTCGGGTCCTGCACCTTCACCGGCTCGTGGTTGGAGTCCATCAGGATCGTGTCTTCCACCTCGAGGCCGTAGTGTTTCAGGAAGTCGTTGACCCCAGGCTTGTCTTCGACCTTGGAGAGGGACATCGAGTCCCGATCGGGGCGGTAGTTCCAGCGGTACGGCTGCGCCGCTATCAGCGTCGACTTGCCCTCGTAAAGCGCCCGGCTGATCTCCCATCTCTGCCGCGGATTCAGGTCGCGCGGATTGATGACGAAGAGGGCGTCGTACTTCTCCGGCATCCGGCTCTTCTGGTCGAGCGTCACCCGCTGGACCTCGAACTTCTCGTATTCGAGGAGCCTGCCGACGTATTCGTACATGTCCTGCGGCGCCGGCGGCTGTTTCCCCATCTGCATGTACATCTGCAGCATGTGGGGGGGCAGCTGCTCTACCGGGGCCACGAGCACGATCGTGGGCGGCTCCTCGCGGGTGAGCTTGTAGACCAGGCTCATCAGCTTGTATTCGATCTCGAAGATGTTCTGAGGGAGCACCCGCGGGATGAACTGCTCCTCCTTTTCCCGGTACTCCACGCCGATGGAGGAGTAGATCAGCTTCGTCACCGCCTCGTCCGCCCTCAGCGACTGCACGGAGAACGGCTTGACGCCCTTGTCCAGCAGCCGTTCCTCGAGGGACTTCTCTCCCTCCTTCTTCTCCTCCTTCTTCGGGTCCCGGATCACCTCCTTGGCGTCCATCGGGTACACCTTCCATTTCAGTTTC
>CAYMFW010000034.1:1471-32242 GCA_964389785.1 uncultured Planctomycetota bacterium
CGTCCAGCTTGTCGGTGATGTGCCTCTCAAGGTCCTTGAACTCGATCGGCATCTTCTCAGCGCGGGTGATATACACGTTTACCTGCACCGGCACGTCAAGCCGCTTCAGGATGCTCTTCGAGGAGTCGGATATCGTGTATATCCTGTTCTCGGTGAGATCGAACCTGACGAGGCTCAGGTTGAAGGAAAGGATCACCTGGTTGACGAGCGCGCCTATCGCGACACAGAGGACCACGGTGACCGGGTAAATCAGGTTCATCCTGGGCCGGCTCCTGCCCTCGAGGTACGTTCCGTTCAGGAACAGGAAGAGGCCGATCCACAGCAGGAAGAAGAGGACGTCCACCAGCTCGATGACCCCTCTCAGGAAGGGCACATAGTGGCCGGTGATCCCGACGACGTTCTTCAGCATGGTGCCCAGCCCGTGTTCCCCTATGACAATCGTGCCGTCCACGTACTGGACGAAGTAGTCCCACCCGACGAGTGACGTGAAGGCGCATGCGAGGAAGGCGATGACGAACGCGGTCACCTGGTCCCTGCACAATCCGGAGATGAAAGTCCCGAGCGCGAGAAAGAACGCGCCCAGCAGGACCGCTCCGAAGTACGAGCTGAATATCACGCCCCAGTCCGGCTCTCCCAGGATCGCCATCATCAGCGGCAGTATCCAGGTGCACGCGAGCGCCGCCAGGTAGAACACCAGCGCGGCAAGATACTTGCCGAGCACCAGCGCGATCGGGGTGATCGGGAAGGTGCAGAGCATCTCTATCGTATTTTCCTTGCGGTCCTCCGCCCAGATGCGCATCGTCGCCGCGGGCACGAAAATGCAGAGCACCGGGATGAGCACGCCGAAGAACCCGGTCATGTCCGCCCGCGGATACGCGAAGAAGCCGGACACGAACAGGAACAGCGCGGTGCTGAGGAACAGGAACACTATGATGAATATGTACGCGAGCGGCGAGTTGAAGTATGCGGCCGTTTCCCGGCGGAATATCGTTCCGAGGCCCCTCATGACGCACCTCCTTCCGTCTCCGGTTCGGTGAGCGCGAGGAAGGTCTCCTCCAGCGAGAGCGGCAGGTCCAGCAGCTCCCTCACCTCCCAGCTCCTGCTGCGCGCCAGGTCGTTGATCTGGTTGAGGATACCCTTCGAGGCGTCCGCCTCGATGCGGAAACGGACGACGCCGTCATCCTCCTTGACGAAGTCCAGCCGCTTGGCATCCATCAGCCCTTTCAGCGACTTCTCCACCTCCTGCCTGTTCGTCGCGAAGGCGACTTCCACCCGCTGCTTCGTGGTCGCCTTCTTTCTCAGGTCCTCGAGCGTGCCGTCCGCGACGATGTGCCCTTGGCTGATGATGATGATCCGGTCGGAGACCGCCTGGACCTCCTGGAGTATGTGCGTGGACTGGATCACCGTCTTCGTCTCTGCCAGCTCCCGGATCAGCTTGCGGATCTGGACGATCTGGTGGGGGTCGAGACCTGACGTCGGCTCGTCGAGTATGATGACCTCCGGGTCGTGTATCAGCGCCTGCGCGAGCGCCGTCCTCTGCTTGTAGCCCTTGGAGAGCTCACGTATCAGCATCCGGTACATCGCCTTCAGCCCGCAGATCTCGGTGACCCACCCGAGCCGCTTCTTCAGCGTATCACCGCTCAGGCCCCGGGCCCTTCCCACGAAATTCAGGTACGCGGACACCTCCATGTCCATGTACACCGGAAGCATCTCGGGAAGGTAGCCGATTCTTTTCCTCACCTCCATCGGCTCAGAGAGCACGTCCTTGCCGCATATCTTCGCGGTCCCGGATGTGGGCCACAGGTACGTGGTGAGGATTTTCATGATCGTAGACTTGCCCGCGCCGTTGGGTCCCAGCAGCCCAACGACCTCCTTGGGCCGCACCTCAAAAGAGGCGTCCTGGACGGCGACGACCGGGCCGTAGTGCATGGTGAGCTTCTCAGCCTGTATCATATGCGACCTCCTGCTTTATCTTGTCCTTTTACGTTTCAAGATCCGTTTGTTACGTGCAGAAGTCTAATTTTATTCGCCGAAGGGCGGGCTGTCAATCCTGCGCTTCCTGAAGACGTCCGAGCCGGAAATGGCGACGTCTGTCATTTCCATGCAGTCCGCGCCCGCGAACCCTTCCCCTGTACGAGCCGAGAATGAGCGAGGAAACCGCTTGTTCCGCTAGAACTCCGTGGTGCTGGACATCGTGAAGTTGTCGACCATCAGTCCCGGCACCTTCGCGTACGGGCTGGCCCGAAGCGACTCCGACATCGCCCGTATGTTATTCAGCACGACGAGGGGCGATTCGTTGAAGCGCATGTTCTTCACCGGTCCGGCCACCTTCCCGTTCTCGATCCGGAACGTCCCGTCCCGGGTCATCCCGGTGAGCAGAAGCTCCTTCTGGTCCACGTACCGTATGTACCAGAGCCGGTTCACGAGAAGCCCGCTGTCGCACATCTCTATCAGGTCCTGGAAGGTATGCTCCTCGCCATCCATCTTCACCGGGAACATGTGCGGGTCCGGGTGGGTATCCTTCTGGTTCGCCCAGTATCGGGTATGGCTGAGACGCTTCAGCTCGCCGGACTCTATCCAGACGGTCTTCCTGGTGGGCAGGCCGTCTTCCCCGTAGAGGGGGGGCGGGACATCGGGGTCGTCCAGCGGGGAATACAGCTTCACCCGTTCGTCGAAGAGCTTCTGTCCGACCTTCCCGGCGAAGGCGTTGACGCCCTCGTCCGCTTCCCGCGCGTCCAGATCGAAGAACAGGAACTCCAGCAGCTCGGCGACGGCGTACGGCGAAAACACCACGGTGTAGTCGCCGGGCGGCGTCTCGGTCTGACCGCGGTTGGCGTCCGCCACGGCAATCGCCTCGGCGGCGAGCGACGCGGGGTCGATTGCGGCGATGTCTTCGCGGCACGCACTGGCCTTGCCGGTTCCTTCGTCGGTGTGCACGGTGACGCCGAACTCGGCGAACGTCCCCTTGTCGTAACAGAAGAGCCCCTTGGAATTGGCGATGGCGCGGGCGAACGTGGTCAGCTCGAAGGTGCCGGCGGCCTCCATCCCGTTCTTCTTCGCCAGCTCGACGCAGGCGCCGATCATGGACGCGACGCCTTCCGGGCCGGTCGTGGCCGTGCTCTCGTAGTACCCACCCGGGACAGCGGGATACTCCGCGGGCGCGGGCGGGGGGACGTACTCGGGGTCCTCCGGGCACTGCGCGGCCACCGCTTCCGCGCGCTGCACCAGGCGGCGGAGACCCTCCTCGTCGAGCCGGTTGGTGCTGCTGCCCCCGTGCCGGGTGCCCTTCCCCACGGAGAGACCGAGGGAGGCGTCGCCCCCCGTCTTGTTCTGGGTGATGGCGTTGGTGCCGAAACGTGTGGCGGTGTCCACGTCCTCGGCGTACGTGACGATTGCCTCGGGCATCGTCACCCGGCCGAGCACGTTCTCCATCAGTTCGCGGACTTCGTTCCCGGGTCTCATTTCCTGGACGCTCCCACTTCTATGTTCGAGAAACGGGTCGTGCTCGCCCCGTGGGTCATCATCATCGTTTGCATCGGCTCGCCCTTGCCGCAGTTCATGATGCCGTGCATCCGCCAGTCTGCCGGGCCGGCCACCGCGGTGCACGAGCCCCAGAACTCGGTCGTCCTCGCGTGGTACGTCACCTTCTTGAGGGGGCGGGTGAGTCTGCCGTTCTCGATCATCTGGAAGAAGTCGCCGCCGAACTGGAAATTGACTCGCCGCTGATCGATCGAGAAGCTTCCCATGCCCTGGATATAGATGCCGCGGTCGGTGCCGGCGATGATATCCTCCGCGGAGGTGTCGTTCCTCCCCGCCTCCATGTACAGGTTGGGTATCCGTGTGATCGGCACCGACGAGAACGAATCCGCCCGGCACGAGCCGCACGATCGGTCCGCGTCTATGAAGGGGGCGGTCTCTCTCACCGTGGTGACGCCGGAGAGTATACCGTCCTTCACGATGGGCCATTTCCTGCCCGGGACGCCGTCGTCGTCGTAGCCCCAGGTAGCCATGCCGCCCTCGAGCGTGTTGTCCGCGGTGAGGTTCACCAGCTCGGAGCCGTACTTCAGGCTGCCGATGGCGGCGGGACTGACGAAGGAGGTGCCCGCCATGTTGGCCTCCCACCCGAGTATCCGGTCCAGCTCCGTCGGGTGTCCGACGGATTCGTGCATCGTCAGGCTCAGGTGCATCGGGTCCAGCACCAGGTCCGTCCGTCCGGTGGGGGTCTCCTCCGCCTCCGCCTTTATCACCGCCTCCCGGGCGAGTGTGGGAGCGAGCCGGAGAAGGTCCACTTCTTGTATATACTCCCAGCCGGCGGCTCGGCCGCCGCCTTGGAAGGAGCGGTCCTGGCTGTCGTCTCCGGAGACGGCCACCGCGGTGACGATCGGCTCGGAGACGGTATGTGTCATGTCGAGGTAGCTGCCGTCCGTGTTAGCTATGATCCGATTGAGCCGCATGAACCGGAGCATGGAGTAGACCAGGGAGACCTTCTCGACACCCAGCATCGCATTATTGACGGCAAGGAGAAGCTCCGCCTTCTCCTTGTGGGGTATCTCGAACGGGTCCCTGGCAACGGGGGTGACCACCGTGTCCCGGTACGCGTCCTCCGGGGCCATCACTGCCGGCCTGTCGGGCGGAACGGACGCGGAGGCCCTGGCCACGCTCAGGGCCTTCTCGGTCGTCTTCGCGACACCATCCGGGGTCAGGTCGCTACTGCTGGCGAAACCCCAGGCGCCGTTCACGAGCGCCCTGACCCCGTAGCCGCGCGACTCGGTGTCCCTGATGCTCTTCACGCTCCTTTGCCGGACCGCGACCGAGTTGCTGCGCTTGGTGACGATACGGATATCGCCGAACGCCGCTCCGGCGGCGTGAAGCTTTTCAATCGCTATAGAGGTAATTTCCTTCATGATTTCAGGAGGTCAGAGTACTTGAAACGGCCGCTTCATGCAAGGGGCGACAAGAACTAGGGACAGCACCCGTTTTCATGGTATCATGGTCGCCTATTATGCTCTTGGTCAACGTATTCATAGCGGGACTTTGCGTCATGGCGGTCGAGATGACCGCCTTCCGTCTGCTGGCGCCTTATTTCGGCACCACCCAGATACTCATCACCAACGTGATCGGCACCATCATGGTAGCCCTCGCGGCGGGGTACTGGATAGGCGGCCGGCTCGGTGACAGATACCCCTTCCGCAGAGGGGTGTGCTGTCTGCTTCTCATCGCGGCGGTGCTCACGGGATGCATACCGCTGGTGTCCAGGCCGATCCTGCACTGGGCCGGGCGGGCGGTGTCGAGCCAGCAGATGGGGGGATTCGTCGCGTCTCTCGGCGCCACCGTCTTCCTCTTCATGCTGCCGCTGGCCATCCTGGGGATGGTCTCGCCGTACGCCATCCGCGTGGCCGCGCGGGACAGGGAGACGGTGGGCAGCACGGCGGGAAGGACGTACGCGATCGGCACGCTGGGAAGCATTCTGGGGACGTATCTGCCGACCCTACTCTTCATCCCCTGGATCGGCACGCGGGCGACCATCTTCGTCTTCTCGGGGCTGATGCTCATCACCGGCGGAATCGGCCTGCTGACCACGCGGCGCGGCGCGATAGCCTCCGTCGTTGCCCTTCTCTTCGTCATGCGGATCGGCTACGGCGGCCTCGGACCGGTGAAGACGGGGCCGGGCGCGGTGGAGGAGACGGAGTCGCTCTACAATTACATACAGGTCGCGCGCAGGGGCGGGAGGACGGTGCTTTTCCTGAACGAGGGGTACGGGTGCCATTCAATATTCGACAGGGACAACGTGCTCGTCGGCGGCGTGTGGGACAAGTTCCTGGCCCTGCCGGCGATGTCCGGGGCGGAGGGGAAGGAGCTGGACGTCTGCATCATCGGCCTCGCGGCCGGCACCGTCGCCAACCAGCTTTCGCACTACTGGGGTGAAGGCCTCCACATCGACGGGGTGGAGATCGACCCACGGATAGTGGACATGGCGGACAAGCATTTCGCGCTCGACAGGATGCATCTCGACGTGCACCTGGAGGACGGAAGGACGTTTCTGGCCCGCACCGAGCGGAAGTACGATGTGGTGATAATCGACGCGTACAAGCAGCCGTACATTCCGTTCCACCTGACGACGCGGGAGTTCTTCGAGGACGTCGGCCGACACTTGAAGCCGGGCGGGGTGGTGGGCATAAACGTGGCGGTATTCCGCAAGGACTCGGAGTTCCTCTCCCTGGTGATCGATACGATGGCCAGCGTGTTCCCCTTCCTCTACCGGTGCGACATAGACAACAGGGACGTTTCCTTCAGCAACATCGTCGTCGTCGCCGGGCACGCCAGGCCGCACGTGAGGGGGCTGTCGGCGGCGTTCCCGGACGCTCCGGAGGCGCTGCTGACGTGGGTGGAGCAGAGGCTTAAACCGATCGTGGGTCGGGAGCACCCGCGCGTGCTGACCGACGACTGGGCGCCGATCGAGTGGTACGTGGACAAGACCCTGTTTGCCTTCTTCGACGACGGATAGGGATACGGCATGGCGGAGAAGAAGAAAGGAAAGAAGGAAAAGGGCGGGAAGAAGGATACCCAATCCGTTCCGAAGGACAAGAAGCCTCGACGGGTGGTGAGGTGGACTAGCGTGATCGTCGCTGCGGGGCTGGTGGGTACCTGTTTCGTCCTGGCGCACAGCGTCAGGGGCACGCTGGTCGAAGCACCCTCGGACGAGGCGTACGTTCAGGCGGTGAGGAGAGCGGCCTTCGGCGGCGTGCGGGTACAGTCACAGGACGACATGGACGACCTGGGGGCCATGGCGTACCGCGCCGTCGAGGCCGGGAAGCTCAGCCCGGGCCCGTTCTATGTCCACTACCTGCCCGGGCTCGACCTGCGGGAGAAGATGCATCACCTGCTGCACGCCCCGTTCACGGGCCTGCGAAGCATCTACACCGACGTCTGGATAAACTCGTGCACCACCTACGGGGCGAAGGAGGGCACATGGGCCCTCGGCGAGGCGAGCGTGTATCCGGCCGACAAGCTTTCGATACTCATCATTCTCATAGACCGGCTGAAGCGTGAGAAGAGCGGGATCGGGGAGCACCTGGGGGCCTACCTGGAGGTAGTGAGCGGTATGGAGCTTCACACCGTGAAGGGAAGGGCGTCGTGCTATCTTCTGCTCGTCAATCAGTGCGCCGAGGACAGGGAGCTGACCGCCTTCGTGCAGAGACAGCTGAAGAGGAGGAACTCCAATATGCTCGACGAGTCGGAATGCGCATTCTGGCGATGCGCCGTTCAGAGTCCCACGTACGAGACGCTCACCGACCTGGCCGCGGGAAAGGAATGCGCGGAGGCGCCTCCCGCGGAGAAGAGGCTCGACGCGTCCGCCGCCTTCACGAAAGTGCTCGCGTCGCGCGTGAAGGCGCTGCATCCGAAGGAGGAGGAGCCGCCGGCGCCCGCGCGCAGGGAGCGCGAGGAGCGCCTCCGCTGACGTGCCAGCTCAACCCCGTCCCTGATATCTCTTGTCCTGGTAGGGGGAGACGAGGGGTTCGTCGGACGGGCAGTGGGGGCGGCCGTTCCTCACCCACCCGCAGTCCCGCTCTTCCAGCACCTCTGTGAGATAGCCGCGCCACTTCGCGATCTCGTTCCGCCTGTCGGGCGCGTCGATGAGGTCGTGTATCTCTCCCGGGTCTTGCTCCAGATCGAAGAACTGTTCCCGGTCGGTGCGCGGGTACCATATGAACTTCCGCAGGCCGTCGGTGACGTACTGCATCTCGGCTGAGTCGCTGTAACAGGTGCAGTGCTCGCCGTGGACGTACGTTCGCCAGTCGGCCGCGGGACCGTTCAGCAGCGGCACCAGGCTGCGGCCGTCCACCGTCTTGGGAATGTCCAGTCCGGCCGCGCCGAGCAGCGTAGGCATCACGTCCTGAAGCTCCACGGGCTCCTGCGCCGTATGCCGCTTCGCTCTGCCGCGGGGAGGGCACAGGATGAACGGAATATGGGAACTGCCTTCGAACGCGTACGTCTTTCGCCACATGTAATGGTCGCCCTGCATGTCGCCGTGATCCGCGGCGAACAGGAACCAGGTGTTTTCGTACGCCTCCGGGTGGTACCGCCGGTACCAGCCCAGGAACCGTCCGATCTGCCCGTCGATGAATGAGATGGATCCCAGGTAGCCTGATCGCGCCCGGTGGATCTGTTCCGGGGTCATCCTCCCGATCCATGCCGTCGTGCGGGGGGGGGCGTCGGGAATATCGTGCATCGGCGCCCATTCCGCGATGTACGGGTGGGGGGTCTCGCCCCTGTAATACATATCGAAGTAGCAGGCCGGCGGGACGTACGGGGAGTGGGGCCGGGCAAAGGAGACGTTGAGGAAAAACGGCCGCGCGTAATCGTGCTCGTCCACAAAATTACACGCCCGCATACCCGTCCACGCGGTGGGGTGCAGGTACTCCTCGGTGTGCCACGGACGGGCCATCCAGCCGTTCCAGTCCACCCCGTGATCATCCGGCGTGACGCCGTCCGGCGCGTGTCCCTCGAACCATGTGCGGTGGTCGCTGTCGGGCACCCGGCCGGACTCGTCCAGCTCCGTCGACTCGAACCCCATCAGCGTTCTGGGCGGATGGAAATGCCCCTTGCCCACCATGTGGGTACGGTAGCCCGCGTTTGTGAACTCTCCGGCAAGTGTATGCGGGAAGTCGTTCGGCATCGGTCCCTGCCCCTTGCCCATCCCCAGGACGCCGGTGTGCCACTGGTTCTGGCCGGTCATCAGGTTCGCCCGCGCCGGAATGCACGACGGGACGGCGGTGTATGCATGCGTGAAGTTGCATCCCCGCGTTGCCAGTTCGTCGAGGTTCGGCGTCTGCACCACCGGGTGTCCGTTCACCCCCATGCAGTCGCCCCGCATCTGGTCCGCCACGATGAGTACCACATTGGGCCTGTCCATATCGTAGGTCATCCTTTTGCCATACGGTTTCCTACGCGAGCCGGCTGCAAATCGCGCTGCAGATCTCGTCCTGGTCCTGGTTCCCGCACGCTATCGTGATATCGGCGTACTTCCGGTAGAGGGCGCACCGTTCCTCGAAGAGGTCCCTCAGCGTCTGCTTGGGGGCCCGGGCGATGCCCCTCGTGTCGAAGTCTCGTATCCTCGCCGTGAGGGCGTCCAGGGAAACATCAAGGTATACCGCGACCCCGTCCCTCTTCAGGTGGGCCATCGCGGTTTCGCTGTAGACCGCGCTCCCGCCGGTGGCGATGACGTGGTTGGCGAGGTCCATCGACAGGATCACCTCCTGTTCGATCTTCCTCAGCGTCATATGGCCGTCCGTGTCCATCACGTCCTGCAGGGAACGCCCGTGGCGGGTCTGTATCAGCACGTCGGTATCCACGAAGTCTCTGGAGGTGCGCTTCGCCAGGATGACGCCCACCGTGCTCTTTCCCGCACCGGGCATGCCGATAAGGACTATGTTGGAGGTATTCCGCCGGGTCCCGGACATAGAAGCTCCCTTCTGATTTCCATCGTATTCGATCCGTCGAGTTTGTCAAGAAGGGACACCTGGCGGGAGGTGAAGGGGATGGGGCCGGAGATATCGTCCGGGATGGCCGGGAAGAGGGCTTCCAGGACGGCGGCCCTCAGTTCGTGCAGTCCCGTCTTCCGGAGGGCGGAGACGACCGCGCTGCGCGAGCCGGCCCCCCGTGCGGCCGCCTCGACGGACGGATCGCGAGGCAGATCGCTCTTGTTCATGACAACGACCGTCTTTCCAGCAGCGCATTCTCGGAGCATCCTCTCGTCCTCGGAGGAGACCGGGGAGCTGCCGTCCAGGACGCACAGGACAATCTCGGCCCTGTGCAGCACCTCGAGCGCCCGGTCGGCGGCGAGCCGTTCCAGCTCGCCCGCCGCGTGACCGACACCGGCGGTATCAACCAGCTCAAACGGAACACCGTCGATATTCATGCAGGCCGCGACCGCGTCCCGGGTGGTGCCGGGGACCGGGGCCGCCAGCACCCGCTCCCGCCGCAGGAGCGCGTTGGCGAGCGTGGATTTCCCGACGTTGGGCTTTCCGGCGATCACCACTGCGGGCGGGTTGCAGAGGGCTATCCCGTACGGCGCCAGCTCCAGGAGACCGTCGCGCGCGCCGGCGAGGGCGTCGCTCTCGACGAGCCTCGAGAGCGCTCCATTGTACTGCGCGACCAGCGTAAGCGCGGCGTTTCTCGTCAGCGCGGCGGGTATCCTCACGAGCGCCTCACGGCGGATCGCGTCGATGCCCTCCTGCGCGGCGGCGTCGAGCGAGAGTTGCCGCCAGGAGCACTCCAGGACACCCAGTTTCGTCAGCAGGTCAATTATCGCAGTGTGTGGTACGGGGCCCCCGTGACAGTTTATCTCCAGCCGTTCAGGATCGCGCGACACAACGCGCACCAGCACCTCGTCGATGACGGTATCACCCGCGCGTATCCGCCCGTAGAGGATATCCCCGGCCGGGGAGTCCGGGAGACGGCGGCCGCGCGGGGAGCGGAACACGCGATCGAGCAGCACTGTCGCGCCCGCGCCGGTGACCTCGATGACGCCGATCGCCCCCTCACCCGGCGGGCTGGATAGGGACGCACGCGGCTCTCTGAGATCAGCCATCCGCCCGCCCTCCGTGCCGCGTCCGATCGCCGAGCGCGCGGGAAAGCTCCTGGGAACTCGGCGCCTGCCCGAGCGCGGCCTGCCACACGCCGGGGCTCTCCATGCAGAGATAGATGAAGGCGTCCGGCCAGCCTTTCGCTATCTCCGCCGCGAGCTCGCGGTACATCTCGATCCTCACCGGCTTGAAGTAGCGTTTCTTTCCGTCCGTTCCGGACACCAGCTCCCCCGTGCGGATCACGCTGCGGGGGAAGCGCCGGGCGATGATGTCGCCGGTACGGGGCGGGTACCTGAGCGTGCCCATGCTGATCCACGCTACCGATTCCTGCCGGATGCCGGCGTCGAAAAGCCGCCGCACCACGTCGCGATACCCTTCGCGCCATCCCGGATACTCGACGATGGGGTCGAAGTGGAACGCCAGGGGATAGCCGTCGTCCTGACAGCGCCGCGCCGCGGCGATGCGGTCGTCCAGGCACGCCGCCCCTTTCTCGTCGGATTCAGCGATCGCCTCGGGATTGAGCGACCAGGCGGCGACCGTGCGGTCGCGGTGCTCCAGTCCGATCAGGTTCTCGACGAAGGAAGTCTTCGTTTTCAGTTCGAGCGTCGCGTCGTCGAAGCCGGCGAAGAACCGAACCATGTCCGCGGCGTAGCCGGTCAGCTCGTCGATCGCCAGGCTGTCGGTCAGCTCGCCGGTGCCGATCCTGAGTACGCGGCCCCGGGCCGCGGCGAGCTTCTCTTCGAGCTCGGCGTACATGTCGTCCAGGTTGCAGTGTATCGTGAGCGGCGCCGGGCCGACGTAGTGCTGGAGTATGCAGTAGGTGCAGTCAATGGGGCAGTTGGTGGCGACGTTCAGGAAGCGGTAGCCGCAGCACGTGTGGTTCCTCGTGCATGGGCAGGGCTTGAGAAACGCGCCCCGATAGTTCGTTAGCAGAACGGTCTTCTTGGCGGCCGCCCAGCGGTCGCCCTCCGGTTCCGGCAGCGGACCGACGCTGATGGTGAGCCGCAGGGAGCGTGCGACGCGCTGCGCGATTGCGGAGTCGGCCGCGTCGGCTTCGGCGTACAGGCGGTAGGTCATGCCTGCTTCTGCTTGTATTCCTTCAGCTTGCGGTAGAGCGTGCGCTCGCCGATACCGAGCATCGCGGCCGCCTTCTGCCTGTTGCCGGCCACACTCTCGAGCGTGCTGAGGATGAGATGCTCCTCCATATCCGCGAGCGTCGTGCCGGGCGCGGTGGGGACCGGGCCCCCGCCGACCCCTGCCCGTATGTCTTCCGGTATGTTCTTCTCCTCGAGCGTGTCGCCGGACGAGGTGACCACCATGCTCTCCACGCAGTTCTTCAGCTCGCGGATGTTGCCGGGCCAGGCGTAGCGGTAGATGACGTTCATCGCTTCTTCGCTGATTCCCGTCACGTTCCGGGCGTGGCGTTCCGCGAACGTCTTGATGAACTCGTTGACCAGCACCGGGATGTCCCGCCGCCGCTCCCTGAGAGGAGGAATGCGCAGCGTGACGACCTTGAGCCGGAAGTACAGGTCGCTTCGAAAGCGTTCCTTCTCGACCTCCTTTTCCAGGTCGCTGTTCGTCGCCGCGACCAGCCGCACGTCCACCGGCAGCGGGTCGTTGCCGCCGACGCGTACCACCTCCCCCTTCTCCAGGACGCGGAGGAACTTCGCCTGGGTCGTCATGGGCATCTCGCTCACCTCGTCCAGGAAGAGCGTGCCCCCGTTGGCGTATTCGAACCGTCCCTTCCTCTGCGCGATCGCGTGGGTGAACGCGCCCTTCTCATGGCCGAACAGCTCGCTCTCAAGCACTCCCTCGGAGAGCGCCGCGCAGTCCAGCGCCGCGAACGGCTTGTGCTTGCGCCGGCTGTTGTTGTGTATCGCTTGGGCGAGCA
The DNA here is from genome assembly GCA_964389785.1 of uncultured Planctomycetota bacterium. Classification (GTDB taxonomy): domain Bacteria; phylum Planctomycetota; class CAYMFW01; order CAYMFW01; family CAYMFW01; genus CAYMFW01. Next base: position 13,949 of record CAYMFW010000034.1, read on the forward strand.
GCTCCTTGCCGGTGCCGGACTCCCCGGTGATGAAAACGGTGGCGCTGGTGTCGGCGATCTGCCGCACCGTCTCGAACAGCTTGTGCATCTGGGGGGTGTCGCCGATGATGCCCTCGAAGCCAAACTTCTCGTCCAGCCGTTTCTGCAGTTCGATGTTCCTGCGGCCCAGGCCCTGTTTCTCGACGACCTTCTCTATCTGGGCGCGCAGCTCCTTGATGTTGACCGGCTTCTCCAGGTAGCCTGCCGCGCCTGCATTCATCGCTTCGACAGCCGATTCCACGGAGCCGTGACCGGTGATCATTATCACCTCGATCTCGCGCGAGCGTTCCTTGGCAAGGTGGAGCAGCTGCATGCCGTCCAGGTCGTGCATCACCAGGTCGGTTACCAGGATGTCCACGGACTTTTCCCGGAGCGCCCTGCTGCCCTCCTCGCCCGACAGGGCGACGAGGCATTCGTAACCGGTGCGGCTTAGACCCTCGGCCACCGCTTCGGCGTGCGCCTGTTCGTCGTCGACTATGAGTATCGTGCTTTTCATGGGTATTACTAGATGGTACTATACGCTTTAGAGGTACGCAGTGTCAACGCTTACCGGGTAGCCAATGGAAACATGGAGACTGGATTACGACCTTCCGGGGGAGCTCATCGCCCAGCATCCGGCCGCGGCGCGCGACGGCTCCAGGTTGATGGTGGTGCGTCGTGACGAGGCGACGATCGAGCATCGGGACTTTCCCGACATCACCGGCCTTCTGAGCGCGGGCGACCTGGTGGTGGTGAACGACACCCGGGTGGTGGCGGCCCGCCTGGCCTGCCGGAGACGGACCGGGGGGAAAGTGGACGTGCTCGTCGTGGCGCGCGGCGAGGACGGGTGGTGGAGCGCGCTGGTCAGCTCCCGGGGGCGGCTCATCGAAGGCGAAGAACTGGCGCTGCCCGACGGTGAGAGCGTGGTCACGGTGGGCCGGATGCGTGAGGGGTTCCGTCAGGTGATGTTCCCGGGGGACGCCGACGTGGACGTGCTCCTGTCCGCTCAGGGCAGGGCGCCCTTGCCCCCGTACATCAAGCGCGGGGAGGAGAACCCCACACTTGCCCGGGAGGACATGGAGAGGTATCAGACGGTGTACGCAGATATGCCCGGCTCCATCGCCGCTCCCACCGCCGGGCTTCACTTCACGGACGAGCTGCTGAAATCCCTCGAAGGAAAGGGCGTGGAGAGGGCGTCGGTGACGCTTCACGTGGGCGCGGGGACGTTTCTGCCGATACGTTCGGACAGGATAGAGGACCATCACATGCTGTCGGAACACTATCAGGTGTCTCCCCGGACGGCCGATGCGATCCGGGGGACCCGCGAGAGAGGCGGGAGAGTGGTCTGCGTGGGCACTACCACGTGTCGGGCGCTGGAATCCGCCTTCGCTGACGGTGGAGAGACGCAGGGGTGGACTGACCTCTTCATCTATCCGCCGCACCAGTTCCGAGCGGTCGATGCGCTGCTCACCAATTTTCATCTGCCGCGCTCCACGCTGCTGCTGCTCGTTTTCGCGTTCGCCGGCGAGGAGCTGATCCGGCGTGCGTACGCGGAGGCGGTGAGGGAACGCTACCGCTTCTACAGCTATGGCGACGCGATGCTTATCGTGTAGAATGGAGATATGTGTGAGGAGGTGAGACACCGATGAAGGGAATCGGGCTGCGGGGGAAGATGGCGATCTTCATCATCCTCTATACCGTTACCGCTCTCTCTCTGATATCGGTATTCGTGTACCAGACGGTGCAGGAGGAGCAGGCGAATTCCCGCTGGTCCCAGATGAGCCTGCGCGCCGTGCAGTGGGGCGGCTACATCGCCGACCGGCTTGCCTCCGGTATCGCCCCGGGGGACATCAGGGGGGGGCCGGCGGCGCCGGTGAGTCCTCCGCGAAACGCCGACGAGGAGAATGACAGCGACCCCGCACGAGAGTTCGCGGCCCTTATCGAGTGCGAGTCCGTCGCGGTGTATTCGGAGAAAGGGGAGCGGATCGTCGTGGTGAAGAAACACGGGAACGGCCGGCTTCCCTTTCGGATCGGTCCCGGCGCCGAGGAGCCGGAGGTCCCGGAGGAGGAGCGCGGAGGCCTGGCGATGATGGTTCCCCTGAGCCTGGGCGGCGTGGGCCGCACCGTGTACTGCCACTTCGGCCTTCCGGTGGACCGGGGAGACCTCAGCCGGGTGTACAAGGCGATCGCTCAGGTGGGGATCACGCTCGTGGTGCTGGTGCTACTGCTGGCGCTCGCGGCGCACCGGATAATCGTGCGCCCAATACTGACGATTACCGACGCGACGGAGCTCGTGTCGGAAGGCGACCTCAGCGAGCACATACGGGTGACGACCGGCGACGAGCTGGAGACGCTCGCCCGCCGCTTCAACCGGATGCTCGGCCGGGTGCGCAAGATGCAGGAGATGGCGCTGGATTCCTCGCCGCTCACCGGGCTTCCCGGAAACAACAGCATCCAGAACAGGATCGACAACGCCATCGCCGACGCGGAGAAGGTCTGCGTGGTCTACGCGGACCTTGACAGCTTCAAGGCGTATAACGACGTGTATGGGTTCGAGGCCGGAGACCGGGCGATCAAGATGACCGCGGAGGTGATCCAGGAGGCGCTTGCCGGCCTGCCGGAGCAGGAAACGTTCGTGGGCCACATCGGCGGCGACGACTTCGTCGCGGTGCTGCCGGACAGTCACGCCGGGTCGTTCGGCAGGGCGGTGTGCGACGACTTCGACTTCAACGTAAAGGAGCTCTACAGCGAGAAGGACGTGAAGCGCGGGGGCATCCGCGCGGTGGACCGGGAGGGAAGGGAGCGGCGCTTCCCGTTCATGTCCATCTCTCTCGGCGCCGTGAGTCTCGCCTCGGGCCGATTTTGTCATTTCAGCGAGGTCGCCTCGATCGCGGCCGAGGTGAAGAAGGCCGCCAAGTCGAAGGAGGGAAGCTCGTTCGTGATGGACAAGAGAAAGGGCTCGCCCGTGCGCTTCGAGCGGTATTCGGACACCGACGTGATGCCCGCGGTGAAGAACCCGTGATATGAGCACGTCTCTGTGGGTCCCCGTGGAATCCGATTCGCCCCGCCCCGGCGGCGGCGCGACGATGCTCGTCGTGGGAGACTTTTGCCCGCGAGACGGTTTCGACGCTCCGCCTTCCTGGACAGGGCCGGAGCTGAGCCGGCTCATCGCCGGCGCGGACCTGTCGGCGGTGAATCTGGAGGGATCGATCGCGGGGGCGGGGTGTCCGATTCCGAAGTGCGGTCCGTGCCTGGCGGTGGACCCCGGTGTGGCGGGGGACCTGCCGAAGCTCGGGTTCCGGTTCGTCATTCTCGCCAACAACCATACCGGTGACTTCGGTCCCGAGGGGCTGGAGCACACCCTGGTCTGGTGCGAGGAGCACGGGATGGGGTACTGCGGCGCCGGCCGGAGCGCGGCCAACGCGGCACGGCCCTTCTACATGGACCTTCCGCAGGGTATCAGGATAGGGGTCGTCGGCGCGTGCGAATACGAGTTCGGCCTGGCGGGGAAGAACACGCCGGGCACCGCCTGGATAGGGGATCCCGCGGTCGAGGACGGGGTGCGCGCGGCCCGGGAGCAGGCCGACGCGGTGGTGGTGTGCGCCCACGGGGGATGCGAGTACGTGCCGTTTCCGCCTCTCGAGAGGCGGAACCAGCTCCGCCGTCTGGTGGACGCGGGAGCTGACCTGGTGCTCGGCGGACATGCGCACGTGGCGCAGGGTTGGGAAAGATGGAACGACGGGCTGATATTCTTCAGTCTCGGCAATTTCTACTTCCCGGGCGAGCGGGAAGAAGAGAAGCCGTCCTGGAACTGGTCGACAGGCGTGCGGGCGGTATTCCGCGATAAGCGGCTGGCGGGCGCGGACGTGATACCCCTCCGGGTGAGCGAGGAGAACGTGGTCGACGTCTGCGAGCCGGACAGCGCGCGGGCGCGCCTGGGGTACCTCCAGGAGCTTTCGGAGAAGACCCTGGCCGGTCTGCCTGCTATGTGGCAGGCCACTGCCAAGAGCCTGTGGAAGAACCAGTATCGCGAAAAACTCGCCCGCGCGGAGGGAGGGTTCGATCCGGACGGGAAGCTGGCGGATCGTCTTCTGGGTCTGAACCTGGTGCGGTGCGAGGCGCACCGCTGGGTGATCCAGACGTGGCTTTCGCTCTCCACCGGCGATTCAGACGACCTCGTTACGCCCGAGGCGAAGGCGGAATTCGAGCGCTTTCTCGAGCGCATGAACTCCGTCTAATATCTCAGGACGACTCCCCAGTAGAACCGTCTTCGCGGCTCCTTGTGCGTCGTGAAGTGCTTGTACCTCTCGTTCCACGCGTTCGTGATGCTGAGGAAGGTGGACGTGCCGCCCGCCACCGGCGACGAGAGGTGAATATCCATCACGGTGTACTCGTCCAGCTTGCCGGCGCTCGTGTTCTGCGCGTCCGTGTACCGGTTTCCTGTGTGGCGTATCACCCCCTGCACCGACGCGCCGAACGACGTCCTGTAGGTCCACGCGGTCGACGCCGCAAATCGCGGCGTCTCCTCCACTGTGTTGCCCTCTATCGTGGGGTCGGGCGCGTACTTCTCGTACTCCGGCTCGGTGAGCTGGATCTGGAAGGAACCAACGACTCGCGGCGCCGGCCTGAAGGTCAGCCCCAGCTCCGCGCCAAGCGCGGTCTGCTCCGTTACGTTCTGCGGTGTGAAGTACAGGGCGGCCGGGTCTATGGCCAGCACGTACCCGGGCGCCGGAGTGAACATGTAATCCCACGTGTCCCGCATGTGGCTGTAGTAGACGCTGAGGCGCCCGGCGATCTTCTCGGTGAAGACGTGCCGCAGGCCTATCTCATACGTCCATACCGTCTCCGGATCGATACCGGGGGCCCCTTCGAAAAACATGCCGTTGAAGAAGGTGAGGGGAAGATGGGTATCCGCAAATGACGGGGCGCGGAAAGCCTTCGCGGCGGAGAGGTAAATATCCGTGTTCTCCACCGGCTTGTACAGGAGGCCGATCCGGGGAGACACCTCCGGATCGAAGTCCTGCTTCTCGTCGTACCGTGCGCCGAGCGTGAGCATCAGGTTTCTCGGCAGCGCGACCTCGCCCTGGGCGAACGCCGAAAACGTGCTCGTGTTGTCGTCTACGTTGCCCGACGCCTCCTCGATGTCCACCGCCTGCTGTTCCGTCTCGACGCCCAGCGTCAGCCGGTGGGGGCCGAACTGGTGAGTTTTCGTGATCCGGCCTGTTTCGGTGTGCTGACGGTACTCGGCGTCGAATCCGAAGATCCATTCCAGCTTCCTCTGCAGGCCGTTCCTGAAGGCGCGGACCTCCCAGCCGGAATCCGTGGCCCACTTGAGGTCCTGATAATCGAGCGTCTGGGTGTCCTGGAACATGTCCTGGGTGCCGGAGTGCTCCTGGCACCCGGCCGCGACGGAGAGCTCGGAGAACCCGCCGAGGCGCCAGCCGAGCTGAACGTGACTGTCCGCCATGTCCCAGTCACGGTGGGAGCCGTCCGTGTTGAGGAGGAAGCCGTTCGTCGAGACGGTAGTGCCGGTCAGCTGGTAGCGGTCGTTGCCGCGCGGGTCGCCGTGAGTGAGGGAAACGGAACTTGTCTGGTCCTCGCCGAAGCTCGCCCTCAGGGCAGTGCCTTTCACGCCGAACTTGCGAATCACGTTGATGACGCCGGCGATCGCGTCCGTGCCGTAGAGCGCGGAACCCGGGCCGCGCACCACCTCGACCCTCTCTATGCCCTCGAGCGCGATCGTCCGGAGATCGGCCGCGCCCTGGTACTCGTCGTTCAGCGGCCGTCCGTCTATCATCACCAGCACTCTCTGGGTGAGATACCTTCCCTGGATGCCGCGCATCACGATGGAGGTCTCCTCGCCGGGATACGTGCCGCCGTGGATGTAGAGAAGCTCTTCATTAGCGAGGAGCGACTCGATGCCGAGACCGGCGCCGGCGTACGGCTCCGCCTCGACGACGGAGGCCACCCCTCCCAGATTCCGCACGCTCCGTTCGCCCCGTGTTGCGGTAACGACCACGTCGTCGAGAAGGATCTTCTTCCCCGCGGTGGGTGGCTTCTCAGCTTCCCCCGCCCCGAGCGCGACACCTATCGAGAGGACGACGACAATACCCGCGAACAGCCTCTGAATCGTCGACATGCCAGTTTCTCCTTCTTCCGGCCTACACATTGACTCCAGATTTGCCGTGTAAGCGACCCGCGAACCAAATAGGTTCAGTCAGCGTTTATAGATAGCAGCGAAATTGTGGATATGGGAACAGCGCCGCTTACGGGCGATTTTCGTTGCACGGAGCCGTCAATAGCGCATACAATGGCCCCAAAGGAGGTGCGATGATGAAGCGAATCAGTTGCCTCTGCCTTCTGCTCGTTCTCACCGTGGCCGTTCCGGCGTATTCGGAGGCCAAATCAGGCATGATCAAGAAGCTCGTCGACGCGGACACGTACGAAATCGCGATCGACGGGAAGGACGTCAGGATACAGCTGATGGGCGTCAAGACCCAGGAAGCCGCCGACGAGGACGCCTCGAAGAACACCGAATTCGGCAAGGCCACGCTCAAGCACATCCAGAAAATCCTGAAGAAAGGAACCGCGGTCCAGGTGGAATTCGAGGGGCAAAAGACCGCCGGGGAGAAGGGCGACCGGCTTGCCTACGTCCGCATGGCGGCCCCCCCGAAGGCGGGCAAGGAGGCGAAGGAGAAGCCGGATATCGTGCACGTGAACATCGAACTGGTGAAGTGGGGCTGGAGCCCGTACTGCACGGAGTACGGACGCTCCGGGAAATACGACATAGAATTCCGCCGCGCGGAGATGCACGGGCGCACCAAGAAGCTGGGCATCTGGGCCTCCGAGGACCAGGCGGAGGAGTACAAGAAGAAGAGAATCGAATGGGACGCCAAGGCGGTCGAGATACACGACCCGGCCGGCAACGTGGGCAACGTGAACGAAGACGGCATCGAACACGGCGTCCGGCGAGACCTGGGCGACGACAAGGTGCCCATGGCATCGGGGCGGCTCATGATGATGCGAAAGAAGCCGATCGAGTACCCGTACGTGTCCAGCGAGAAGATGAAGGTGTTCCACACCAGAGACTGCAAGGAGGCGCTGATGATACCCAACGCGGAGGTGATCAAGTACGTCACCCGCCAGCGCGCGCTCATAGACAACAAGACACCGTGCCCGCTGTGCAACCCGTGACACGACGCCTTCTCGCGCTCCTCGCCGCGGCCGTCCTTCTCTTCGCGGCTATGCCCGGCAGCAGCGCCTTCGCGCATCACCATGACTGGGACGACGACGACGATGACGAGGTGATCTGGGGATACATCATCGTGCTTGCGCTCGTCGGCATCAGCTCCCCCTTCTGGGTCCCGTGGGCGATGACCGAAGAGTCCTATACCATGGAGATGGACACCCGGTTCCACGAGTACCCGTACAAGGACGGCGCCGAGGGCTTCATCTCACTCGAGAAGGGCGACCGGCGCGGCATCACGTTCGTTGAGTTCGGCGGGGGCATCGCGGGAGAGGACGAGGGGTTCAGCATCACCGGGGAGCTCCTGACGTACAATCGCTTCGCGCTGCACTACAACCAGGCGTACTACCGGGTGGACGACCACGACGACGTCGGGCGCGGGGCGTCCTCACTTCACGGAGCCTACATCTTCGCGCGTAACGAGCACTGGGCGTTCTGCGTCGGCGCGGGCGGGCGGTACGAGCACCGTCCCATCGGCCACACCACGCTGTCCGGCGTGTACACGGTGGACTGGTTCCCGGTGCAGCCGATGCGGCTGACCGGCAGGTACGAGTTCGACGGGGAGTCCCACTTCCGGGTCTCCGCGTCTGCGCTGTGGAAGAAATTCGGCTTCGGCATCGCGCTGCGCTCCGAGGTGATCGACGAAACAAGATACCAGCAGCCCGAGCTGTTCGTCAGCACTCAGTTCTGATCCCCCGCCTTGCTAATCCCTCGTTTCATCATGTAGGATTGTGGCGGGAATTGCGGAGGCTGGTGGGCGCGGGCAATTCGTTTAGATGTGTGCGGCGTTTCGCCGCGCATGCTCCACGCCCCACACAGCCTCTGGATTACCGTCCAAGGACGGTTTAATCCAGAGGCTTTCTCTTAACGGCTGCGCCATAGGTGAGTATGGTTAACGACCCGGCCCGCTCCCGCCGGCTCCGGTTCCCTTCAGGAGGATGACTGCATGGGTCTGCTCGCGCGGCTGTGGCGCCTGTTCAAGGGGAGAAGGAAATTCCCCTACGAGAAGATCAGGCGCGTTATGGGGGACTGGGAGCCGTACGAGGGACTGTGGCCGCTGGGGCGGGTGAAAGTTCCGGCGAGCATCCACCTGCCGGAAGAGGCGAGGAACTGGGGGGCGGAGCCGAGAAAGCTCCCTATCGACGAGGCGCTGTTTCCGTACTGGCTTCGGATCGACCCGCGCCTGGCAGGATTTCTTATCAGCGAGATCCGGCGCGGGCGGATGTACCGTACGCACATGCTGGAGAGGAAGGACAAGCCGCCCCGCAGAATCGACGAGCCGGTACCGATTCTGAAGTTCGTTCAGCGGCGGCTCCTCGACCGGGTGCTGATGCAGACGACCCCTCATGACGCGGCGCACGGATTCATCAAGGGACGATCCATATTCACGAACGCCGCGGTCCACACCAGACAGAGGGTGGTGGTGTGCATGGACGTGCGCGATTTCTTCCATTCGATAACGTTTCGCCGCGTCACCGGCATGTTCATGCGCCTCGGCTTCGGGAGGGCCACGGCGTCGAAGCTCGCCGCGCTGTGCTGCTATGAAGGAAAGCTGCCGCAGGGCGCGTCCACCAGCCCGATGATAACGAACCTGATATGCCGGCGGATGGACGCGCGCCTGAGGGGACTGGCGGAGAAATACGGCGGCAGGTATACGCGGTACGCGGATGACCTGACGTTTTCCGGCGACGAGCGCATTCTCTCGGCCCTCCCGATGGCCCGGCGGATCGTGAAAGAGGAGGGCTTCGCGACGGCGCCCGAGAAGTTCCGCATCCAGAGGAGCGGAAGCCGGCAGAAGGTGACGGGGCTGGTGGTGAACGACCGGGTGACGGTGCCCCGGAAAGTGCGGCGCCTTCTTCGCGCGATGGTGTTCCGCTGCGCCGCCAATCCGGACCCGGACCGGCAGATGCTGCATTTCCTGATGGGATACGTAAATTTCATGCGGCCGGCCCATCCCGACACCGCTCGAAAACTCGCCTCACAGCTGGGACTCTGAGGGTGAGCGCCCCGGATCTGTCGCTGGTGACCCCGCGCCCGTACCAGCGGGAAGTCCTCGACCTGGTGTTCGGCCCGAAGTCCGGAGAGGACAAGTGGTACGTGGTGAGCCCGCCCGGCTCCGGGAAGACGGTGCTCGGGCTGATGATCGCGCTCAAAATGGGCATCCCCACGCTGGTGCTCGCCCCGAACACCGCGATCCAGATGCAGTGGGTGGCGAAGACGCGGCTTTTCCTTGCCGAGGGCTCCGAGAACGTCGCGACGATAGACCCGGACGACGACCGGCCGATCACCGTACTGACCTACCAGGCGCTGGCGCGCGCGGAGCGTTTCTCGGAGACGGACCGGGAAATGCTTCTGCGGGAATGGCTGGCCGAGCTTACCGGCGCATCGGAGGACGATGCGGGGGATGCGGAGGAGTATGCCGGCGAGGTCCTCGACGAGCCGACGGCGCGCGAGTGGCTCGCGGACTTCGAGGAGCAGAATCCGGAACGGTTCGACACCGCGCTGCTTCGCCGGTGGAAACGCAGCCGCCTGGAGTGCGGCAGTGCGGGATGGGAATCGCTGGTAGACGACAACGCCCGGGAGCTTATGGGACGGCTGGCGCGGAAGAACGTAGGGCTCGTTATCTTCGATGAGTGCCACCACCTGGTGGGCTACTGGGCGCAGGTCGCGCTGGCCCTGCGCAGGGAGTTGAAGCAGGCGCGCATCATCGGCTTCACCGCAACGCCGCCGAACGCGAAAAAGCTGACGAATACGGAAATCAAACTGCACAAGGACCTGCTGGACGAGATCGACTATTTCCAGCCGACCCCGGCCGTGGTGAGGGACGGGAATCTTGCGCCCTACCAGGACCTGGTGTACTTCACCCGCCCGCTGGAGAAGGAGCTGGCGTACGTGCGGGGGTGCTCGGAGAAGATGGGCACGGTGCTTGCCTCCGTGGAAGCCGGGGGAGGGCCGACGCTCTCCGGCTGGCTGACGAAGGAGATGAAGGCGGTGCCGGAGGATCAGCTCGCCGGGGTGCTGCGTCGCCGGGAACGGTTTTTCACCAGCGCGGCCAACTATCTTCGCGAGCTGGGCAGACCGGTTCCGCAGGGATTCGGAGGGCTGGCGGAGGTCCCCCTCGACCTGGACGAGCGCGCGGACCTTGTGGGGAGGTTTGCGGTGCGGGAGCTTCTGGTAGGCAGTGAGGCGGGCGATCGCGACCGGTACGGCGAGCTCGCGCGGGCGCTGAGGCCGCTCGGGTTCCAGCTCACCGACAAGGGCCTGCGCCGCTGCCAGTCCACGGTGGGGCGGGTACTTGCGCTTTCGGAGGCGAAGGCGAAGGGCATGGTAGAGCTGCTGACGACCGAGATCAACGCGCACGGCGAGTCCGTGAGGGCGCTCGTTATCTGCGATTTCGAGAAGTCGAGCGCGACCGTGGACAAGGAGATATCACATCTCCTCACCTGCGAATCCGGAGGCGCCGTCGCGGCGATGCGGGCGCTGACGTCCGACCCGGTAACGGACACGCTTGACCCGATTCTGGTGACGGGACAGACGGTGCTGGTGGACGACGACCTGCTGGAGAAGTTCAAGGAGGCCGCGGCGGAGTGGCTGGGCGCGCGCGGGATGTCCGCGGAGATAATCGCAAGGGAGGAGGCGGGGTTCTATCGTATCCAGGGCGTGGGCCGGGACTGGAACGTGCGAACGTACGTGGCGATGATCACGGACTTCCTCGAGCGCGGACTCACCCGGTGTCTGGTCGGCACCCGGGGATTGCTGGGCGAGGGCTGGGACTCCCTGACGGTGAACACTCTGGTGGACCTGACGATCGCGGCCACGGAGATGACGGTCAACCAGCTCCGGGGCCGGGCGATACGGCTGAACCCGGTCGAGCCGCACAAGGTGGCGAACATATGGGACGTGGTATGCCTGGCGTCCGAATTCGAGAAAGGGCTGAGTGATTACCATCGCCTCGCCCGCAAGCACAGCAGGTACTACGGGCTGTGCGACGACGGCGCCATCGAGTACGGTCTGGGGCACATCCACCCGGCGCTGACCGAAGTCGGGCCGGAGGACGTGGCGATGAACGCGCACGTGCTGAACGCGGAGATGACGGAGCGATGCGCGAACCGGCAGAAGATCTACGATCAGTGGCAGGTGGGCGTGCCGTACGAGAACAGGCGGGTGCCGACGCTGGAGATCCACGCGGAGGGCCTGTTCGGGGAGTTCGGCAGGAGGGGCGGGCAGCTCTACGACATCAAGGCCGGCGAGATGCTGAAGAACATGTCCAGCGCGGTGGTGGAGGCGCTCTCGGACATCGGCGCGTTCCATGACCGGGGCGCACGTCTGGAGGTGAGCGAACGTGCCGACGGGTACTACCGCATCCGGCTGGAGACGGAGTCGGAGAAGGACCTCCAGCTGATGGCGGTGTCCATACGGGAGCTGTTCGCGCCCATCGCGGACCAGCGGTATATCATTCCGCGGACCGAATGCGAGCTGGTGCAGAGCTGGCTCACGCGCCTGCTTCCGAAGGTGCTGCACCGGTACGTCTGCGGGAAGCGGGACCACGTGGCGGTGTACCACCCCGTTCCGGAGGCGCTGGGCGACACCAGGGAGCATGCGAATGCCTTTACCGTCCTGTGGAACCGGCACGTCTCGCCGGGCAAGGCGGTGTATACCCGTCGCGGAGAGGGGGAGCAGGTGCTGATGCGCGCCCGGGAGAAGAACAGCAGGGTGACGGCCGCCCGGACGAAGCTGAAGTCCGTCTGGCGTTAGCGGGTTGACAGCAAGCTGCACATGCTCATAATAGACGTACGCAGTCCTGATTCGGGAGGTATGTCAATGAGAACACGCACACTGCTCTCGACGTTCTTCGCAATGGCGGTCGTTTCCAGCCTTCTTCTGGTCCCTGCGCCTTCCTCGTGCTTCGCCGGCAACGAGGATTGCATCTACTGCAAGGGTACGGGGAAGGTCGAAGTCGATTGCCCGACCTGCAGGGGGACCGGCCTTGGCAAGGAGATATGTCCCGTCTGCAAGGGCAGGGACCTGACCAAACAGCGCTGTGAGCACTGCAGGGGAAAGGATCTGACCAGGGAGAAATGTCCTCACTGCAGAGGGAAGGACCTGACGAAGGAGAAGTGTCCGAAATGCAGGGGCAAGGGGAAGATCGGAGAGAAGGATTGCTGGGACTGCAAGGGAACCGGCCATAAGCTGGCGTGTCCGTACTGCAAGGGCACCGGGAAACAGGAGCAGTGCTGGTACTGCAAGGGAACGGGAAAGCATCCGCCGTGCGATGCGTGTTCGGGAACGGGACGAAAGAACAAATGTCCGGACTGCAAGGGGACGGGCAAGACCGTCGTGGAATGCACGGCATGCAGGATCGCCCGTCTGACGGCGTCGAAGGAAGACGTGCCCCTCTATGCCGCGGCCCTCGGGGATATCGTCGTCGCCGTCAGTGCAGGCAAGACATACCTGGTGAACCGGTCCGACAAGCCGATCATTGTCGAGCCGATAACGCTCTCCGGGCGCGACAAGGACGGCAAGGACGTCTTCACTCAGGAAATGAAGCTCGAGGATGCGTGTCAGGCGCAGGCGGTCCGGGAGGTGGAGAACACGCTGAAATCCCTCGAGGGTATAAAGGACCTCCTGGTCAAACAGGGCGACAAGTCCACCGGGATGAAGCGCTACGAGCAGGCGACCGACAATCTCCAGGAGTTTCTGAAGAAGGGGAAGCTGTAGCACCCGTTGGGCTCTGGTGCGAGGAGGGGGAGTCGAACCCCCACGGGTTACCCCACAGGATCCTAAATCCTGCGCGTCTGCCAGTTCCGCCACCCTCGCGGGATGTCTAGGCGTGTAGGACCTCTTCGAGCGACTCTCTGAGGTTCAGAACGCTGAAGGCGCCGGTCTGGTCGAGGACCTTCCTGATCGAGCCCTCGGGGTTCACCATGTACAGCTTGAAGCCCTGCTCCTCGACCTTCTGGTGGAGCATCAGCAGCAGGGAGACCCCCCGGCTGTTGATGTACGTGAGATTCTCCATCAGGAGCGCGACGTTCTCGGCGCCCGGCCGGACGGCCGCCTCCGCTACCGGCTTCATCGCCTCGTCGTTTTCGAGCTGGCCCTCCAGCTCGATGACGGTGACGGGGTGCCGTTCCAGCTTGTGGGCCTTACAGTTCATTGTCGTCTTCCTTCGCCTTCTTCTTGTAGAACATCACCTCGGTATACTCGCCCTCTTCGGTTTTTACGGTCCATCCGTCGGTGAACTCATCCACCAGCGTCAGCCCGGTTCCGATCTCCTGGGGGCGCTTCGTCCGGAAATCCTTGTATTTCCTGTAGTCGAATTTCTTGCCGCCGGGGTCGCGCACGCGGGCGTAGATGCCTCCTTCGACGATGGACAGCCTGATCTCGATCCTGTCGTCGCCGGGGTGGACGCAGCCGTGCATGAACGCGTTGGTCAAGACCTCGTCGAACGCGAGCTTCACGGCGAAGATCTCGTCCTTCGTGAAGCCGGTGCCGGCCGCCAGCTTCTCACACATGTCCCGCATGCACATGATGTAGCGGAACCTGGCGAGGAGGCTGATACGGATGTCCGGCTCCTCGGGGAGCCGTTGGATCACCTCGGTGTCCATTCTCGCTCTCTTCTCATCCATCATCATTTTCCCGGTACGGCCTCGCGGCGACCTACTTCAGCTCGAAGCTCACCGTCACCTTTGAACGAACGACGATCTTGTCCAGCGCGGATTCTCCGTCGCCCTGTGAAGTATAGCATTTAGACTCGTCTTCGCGAATAGAGTGTGGTGCGCCGACCTGCTTGCCCAGCTCGCTGGCCATGGTGCTGGCCTTGTCCTTGGCGGCCTTGATCGCCTTGGCCCGGGCCTGCTCCTCCAGGTCCTTGAGCCTGGTGGTCCGAAACGCCACGGAGAACACCTTGTTGGCGCCGGCCTTCATCGAGTGGAGAAGCACGTCCTCGAACTTGCTGACGTCGTTCAGCCGGATAACCACGGTCCTCTTGATGTAACACCCGGTGAAGTCGGGTACGCCGCGCTGGTACGTCGGTTCTATGACGATGCGGCTGACCTCGAATTCCTTCTTGTCGACCTTGAACCCCTTGGCGAGGGTCTGGACCTTCTTCAGGCTGTCGTCGTTCTTGCGCTTGGCGACGACCGGGTCGGTATCCCAGGAATTGATGCCGAGCTTGATGACGGCCTGGTCCGGGTCCACCTCCACCCTTTCGGTCGCGGTCGCGGTGACGAGCCTCTTCTCCCCCTCAGACCCGACGGCGCCGCCGGCGAGAAGCGCCAGCGAAACGGAAATGATCGCCGCGTTGACAACGTGTCTCATGGGCTGCCTCCTTCCCGAGACGGTGTGCGTGATGGGCGAGTATACCAGGAAGATCAGTGGGGGGAAAGAAAGAACGGCTGGGTCCAGGCCATCGAGGAGCCGGGGCCGAAGGCCTCGAAGCGGACGTACGTCGGTTTCGCGTAGGCCAGGGCGGGTCTCAGGACGTCCACGGTTATAGAGGTGCCGGTCTCGGCCTGCAGTACGGTGCCGTAGTCGCAGAGCGCCTGGAGCTCTTCCGCATCCCTGGTGTCGACGGTTATCAGGTTGTCCTCCCGGCGTATGCCGGTGATGGTGACGCCCGTGGAGGAGTAGAAGCTGCCGGCGCGGAGCGCGGCCAGAATACCCTCGGGAGTCTTCTCGGCGGTGCGGACGCTCAACCAGGCGTGGCCGATGTCGGACGGGTTGTGGGAGTCCTCTCCCGCGAGACCAAGCACCCGCCTGCCGCCCGTGAGCACGTGGTCCCACTTGTCCGTCGCGAGTGCGTTGCCGGGGAGGCGCTTCACGACCATGTTGATTATCTCAACCCCGTCGTACGGGCCGCAGCCGTCCATGTGCTCGCGGCTGTAGTGGGGGACGTGTCCCCAGTTGGGGTGGTTGAGTATCGCCAGCGCGTTCTCGTCGCTCAGGCAGTCGAGAAGCTCCCGCTGGTCGGAGATCTCGAGAGCCTTTTCGACCATCGCGGAATCGGCGGCGATTATCCCTGTGTGCTCGCCGTTGGGTGAGTTCCACTCCGTGCCCGGCAGGAGGATCATGCGGGCATCCTCGACCGTCGTGAGCACGTTGTGGTCGCTGATGCAGAGGAAGTCGTAGCCCTCGTCCGCGTGGGCGTCCAGCGCTTCCTCCAGGCTCATCTCGGCGCAGTCGCTGGCGGGGGACGTATGCGTGTGGAGGTTGCCCTTGTACCAGGTTCCTTCGCAGGAGGAGTAGGGGTTGGTCCAGTCGACGTTAATGCTCATAAGAAAGGAGAGAGTACCCGGTGGACCGTTCGGAGTCAAGGGAGGAGCGGAGGCCGGGAAAAGGTGTTGATACGGGCGCGTCTTTGTGATACAGGAATGGGCGCTGACTGTCGGGTATTTCAGGGGAGAGATGCGATGGCCAAGACGATCGCCGAGATCAACGAGAAGATCAGGGAGGGTAAGGCCGTTGTCGTCACCGCCGACGAGATGATCGGCGTGGTGGACGAGAAGGGCGCGGCCGGGGCAGCCAAGGAGGTCGATGTCGTGACGACGGGGACCTTCGGTCCGATGTGCTCGTCCGGCATCTACATCAACGTCGGTCATTCGAGACCCCGTATCAAGCTCGGCGGGGGCGTGTGCACGCTCAACGGTGTGCCCGCATACACCGGGTACGCCGCGGTAGATCTCTTCCTTGGGGCGACCGCGCTTCCCGATGAGGATCCCCGGAACAAGGTGTACCCGGGCAAGTTCAACTACGGCGGGGGACACGTGATCGAGGAGCTGGTCGCCGGGAAGGATATTCGCCTGTTCGCTAACGCGTACGGGACCGACTGCTATCCGCGGCGGGATATCCAGACATTTATCAATATCGAGGACCTGAACGAGGCGGTGCTGTTCAACCCGCGAAACGCGTATCAGAACTACAACATCGCGGTCAACTCGACGGACCGCACCATCTACACGTACATGGGGGTGCTGCGGCCGGAGCTGGGCAATGCCAACTACTGCAGCGCGGGTCCGCTGTCGCCCCTGCTGAACGATCCGGAGTACCGGACGCTCGGCATCGGCTCGCGGATATTCCTGGGCGGGGGTATCGGCTACGTGGCCTGGCAGGGCACGCAGCACCATCCGGTGGCGGACAGGAAGGACAACCGGGTTCCTCGGGGCGGCGCGGGAACGCTCGCGGTGATGGGGGACCTGAAGGAGATGAAGCCCCGCTGGCTGGTGGGCACCAGCATGTACGGGTACGGCGTGTCGCTCACGGTGGGTCTCGGCGTGCCGATACCGGTGCTCGACGAGGATATCGCGCGGTTCACCGCGGTGAAGGACGAAGACATCTTCGCGCCCATAGTCGATTACGGAACATCGTATCCGAACTTCGAGCCCGGCAATCTGGGCGAGGCGAGCTACGCCCAGCTGAGGAGCGGGAAGATAGACATCAACGGGACGGAGGTCATCACCGCGTCCCTGTCCAGCTACCCCAGGGCGGTCGAGGTGGCGGAGGAGCTGAAGAGCTGGATACAGAAGGGCGAGTTCCTTCTGGCGGAACCGGTGTCGCCGATTCCCGGACCGGATTCGGGCGTCGCGTTCAAGCCGTTGAAAGAGAGGCCGATAGGGTAGAACCATGGTGTCGCACAGAATAGTACTGAAGTTTCCGCATCGCTTCGTGGACCAGCCGATCGTGTCCCGCCTGGTGAAGGACTACGACCTGGAGCTGAACATCCTCAAGGCGGACGTGACGCCCCGCGAGGAAGGGCTGATGGTGGTCGCGCTGAAGGGGAAGAAGAAGTCGTACGATGGGGGCGTGAAGTACCTGGAAAGTCTCGGTATCAGCGTGCAGCCTCTCAGCAGCGACGTGAAGAGAAACGAGGACCG
Organism: uncultured Planctomycetota bacterium; assembly: GCA_964389785.1. Classification (GTDB taxonomy): domain Bacteria; phylum Planctomycetota; class CAYMFW01; order CAYMFW01; family CAYMFW01; genus CAYMFW01. The sequence goes on from CAYMFW010000034.1 coordinate 31,082, forward strand.
GTGCACCCACTGCGGGGCGTGTGTCGCGGTGTGCCCGGCCGGGGCGCTGGCCGTGAACATGACGACGAGAATGGTGGCCTTCGACAGCGAGAAGTGCGTGGCCTGCGAGCTGTGCGTGCCTGCGTGTCCGCCGAGGGCCATGGAAGTTCATTTCTAGTCGGAGCGGTGATGGCCGTCTCCGATCCCCACCATAGGTTGGAAATCCTGAAAGGCGTCGTCGTCGAGATGAGGAGCGTGCTCGTGGCGTTCTCCGGCGGGGTCGATTCCTCGTTTCTTCTGAAGGTGGCGCGTGACACGCTGGGCGACAGGGCGGTGCCTGTTCTGGTGAAGGCGGAACTTCATCCGGCGCGTGAGGCAGATGAGGCGGTCGACATCGCTGACGTGCTGCGGGCTCCGCTCGAGACCGTGACGGCAAGCGCGCTGGACATACCGGAGGTACGCGAGAACGACCCCAGGCGATGCTACTACTGCAAGCGCGACATCTTCACCCGGCTGAAGGCGATGGCGTCGGCGCGGGGACTGCGCTGGGTGGCGGACGGCACGCACGCGGACGACGCCGGCGTGTACCGCCCCGGCAGGAAGGCGCTTCACGAACTGGGTGTGCGCAGTCCGCTCGCCGAGGCGGCGCTCACCAAGGAAGAGGTGCGCACGCTGTCGAAGGAGCTGGGGCTTCCGACATGGAACAAGCCGTCCATGGCGTGTCTGGCGTCGCGCATTCCGTACGGTGAGAGGCTGACCCTAGAGACGCTTCGCCGGGTGGATGGCGCTGAGGAGTGCCTGCGCGCACTCGGCTTCCGGCAGGCGCGGGTGCGGTCGTCCGGGAAAACGGCGCGCATAGAGGTGGGGAGAGAGCAGCTGGACCGTCTGCTCGAAAGGGAAGTACGCGAGAAGGTCGCCGTCCGGCTGAAGGAGCTGGGGTTTACGTACGTGAGCGCGGATCTGGAGGGATACCGGTCCGGAAGCATGGACGAGGTGCTCGGTGATTGAGATCGGGATCGACGAGGCGGGTTACGGGCCTCTTCTCGGGCCGCTGGTGGTGACGGCGTGGGGCGTTTCGAGGAAGGACGACGACGATCTGTGGGAGTGCCTTCAGGACGCGGTGGCGCGCTCGCCGGAACGCGGTCGCATCGTCGTCGCCGACAGCAAACAGGTATACTCTTC
>CAYMFW010000035.1:0-31843 GCA_964389785.1 uncultured Planctomycetota bacterium
CCAGGTTGCCTTCCGTGTCGTCGTCGTACTTCGAGTCGCCGCTGACCAGGATATTGATCGTCTCGACCTTCGTGTCGGTAACGGACAGTGTCACCGAGCCGCCGTCCCCGCCGACGTAGGTGTACGTGGCGGTGCCCGCGCCCGCGCCGCCGTTGGTGAACGTGCCCGCGCCGGACACGTTCGCCCAGGTGACGGCCGTCTCCGTCCCGTTCGTGTCCGTCGTGATCGTACCCGCGTACGTCTTCACGTCGTTCCCGTACTGGTCCCGCGCGGATATCTGTACGTCCTCCGGGGCGCCGGCGGAAGCGCTCCCGTCGTGCGACAGGGTGAAGTGATCCAACGCAGCCGCGGACACCACCAGCGCGCCCTCATTATCGTCGTCCGCCTTGCCGTCGCCCGTCACCGCGATGTTCAAGCTCTCCGCCGTGGTGTCCGTTATCGCGAACGTCGCCGAGCCGGTGTCTCCCGCATTGAACTCGTACGTCGCGGTGTCCGTGCCCGACCCGTCGTCGTTGAACACGCCCAACCCGGCGACCTTCGACCACGCGATGGTCCCGGCCGTCCCGTTCGTGTCCAGCGTGACAGTGCCGGCGTAGTTGGCCTTCGGGTTGCCGTACACGTCGGCGGCGGTGATCGTCACGTTATCGGCCGTCCCGGCCGTCGCCACGCCGTCGTGCGTAATGACGAAGTGGTCGAGCGGGCCCACCCCGACGAGCAGGTTCCCCTCCACGTTGTCGTCGCTCTTCGAGTCGCCGGATACCGATATATTGATCGTCTCCATCACCGTATCGGTGAGCGTGAACGACGCCGTCCCGCCGTCCGCCAGATCATATGAATAAGTCGCGGTGTCGACCCCCGCGCCGCCGTCGTTGAAGCCGCCGGACCCCGTTGACAGTGCCCATGTTATGGCTGCGGCCGTACCGGTGGTATCCAGAGTGATGGAGCCGGTGTACGACGAGACGGTGTTCTCGTACGTGTCGCGTGCCGACACGGACACCGCCTCCGCCACACCCACCTCGGCGGACCCGTCGTGCGTTATCCTGAAGTGGTCCAGTGCCACCGGCGCCACCACCAGCGGCCCCTCCGCCCCGTCGTCTGTCTTCCCTCCGCCGGACACCGAGATGACGATCGTCTCCGCCGCCGTGTCGGTGACGGAGAGCGTCACCGTGCCGTTGTCGCCCCCGACGAAGGTGTACGTCGCGGTGTCGACGCCCGCGCCCCCCTCCGCGAACGAGCCGCCGCCGCTCACCTTGGCCCAGGTAATCTTCGACGGGGAGCCGGTGGTGTCCACTGTGATGGTGCTGGTATGGTTCGTCTTCACGTTGTTCAGGGAATCGTACGCGGTGATCGTGACGTTCTCGGCAAGGCCTGCCGTCGCCGCGTTGTCGTGGGAGACGGTGAAATGGTCGAGCGGCGCGGGAGACACCGTCAGGCTGCCCTCCGTGTCGTCATCCGTCTTCCCGTCGCCGGATACGGAGATGTTGATCGTCTCCGCCGCGGTGTCCGTTATCGAGAGCGTTACGAAGCCGTCGTCGTCGGTATGATATGAATACGTCGCAGTGTCCGTCCCCGCCCCCCCGTCGCTGAACGTCCCGCCGCCGTTCACGTTCGCCCACGAGATCGCCGATGCCGTTCCCGTCGTATCCAGCGTGATCGTCCCGGTGTATGTCGTGATCGTGTTGGCGTAGACGTCCTCGGCCTCGATGGACACGTTCTCCGCCGTGCCCGCGTTCGCCGACCCGTCGTGGGCGATCACGAAATGGTCCAGACCGGCCGGGCTCACCACCAGGTCCCCTTCCGTGTCGTCGTCTGCCTTACCGTCTCCGCTCACAAAGATACTCAGTGTCTCCGCGGCCGTGTCCGTAACGGACACCGTCACCGTGCCCGCGTCGCCCGCGGCAAACGTATAGGTCGCGGTGTCCACCCCCGCGCCGCCGTCGTTGAACGTGCCGGAGCCGCTCACGTTCGCCCAAGCGATCTTCGACGGGGAGCCCGTCGTGTCCAGCGTGATCGTCCCCGTGTACCCGGTGAGGGTGTTCTCGAACCGGTCCTTTACCGTTATGGATAATTCCTCCGCCGTGCCCGCCGTGGCCGCCCCGTCGTGCACGATCGCGAAGTGATCCACGCCGGCCGGGCTCACCACCAGTTCACCCTCGGTGTCGTCGTCGGCGTACGTCGCCGCGCTCGCGCCGATGTTGATGGTTTCCACCTGGTCGTCGGTGATCGTCAGCACCACCACCCCGTTATCGCCTCCAACGTACGCGTACGTCGCCGTGTCGACCGACGCGCCGCCGTCGTTGAACGCCCCCGACCCCGCCAGAAGCGCCCAGGTGATCGCCGTCGCCGTGCCGGTGGTATCCACCGTCATCGTCCCGGTGAAGTCCGTCTGGGTATTGCCGTACTGGTCCCGCGCGGTGATCGTCACCGTCTCCGCCACGCCGGCCGTCGCCGCGTTGTCGTGCGCGATCAGGAAGTGCTCCATCCCCGCCGGACTCACCACCAGCGTCCCCTCCGTGTCGTCGTCCGCCTTCGTGTCGCCCGAAACGGATATGTTGATGGTCTCCGCCGCCGTATCGGTCACCGAGAGCGTCACCGTGCCGCCGTCGCCCGCCACGAAGGTATACGTCGCGGTATCGACGAACGCCCCGCCGTCACTGAATGCGCCGCCGCCGTCCACGTTCGCCCAGAAGATCTCGTCTTCGGTCCCGTTCGTGTCCACCGTAACGGTGCCGGTGTAGCCGGTCAGCGTGTTGCCGAACGTATCCTTTACGGTGAGGGATATATTCTCCGCGGCGCCCGCCACGGCCGCGTTGTCGTGTGCTATCACGAAATGGTCCACGCCCGCCGGCGCCACCACCAGGTCACCCTCGGTGTTGTCGTCCGTGTACGCGCCGTCCGTCACGCTTATGTTGATGGTCTCCGCCGCGTCGTCGGTGACGGTGAGATTCACGTCACCGCTGTCCGCGCCCACAAACGTATACGTGGCGGTGTCGACGGATGCGCCGCCGTCGTTGAAGGAACCGCCGCCGTCCACGTTCGCCCATGAAACCGCGCTCGCGGTGCCGTTCGTGTCCAGCGTGATCGTCCCGGTGTAGTCCGTCCGAATATTCCCATACGGATCGCGCGCCGATACGGACACCGCTTCCGCCGCACCCGCCATCGCGTCGTTGTCGTGGACGATGGTGAAGTGGTGCATGCTCGCGGGGGCCACCACGAGCGTCCCGTGCGAGTTATCATCCGCTTTCGTATCCCCGCTCACCGAGATGTCCAGCGTCTCCGCCGCCGTGTCCGTTATGGACAGCGTCACCGTGCCGGAGTCGCCGCCGACGTACGTGTACGTGGCCGTGTCCACACCCGCTCCGCCGTCGTTGAACGTGCCCGAGCCGGATACCTTCGCCCACGTTATCGCCGCGGCGGTGCCGTCCGTGTCCACCGTAATCGTCCCGGTGTACCCGGTGATGGTGTTCGCCCACGCGTCCTCCGCCGTTATAGATATGTCGTCCGCCGCGCCGGCCGTGCCCGACCCGTCGTGCGTCACCACGAAGTGATCGATCGCGCCCGGGCTCACCGTCAGATCGCCGTCGGTGCCGTCGTCCGTCTTCCCGTCGCCCGATACGCTCACGTTGAACGTCTCCGCCAGCGTATCCGTCACCGACAGGATCACGACGCCGTTGTCCCCCGCAACATATGCATACGTCGCGGTGTCGACCCCCGCCCCGCCGTCGTTGAGCGTGCCGCCGCCGGACACGTTCTCCCAGGTGATGGCGCTCGCCGTACCGGTGGTGTCCAGCGTAATCTGCCCGGTGTACGCGGTGAGCGTCTCGCCGTTGGCGTCCTTTGCCGTGACCGTCACATTCTCCGCGGTGCCCGCCGTGGCGGCACCGTCGTGGGTAACCACGAAATGGTGGATCCCCGCCGCGCTCACCGTCAGGCCACCCTCCGTGTTGTCGTCCGTCTTCCCGTCGCCGGCGACCGAGATATCGACCGTCTCGCTCTTCGTATCCGTGAAATCCAGCACCACGACTCCGTTGTCCCCCGCCGCGAACGTGTACGTCGCGGTGTCGACGCCCGCCCCGCCGTCGTTGAACACGCCTCCCCCGGTCTGCTTCGCCCAGCTGATCGTACTCGGATCGCCGGTGGTGTCGATCGTGACGGTCCCGGTGTATCCGATGATCGGATCGTTGTTGGCGTCGCGCGCGGTGATCGTCACCGTCTCCGCGACCGAGGTCACCGCGCTCCCGTCGTGCGCGATCCGGAAGTGATCGATGCCGCCCGAAGCGATCACCAGCACGCCCTCCGCGTCGTCGTCCGTCTTCCCGTCGCCCGTCACGGCGATATTGAGACTCTCCGCCGTCGAGTCGGTCAGCGTGAAGGAGGCCAGGCCGCCGTCCCCGCCGACGTAGGTATAGGTGGCGGTGTCGACCGACGGGCCCCCGTCGTTCAACGTACCCCCGCCCGTCACCTTCGCCCACGCGATCGTCGTCGCGGTGCCGTCGGTGTCGAGCGTGATCTGCCCCGTGTAGTCGGTCTTCACGTTGTGATACGCGTCCTCGGCCTCCACCGTAATCGTCTCCGGCGCATCCGCGATGCCGCTGCCGTCGTGAGAAACGGCGAAGTGGTCGATCCCGGCAGGCCCCACGACCAGCGTCCCCTCCGTGTCGTCGTCCGTCTTCCCGCCGCCCGACACCGATATGTTGATCGCTTCCGCCCGGGTGTCCGTCATCCCGAGGGTGACGGACCCGCCGTCACCGGGCACGTACGTGTACTCGGCCGTGTCCGTCCCCGCGCCGCCGTCGACAAACGTGCCGGCGCCGGTTATCTTCATCCACGATATCGCCGACGCCGTGCCGTTCGTATCCACCGTGATCGTACCGGCCCAGCCGGTGACGGTGTTGCCGTACGCGTCCTCCGCCAGGATGACCGTGTTCTCCGCGGTTCCGGCCGTTGCCGTCCCGTCGTGGGTGATCGCGAAGTGATGCAGCATCGCGGGACCGACCGCCAGGTTCCCCTCCGTATTGTCGTCGACCTTCCCGTCGCCCGTCACGGAGATATCGATCGTCTCGGTCGCGGTATCCGTGATCGAGAGCGTCACCGTTCCGCCGTCGCCTCCGGTGTACGTATACGTCGCCGTGTCTACGCCCGCGCCGCCGTCGTTGAACGTCCCTCCCCCCGTCACTTTCGCCCACGCGATCGCGTCGGCCGTGCCGTCGGTATCGACCGTGATCTGCCCGGTATACCCGGTCACCGTATTGCCGTACACGTCCTTCGCCCTCACGACGACGTTTTCCGCGCTCCCCGCGACAGCCGCCCCGTCGTGGGCGACCGTGAAGTGATCAACACCGGCAGACGCCACGACGAGATTGCCCTCCGTGTTGTCGTCCGTCTTCCCGCCGCCGGTCGCGGTAATATTGATCGTCTCCGCCTTCGTATCCGCAATGCTGAGCGTCACCGTGCCGGCGTCGCCGCCGGCGAACGTGTACGTCGCCGTGTCCACGCCCGCCCCGCCGTCGTTGAACGTGCCGTCGCCGTCCACGTTCGCCCACGCGATCGCGGCCGTGGTGCCGTTCGTGTCGAGACTGATCGTCCCGGTATAGCCGGTGAGCGTATTGCCGTGAACGTCCTTCGCGGCCACCGTCACGTCGTCGGCCTCGCCCGCGACCGCGCTCCCGTCGTGCGCGATCGTGAAATGATCCAGCCCGGCCGGCGACACCGCCATGCTGCCCTCCGTATCATCATCGGTCTTCCCGTCCGCGCTCGCGGAAATATTGATCGTCTCGGACGCGGTATCCGTAATCGAAAGCGTCACCACGCCGCCGTCGGCTCCGGCGTACGTGTAGGTGGCCGTGTCCACCCCCGCCCCGCCGTCGACGAACACGCCCAGCCCGGTCACCTTCCCCCACGATATCGCCGTCGCCGTACCGTTCGTATCCACCGTCATCGTCCCCGCGTAGCCGGTCACCGTGTTGCCGAACGCGTCCTTCGCGCGTATCTGAACGTTTTCCGCGACGCCCGCCGCGGCGGCGCCGTCATGACTGATTACCAGATGATCGAGACCGGCCGGCCCGACGACGAGATTCCCCTCCGTATCGTCGTCCGCACGTCCCCCCCCCTGGACCAAGACGTTGATCGTCTCGGCCTTCGTATCGGCCACGGACAGCGTCACCGTGCCGGCATCGCCGCCGACGTACGTGTACGTCGCGGTATCCACCCCCGCGCCGCCGTCGTTGAACGTCCCCGCTCCTGTCACCTTCGCCCACGTGATCGCCGATGTCGTGCCGTTCGTGTCCACCGTGATCGTCCCGGTGTACGCGGTGACGGTGTTGCCGTACGCGTCCCGGGCACCGATCGACACGTTGTCGGCGACACCCGCGACGGCCGATCCGTCGTGCGACACCGCAAAGTGATCCAGCACCGCGGGCGACACGATCAGGTTCCCCTCCGTATTGTCGTCGGTCTTCCCGCCGCCGGTCGCGGAGATATTGATCGTTTCCGCCTTCGTATCCGCGATCGACAGCGTCACCGTGCCCCCGTCGCCGCCGACATACGTGTACGTCGCCGTATCCGCACCCGGGCCGCCGTCGCTGAACGTGCCGGAACCCGCCACCTTCGCCCAGGTGATCGCCGTCGCCGTGCCGTTCGTATCCACCGTGATCGTCCCGCCGTAGGCCGTGAGCGTATTGTCGAACGGGTCCTTCGCAGCGATAGTGACGTTGTCCGCCGCGCCCGCCGTCGCGGCCCCGTCGTGGACTATCGTGAAATGATGCAGCCCCGCCGGCGACACCGCGAGATCGCCCTCCGTATTGTCATCCGTCCTGCCGTCGCCGGATACCGACACGTTGATCGTTTCCACCGCGTTGTCCGTGATGGAAAGCGTCACCACGCCGTCGTCGCCGCCGACGTAGGTGTACGTCGCCGTATCGACCCCCGCGCCGCCGTCGTTGAACGTACCCGCCCCCGTCACCTTCGCCCACGTGATCGCCGATGCGGTGCCGTTCGTATCCACCGTGATCGTCCCTGCGTAGCCGGTGATGACGTTCTGGTACTGGTCCCGCGCCCCGATCGTGACGTTCTCCGCCGCGCCGGCCGTCGCGGCGCCGTCGTGGGCCACCGTGAAGTGATCGATACCCGCCGGCGACACCACCAGGTCCCCCTCCGTATCGTCGTCGATCTTTCCGCCGCCCGCAACGGATATGTTGATCGTTTCGGCCTTCGTATCGGTGACCGAGAACGTTACCGCACCCGCGTCGCCGCCGACGTACGTGTATGTCGCGGTATCGACCGCGCCGCCGCCGTCGTTGAACGTGCCGGCCCCCGTCACCTTCGCCCACGTGATCGCCGTCGCGGTGCCGGTGGTATCCATCGTAATCGTCCCCGTATGATCCGTCTTCACGTTCCCGAGGATGTCGTAGGCGGTGACGGTCACGTTCCCGGCCGCTCCGGCAACGACGGTCCCGCCGTGGACAATCGTAAAGTGGTCCAGCACGGCGGGCTCCACGACCAGGTTCCCCTCCGCGTCGTCGTCCGTCTTCCCGTCACCGCCGACCGAGATATTGATTGTCTGGGCAACCGTGTCCGTCACCGACAGCGTCACCAGACCGCTGTCTCCCGGGGCGTACGTGTACGTCGCGGTATCGACCCCCGCGCCGCCGTCGGCGAAGGAGCCCCCGCCCCCCACCTTCGCCCATGATATGGTCGTTTCCGTGCCGGTGGTGTCGACCGTGATGGTGCCGGTGTACGTCGTGACGGTGTTGCCGAACGCGTCCTTCGCGCGTATCTGAACGTTCTCCGCCGTCCCGGCCTTCGCCGTGCCGTCGTGCACGATCGAAAAATGATCGAGCCCGGCCGGCCCGACCGTCAGGTTCCCCTCCGTATTGTCGTCGGAGAGCCCTCCGGCGGAGACGACGATGTTGATCGTCTCTACCTTCTGATCGGTTATCGACAGCGTCACCGTGCCCCCGTCCCCCGCCGTGAATCCGTACGTGGCGGTATCGACGGCGGCGCCGCCGTCGCTGAACGCGCCGGCGCCGTCCACGTTCGCCCACGTTACCGCCGAGGCCGTTCCGTTCGTATCGAGGGTTATCGTTCCGGCGTAGTCCGGAACGGTGTTGCCGTTGACGTCCTTCACGATAATCGTCACGTTCTCCGCGACCCCCGCGGTCGCCGTGCCGTCGTGACCGACCACGAAGTGGTGGGCGACCAGATTCACCGTTCTCACGCCCGCCGAGTTGATCGCAACATCCTCCACCGGGGGAGCGTTCTGCAGGACGATACCGTTCGCCGGGATCGCGACGTCGATCGTGTCCCCGTCGTCCACCGTGGCGGCGACGTCGATCACCACGTACAGGTCTTCCGTACCCGACGACGCCACGCCGATATTCAGCCCGGAGAAGGTCTTCGACCCGGACGTGAACGTTCCGACTCCGACCTGGGTATCCACTCCGCTCGTGTAATCGCCGGAATTGTTGCTGTCGTAGTACAGTTTCACCGAGGCGATCTCGCCGTCGGAGGCGGTCCCCGCGTTGCTCACCGTCACCTTCGTGATGGTGTCCGCGTACTGCCCGGTATTGGCGACGGTCACGTCCAGGACGAGCGCGCCCGTCTGCCCCGACCCCAGCGACGCCGTGGTGACGGCGTTTGCCGCGGCGCTGCCGCTGCTTCGGAGGACCGCCTTCACCGCGTCGGTCGCGATGAACGTGTTGTTCGCGCCCGCGTCCGTCTGGTACACGTACGCCGTCCCCCCCATCTTCATGGCGTACCTTCCGATCGGGTAGAACGTGGCGATCGACCCCTCCGTCTGGTTCAGCGTGAACTTCACCACGCCCGCGGCGGCCTGGGAGGTATCCACCGTCCCGATGCCGACGTCGCTCGGTGAAGGCGCCTGCCAGCCGCCGCCCGGCAGGAAGTGCACCTCGTAGGAGACGTTGGTGGCCAGGTTGGGCGACGTCGGGTTCCAGCTGAGATACAGCTGGTAGTACCCGTCGTACGACAGCCGGCCGGCGAGATCCCATTTCGTCCAGTCGCCGTGCGGGGAATCCGTCGACAGGTACGTATCGTTGTTGATGCCGCCGTGCGTGTTGTCGTCCGTCCACGTCCCGTAATTCGACCACCCGCTGCCCTCGTCGTCGATGATCACCATCGTGTTGTTGAAGGTCAGATTCCCCTCGGTATCGGTATCCGATTTCCCGTCGCCGGAGACCGAGATATTGAGGGTCTCGGCCGTATCGTCCCGTATTCCCAGCGTGACGCTTCCGCCGTCCGCGCCCGCGTACGTGTACGTCGCGGTATCGACGCCGGGACCCCCTTCCGCGAAGCTTCCGCCGCCGGTGATGCACGACCACGTGATCGTCGACGGCGTGCCGTTCGTGTCCACCGTGATCGTGCCGGTATAGTCGGTCTTCCGGTTGCCGTAGCCGTCCTCCGCCACGATCACGACCGCCTCCGGGCTTCCCGCCGCCGCCTCACCGTCGTGCTCTATCACGAAGTGATCGATCGCCCCCGGTCCGACCGACAGCAGCCCCTCCGTATCGTCGTCCGTCTTCGTGCCGCCCGCGACGGATATGTTCACCGATTCCATCGTCGTATCCGCAATCGTCAGCGTCACCACGCCGCCGTCACCCGCGTCGTACGTATACGTCGCGGTATCCACTCCCGCACCGCCGTCCGCGAACGAGCCGGCCCCGGTTCCCAGCGCCCACGTGATCGTCCCGGCGGTCCCGTTCGTGTCCACCGTGATCTGCCCGGTGTAGCCCGTCACCGTGTTGCCGTACGCGTCCTTCGCGGCCACCCCGATATTCTCGGCGACGCCCGCCGCCGCCTGGCCGTCGTGCGCGATCACGAAATGGTCGATCGCCCCCGGTCCGACCGACAGCAGCCCCTCCGTATCGTCGTCCGTCTTCAGGTCGCCCGTCGCCGCGATGTTGAGCGACTCGACGGCCGTCGCCTCGATCGTCAGCGTCACCACGCCGTTGTCGCCTCCCCCGTACGTGTACGTCGCCGTGTCGACGCCCGCGCCGCCGTCGTTGAAGGTGCCGGCGCCCGACACGTTCGCCCACGCGATCGCCGAGGCCGTTCCGTTCGTGTCCACCGTGATCGTCCCCGCGTAGCCGGTTACCGTGTTGCCGAAGGCGTCCCGCGCGGTTATCTGGACATCCTCGGGAACGCCCGCGACTGCCGCGCCGTCGTGCGAGACCGCGAACGAGGCGATCCCGGCCGGCCCGACGACGAGGACACCCTCGCTGTCGTCGTCCGTCTTCCCGTCACCGGTCACGGATATGTCGACCGACTCCGTCGCGGTATCGGTGATCGTCAGCGTCACCACGCCGTCGTCGCTCCCGTCGTACGTATACGTCGCGGTATCCACCCCCGCGCCGCCGTCGCTGAACGCGCCGAGGCCGTTCACGTTGGCCCACGCGATCGCGTCGGCCGTTCCGTTCGTATCCACCGTGATCTCGCCCGTGTATCCGGTTACCGTGTTTCCGTACGCGTCCTTTGCGGTGATGTGAACGTTATCCGCGACGCCGGCCGTCGCCGCGCCGTCGTGCACGACGGTAAAACGGTCGATCCCGGCCGGTCCGATCACGATGTCCCCCTCCGTGCCGTCGTCCGTCTTCCCGCTTCCGGTCACCGATATATCGACCGACTCCGCCACGGTGTCCGCTATCGAAAACACCGCGACGCCGACGTCGCCCGGCGCGAACGTGTACGCGGCGGTGTCGACCGACCCGCCGCCGTCGTTGAACGCGCCGCTGCCGGTGACCTTCGCCCACGTGATCGCCGCGGCGGTACCATCGGTGTCCAGCGTGACCGTCCCGGTGTAGCCCGTCACCGTGTTGCCGTACGCGTCCTTCGCGTACACCGTCACGTTGTCCGCGACGCCGGCCGTCGCCGCGCCGTCGTGCACGATGGTGAAATGGTGCAGGCCGGAGGGGCTTATCACGATGTCTCCCTCCGTATTGTCGTCCGTCTTCCCGTCCCCGGTAACCGTTACGTTGATCGTCTCGACCAGCTCGGCGGTGAGATTGAGTACCGCCTCCCCGTTGTCGCCTGAACCGTAGGTGTAGGTCGCGCTGCCGTCCCCCTCCCCGCCGTCCACCAGCACGCCGACGCCCGTCGTCACGCCCCAGCCGATCGACGACGGGGTGCCCGACGTATCGACCGTGATCGTTCCCGTGTATCCGGTCTTCAGATTCCCGTATTGATCGTACGCGCCTATCGTCACGTCCTCCGGCGTGCCCACCTGAGCCGCGCCGTCGTGCGAGATCGTGAAGTGATCGAGCCCCGCCGGCGACACGGTGAGCGTCCCCTCCGTGTTGTCGTCCGCCTTCCCGTCTCCGATGACCGATATATTCAGCGTTTCGGCCGCGGTATCGGTGATGGAAAGCGTCACCACGCCCCCGTCCCCGCCCGCGTACTCGTACGTCGCGGTGTCCACCGCCGGCCCGCCGTCGTCGAGCGTTCCCGTGCCCGTCACCACCGCCCACGCGATCGCCGTTTCGGTGCCGGCCGTGTTCACCGTTATCGTCCCGGTGTAGCCCGGTATCGTGTTCCCTCCCGAGTCCTTTGCCGCGATCGTCACGTTGTCGGCGATACCCGCCGTCGCGGCGCCGTCGTGTGCGATCACGAAATGGTCTATCGCGCCGGGCGAGACCACCAGGTCGCCTTCCGCGTTGTCGTCCGCCTTGCCGTCACCGGAAACGGATATGTTTATCGTCTCCGCCGCGCTGTCGGCGATCCCGAGCACCGCCTCTCCCTCGTCGCCGGGGGCGAACGAGTACGTGGCGGTATCGACGGCCGCGCCCCCGTCGTTGAGCGTGCCCGCGCCACTCACGTTCGACCATGTGATCTTCGTCGCTGCCCCGTTCGTGTCGAGCGTAACGGTGCCGGTGTAGTCGAGTTTCGTGTTGCCGTACCCGTCCTCCGCCCGGAGGGTGATCGGCTCGACCGCGTTCACCGTCGCGGCGCCGTCATGGACCAGCTTGAAATGGTCGAGCGCTCCGGCGGATACCGCGAGGTCGCCTTCCGCGTCGTCGTCCGCCCTGCCGCCGCCCTGGACCCCGATATTGATCGTCTCGGCCACGGTATCGCTGATGGAGAGCGTTACCACGCTGCCGTCGCCGGCGTCGTAGGTATAGGTGGCGGTATCCACCCCCGCGCCGCCGTCGTTGAACGTGCCGGCGCCCGTTACCTTCGTCCACGAGATCTCGTCGGGCGTTCCGCTGGTGTCGACCGTTATCGTCCCGGTGTAGGCCGGGAGGATGTTCTCGAACGCGTCCTTTGCGGTTATCTGAACGTTGTCCGCGATTCCGGCGATCGCCGCGCCGTCGTGAACGATGACGAAATGATCCAGCCCCGCCGGCGACACCGTCATGTCGCCCTCCGTGTTATCGTCGGTCTTCCCCGCCGCCGCCGCCGAGACGTTGAACGTCTCGGCGGCCGTGTCCGTCACGGAAAGCGTGACCGTCCCGTTGTCCCCGGCGTTGTACGTATACGTCGCCGTATCCACCGACGGCCCGCCTTCCACCAGCACGCCGGCGCCCGCGACCTTCGCCCACGTGATCGCCGTCGCGGTCCCGGTGGTATCGACGGTGACGGTTCCGGTGTAGCCGGTCAGCGCGTTCTCGTACACGTCCCGTGCCTGGACCTGCACGTTGTCCGGAACGCCGGCCGTGGCCGTCCCGTCGTGCGTGATCCTGAAGTGATGCAGGCCGGAGGGGCTTATCACGATGTTTCCCTCCGTATTGTCGTCGGACTTCGAGTCCCCGGACACGGACACGTTCAACGTTTCGGCCGCCGTATCCGTTATCGAAAGAGTCACCACGCCGTTGTCGCCGGGGGCGTATTCGTACGTCGCGGTATCCACCCCCGCGCCGCCGTCGACGAACGTCCCGCCGCCCGTCACCTTCGCCCACGTGATCGCCGCCGCGGTTCCATTCGTGTCCAGCGTGATGGTCCCCGTGTAGGTCGGCACCGTGTTTCCGTACTGGTCCCGCGCCTTCACCTGGACGTTGTCCGGCGTTCCCGCCGTCGCCTCCCCGTCGTGCGTGATACGGAAGTGGTTCAGCCCGGCCGGAGCCACCGCCAGAACGCCCTCCGTGTCGTCGTCCGTCTTCCCCGCCGCGACGGCGGATATGTTCAGCGTCTCCGCCGTGGTATCGGTAACGGAGAGCGTCACCACACCGCCGTCGCCCGCGTTGTAGGTGTACGTCGCGGTATCGACCGCGCCACCGCCGTCGCTGAACATGCCGAGCCCCGCCACCTTCGCCCAGGCCACGGTCGTCGGCGTGCCCGTGGTATCCAGCGTGATCGTCCCCGTGTACCCCGTCACGGTCTGATCGTTGGCGTTCTTCACCTGGATTCCGACGTTCTCCGGCGTGCCCGCCATCGCGGTCCCGTCGTGGCCGATCACGAAGTGGTGCACGCCCGCGGCGAACACCGTCAGGTCGCCCTCCGTATCGTCGTCCGTCTGCCCCTCTCCGCTCACCGAGATGTTGAGCGTCTCGGACGTCGAATCCGTTATCGCCAGCACCACCACGCCGCTGTCGCCGGGGGCGTATTCGTACGTCGCGGTATCCACGCCCGGCCCGCCGTCGTTGAACGTGCCCGCCCCCGTCACCTTCGCCCACCCGATCGCCGCGGCAGAGCCGCTCGTGTCGATCGTGATCGTCGCCGCGTAGGTCGTGATGGTATCGTTGTTCGCGTTCTTGGCGGTTATCGTCACGGTCTCCGCCGTGTCCACCACCGCCTTGCCGTCATGCGCTATCTCGAAATGGTGGATCCCGGAGGACTGGATCACCAGGTTGCCCTCCGTGTTGTCGTCCGTCTTACCGCCGCCGGCAACGATGATATCCAGCGTCTCCGCCGTTCCGTCCGTCACCGTGAACCCGGCGACGCCGCCGTCTCCGCCGACGAACGTATACGTCGCCGTATCGACCGTTCCCCCGCCGTCGTTGAACGTGCCGCCGCCCGTCACCTTCGCCCACGCGATCGTCGTCTCGGTCCCGTTCGTGTCCAGCGTTATCGTCCCGGTGTACGCGGGGATCGTGTTCTCGTATTCGTCCTTCACCGTCACGGACACCGCCTCGGCAACGCTGGTGATACCGTTGCCGTCGTGAGATATCACGAAATGATCCAGCTCCGCCGGTGATACCGCGAGGCCGCCCTCCGCATCGTCGTCGGTCTTCGCGTCACCGGATACGGATATGTTCAGCGTCTCGGCCGTCGTGTCAACGATGGAGAGCGTCACCACACCGGCGTCCCCTCCCACGTATTCGTACGTCGCCGTATCCACGCCCGCGCCGCCCTCGTCGAACGTGCCGCCGCCCATGACCTTCGCCCAGGTTATCGTCGTTGCCGTCCCGTCGGTATCGAGCGTGATCGTCCCCGTGTAGCCGGTCACCGCGTTCTCGTACACGTCCCGCGCCTCGACACTCACGTTATCGGCGATGCCGGCCACGGCGGCGGCGTCGTGCGCGATCCGGAAGTGATGCAGTCCCGCGGGCGACACGACCAGATTCCCCTCGGCATTGTCGTCGGCCTTCCCGTCTCCGGCGACCGATACATCAAGCGTTTCGGCCGCCGTATCCGTGATGGAAAGCGTCACCGTACCGCCGTCGCCGCCGACGTACGTATACGTCGCCGTATCAACCCCGGCTCCGCCCTCGTTGAACGGACCTTCTCCATCGACATTCGCCCACGTGATCGCCGCTTCCGTTCCGCCGGTGTCGAGCGTTATCGTTCCGGTGTAGCCGTCCAGCACGTTCTCGTACGCGTCCCGCGCTTCGACCCCCACGTTGTCGGCGATGCCCGCCGTGGCCGCTCCGTCGTGCGTTATCCGGAAGTGATCCAGCCCCGCGGGGGACACGACGAGGTTCCCCTCCGTATCCTCGTCGGTCTTCCCGCCGCCCGTCACGGAGATATTGATCGTCTCCGCCGCCGTGTCCGCGATCGACAGCGTCACCGTCCCGGCATCCCCTCCCGCGTACTCGTACGTCGCCGTATCGACACTCGCGCCGCCCTCGTTGAATGTCCCCCCGCCCGTCACCTTGGCCCAGGTGATCGTCGTCGCGGTGCCGGTGGTATCGACGGTGATCGTTCCGGTGTAACCGGTGAGCGCGTTGCCGTACGTGTCACGGGCCGTTATCACCACGTTGTCCGCCGCCCCGGCCGTCGCCGCCCCGTCGTGGACGATCGTGAAATGATGCAGCGAGGAAGGCGCGAACACCAGGTCACCCTCCGTGTTGTCGTCCACCTTCCCGTCGCCGGAAACCGATATATTGACCGTCTCCGCCGCCGTGTCCGTTATCGAAAGCGTTACGGACCCGCCGTCGCCGCCCGCGTAGGTGTACGTCGCCGTGTCGACCGCCGCACCGCCGTCAACGAGCGTCCCGGCGCCGGCCGCCTTCGCCCACGCGATCGCCGTCGCGGTACCCGTCGTGTCGACCGTGATCGTTCCCGTGTATCCCGTCACCGTGTTCTCGTACACGTCCCGCGCCTGGATCACCACGTCGTCGGCCACGCCCACCGCGGCCGCGCCGTCGTGCGTAATACGGAAGTGATCGATTCCCGCCGGGGCGACCACCAGGTCACCCTCCGTATCATCATCCACCCTGGTATCGCCCGACACGGACACGTTCAGCGTCTCGGCGGTCGTATCCGTTACCGACAGTGTCACCACGCCGGCGTCCCCGCCCGCGAACGTGTACGTCGCGGTGTCGACGCCCGCCCCGCCGTCGTTCAACGTGCCGGCGCCCGTCACCTTCGCCCAGGTGACGGTCGTCGCGGTGCCCGTCGTGTCCACCGTTATCGTGCCGGTATAGTCGGTCTTCGTGTTCCCCTGCGTGTCTTTCGCGGTTATCTGCACGTCGTCGGGCGACCCCGCGACCGCGGCCGCGTCATGGGAGATCACGAACGAGCCGAGGACGGCCGGCGATACCGCCAGGTCGCCTTCCGTATTGTCGTCGGCCTTTCCGCCTCCCGAAACCGAGATATTGATCACCTCGGTCTTCGCGTCCGCCACCGAGAGGATGACCGTGCCGCCGTCACCGGCGGCGTACGTGTACGTTGCCGTATCGACGGACGCGCCGCCGTCGGCGAAGGCGCCCAGCCCTGCCGCCTTCGCCCAGGTAATCGCGGTCGCGGTGCCGGTGGTATCGACCGTGATCGTCCCGGTGTAGCCGGTTACCGTGTTCTCATACACGTCTCTCGCCTGCACCTGCACATTGTCCGCCACGCCCGCCGTCGCCGCTCCGTCATGCGCTATCCGGAAGTGATGCAGTCCCGCGGGCGACACCACCAGATCCCCTTCGGTGTCGTCGTCGATCTTCCCGTCGCCCGACACGGACACGTTCAGCGTTTCGGCCGCGGTATCGGTTATCGAAAGCGTCACCACACCGCTGTCCCCGCCCACGTACTCGTACGTCGCGGTGTCCACACCCGCCCCGCCGTCGTTGAACGTACCCGCCCCGGTCACCTTGGCCCACACTATCGCGGCGGCGGTTCCCGTCGTGTCCACCGTGATCGTCCCGGTGTAGCCGGTCACCGTGTTCCCGTACGCGTCGCGTGCCCGGATCTGCACGTTGTCCGCGACACCGGCCGCGGCGGCGCCGTCGTGGGTTATCCGGAAGTGATCCAGCCCCGCGGGGGACACGACGAGGTTCCCTTCCGTATTGTCGTCGGTCTTCCCGCCGCCCGTCACGGAGATATTGATCGTCTCCGCCTTCGTGTCCGCGATCGACAGTGTCACCGTGCCGCCGTCGCCGCCGACGTACGTGTACGTCGCGGTGTCCGCCCCCGCTCCGCCGTCGACGAACGTACCGCTACCCGTGACTTTCGCCCAGGTCACCGCCGTAGCCGCGCCGCTCGTGGTGTCCACCGTTACCGTCCCGGTGTAGCCGGTGAGCGTGTTGCCGTAGCCGTCCCGGGCGGTTATCGTGACGTTATCCGCAATTCCCGCCGTGGCCGCGCCGTCGTGAACGATCGTGAAATAATCGAGCGAGGAAGGCGCGAACACCAGGTCACCCTCCGTGTTGTCGTCGACCTTCCCGTCGCCGGAAACCGATATATTGACCGTCTCCGCCGCCGTGTCCGTTATCGAAAGCGTTACGGACCCGCCGTCGCCGCCCGCGTAGGTGTACGTCGCCGTGTCGACCGCCGCGCCGCCGTCGCTGAACGCACCCAGCCCCGCCACCTTCGCCCAGGATATCGCCGCGGCCGTCCCGGTGGTGTCGAGCGTGATCGTTCCCGCGTAGCCGGTCTTCGTGTTTCCGTACCCGTCCTTCGCGGTCACGGTCACCGCCTCCGCCGCTCCCGCCGCTCCCGAGCCGTCATGACCGATGACGAAATGATCCAGCCCTCCGGGGGAGACCGCCATCGTCCCTTCGGTATCGTCGTCCGTGATGCCGGCGTCCGTCACGGAAATGTCGATCGTCTCCACCATGGTGTCGGCTATGCTGAACGTCGCGACGCCCGCGTCGCCGACAGCGTACGTGTACGTCGCCGTATCCGTTCCCGCGCCTCCGTCGCTGAACGCGCCCCCGCCCGTCACCTTCGCCCAGGTAACGGTGTCGGGATCACCGTTCGTATCCAGCGTTACGGTTCCCGCGTAGTCGGGCACCGTGTTCTCGAAGGCGTCCTTCGCCGTCACGCTCACGTTATCCGCGATACCCGCCACGGCGGCGCCGTCGTGCGTGATCGCGAAATGGTCGAGCACCAGGTTCGTGGTGAGCGTGCCGGCGGAATCGAGAGCCGTCGACTCCAGCGTGCTCGCGTTCGCCAGCGTGATGCCGTGGGCGGGGATCTCCGCGTCCACCGTCTTCCCGTCGGTAACGGTCTGAGCAAGATCCAGGATCACGAACAGGCGGACCGATCCCGAGGCCGGCACCGCGACGTTCAGCCCGGTGAACGTCTTCGTCCCCGAGGAGAACGTTCCGGTGCCCTCCTTGGCGTCCACGCCGCTCGTATAGTCACCCGACGCATTCGAATCGCGATACAGGTGAACGTTCGCTATCTCGCCGTCCCCGACCGTTCCCGTGTTATTCACCGTCAGGGCGGTCACCGTATCGGCGGTCCCGGTGTTGTTGGTCACGGTGATATCAAGAATCAGCTTGTCCGTATCGCCGGCGGCGGCATCCCCGGAAGCGACCGCGCTGGCGACGGCATCGGCGCTTCCCAGAAGCTCCGCCCGGGCCGCGTCCGTCACGATAGTGGTGTTGTTCGCCGGGGAAGAAAGCTGGTACAGGCGGCTGGTCCCCGCCTGCTTGAACGTGTACCGGCCGATCGGGTACAGCGTACCTGCCGAGCCCTCCGTCTGGTTCAGCGTGAATCTCACGATGCCCGACGCGGCCTGGGAGAGATCGACCGTGTCGATGCCGGTGTCCTCCGTCAGGGGCGGCTCGTATCCGCCGCCCGCCTCGAAGTGCACCTCGTACGGCACGTTCGTCGCCAAGTTCGCTTTCGTCGGGTCCCACGAGAGGTAGAGCTGGTAGTACCCGTCCCTGTTCGTCAGGCCGGAGAAGTCCCACGTGGTCTGATGGGACGCGGAGGGAGCGGACGTCATCACGTACTGATCCAGGTAGATCCCGCCCGTGCCGCTCTCCCGGGTCCACGTCCCGTTCCGGCTCCATCCGGTATCCTCGTCGTCCATCTCCCAGATCGTATCGGTCACCTGGAGCGTGCCCTCGCTATCCGTATCCGACTTCGTATCACCGGTCACGGCGATGTTGATCGTCTCGACCTGGGTGTCGGTTATGGAGAAGCGCGCCAGTCCGCCGTCGCCGGGAACGAACGTGTACGTTGCCGTATCCACTCCCGCGCCTCCGTCCGCGAACGCGCCGCCTCCCTCCCGCAGACCCCACGTGATCGCGCCCGCGGTCCCGTTCGTGTCGAGTGTGATCGTTCCCGTGTAGTCCGTCTTCAGGTTGTTGTTGGCGTCCTCCACCCGCACCCGCAGGCCGCGGGCCATGTTGACCGTGGAGATCCCGCCGTGGTACAGCACGAAGTGGTCCACCGCGCCGGGCACGAATTCCAGGTCGCCTTCAACGTTGTCGTCGGTCTTCCCGCCGTCATCGAGGGATATATTGAGCGTTTCGACCGCGGTATTGACGATACCGAGGGTCACCGCTCCGCTGTCCCCCGGGGCGAACGTGTACGTGGCGGTGTCGACCGCAGCGCCCCCTTCGTCGAAGACACCCGAGCCCGCTACCAGCGACCACGTGATCGTGCCCGGGCTTCCGGTCGTATCGACCGTCATCGTACCGGTGTACGACGTCGAGATGTTCTCGTACTGGTCGCGCGCCTCGATCGCGACGTTCTCCGGCACGCCCGCCTCGCCCTGGCCGTCGTGCGCGATTCTGAAGTGATCGAGCGGCGCGCCGGTCACGGCGATGTCGCCCTCCGTGTTGTCATCCGTTTTGCCGTCGCCCGTGACGGTGATATTGATCGTTTCCACGAACGTATCGGCCACCGAAAAGACCGCATCGCCCCCGTCCGAGACGTTGAAGGCATACGTCGCCGTGTCGACACCCGCGCCCCCTTCCGCGAACGCTCCCGCCCCGTCGACCAGCGCCCACGTTATCGTCGTCGCCGTGCCGCTGGTATCGAGCGTTATGCCGCCGGCGTAGTCTGTTATGACGTTGCCGTATATGTCCTTCGCGACAACCGTCACGTTGTCGGGCACGCCCGCGACCGCCTGGCCGTCGTGCGTCAGGTCGAAGTACTCGATGCCCGCCGGGGACACCACCATGGTCCCTTCCGTATCGTCGTCGTACGCGCCGCCCCCCGTCACGGAGATGTCGAGCGTCTCGGCCGCCGTGTCGGCTATCGAGAACGTCGCCTGCCCGGCGTCGCCCGCCGCAAACGTGTACGCGGCAGTGTCGACCCCCGCCCCGCCGTCATTGAACGTGCCGCCGCCCGTCACCTTCGCCCACGTCACCGCGCTCGCCGTGCCGTTCGTATCCAGCGTGATCGTGCCGGTAAAGCCGGTCTTGATGTTGCCGAGGTCGTCCCGAACGGCCACCGCAACGTTGTCCGCGATACCGGCCGTCGCCGCTCCGACGTCCGTGAGAACGTACCGGTCCAGCGATATCTCGATCGCCCTCGTCCCTGACGAGTTCAGTGCCGCGTCTTCGATAACCGCGCCGTCCGCGAACGTGATACCGCCCATCGGTATCTCCGCGTCGATCGTGTCGCCGTCATCGACCGTGGTCGCGACGTCCACGACCGCGAACAGCTCCTCGGTGCCGCCCCCGGGCACCACGATGCCGAGCCCGGAGAACGTCGTTGTCCCCGACACGAACACCCCGGAACCAACCTGGGTATCCGCCCCCGGCGAAAAATCGCCGGAGTTGTTGCTGTCGTAGTATAACGCTACCGACGCGATCTCCCCGTCCGAGATCGTGCCGACCCGGTTCAGGGTGACGGACGAGATCGTCCGGTCGGTCGCGCCGTTGGAGCTGACCGTGATGTCCTGGACGAGAACATCGGTCTGCCCCGCCTCGACGGACGCGGTCGACACCGCGTTGGCCGCGGCGTCCGGCGCCGGCTCGTAGTACACGCGTACCGGTATCCACTCCAGCCACAGGTCGCGCGTGCCCTGTCCGACGGCGGTTACCCTCAACCTGAAGTTCGCGTTGGACAGCTCGCCCGTCGTCCACGATCTTCCCCACGTGTCGACCGGTCCGCCCATGATATACGTCGCCTCCGTCTGCGTGAGCCCGCCCGAAGTCTCACCCGAAGACGTGAAGCTCGTTCCACCGTCCCACGACAGCTCGACATCGTAGTGCCAGTTCGCTCCCGTCCTCTCGCAGTACGCGTCGGCGCGCACCACTATCCCGGTTATCAGCGATCCGGCCGGTATGCTCAGCCCGTAATTGTAGTACTGATGTACCGCGGTGCTCACGTTGCGCGTGCGGGAGTACGCGCCGTCGTCGGTATACGCGTTCGCCGGGGTTTCGAACACGCCGGCGTTTGCCGACGGGTTTACGTAGCCGGTGTTCTCGCCCGCGGCCTTGACGTCCAGGTTGCCTTCCGTATTGTCGTCCGTCTTCCCGTCACCGGAAACGGAGATGTTGATCAGCTCCACCGTGGCATCGGTCATGCCGAATCCCGCCGTGCCTTCGTCGAGCGCCGCGAAGGTGTACGTCGCGGTGTCCGCGCCCGGTCCTCCGTCGGCGAACGAACCGGCGCCGTCGGCGAGCGACCACGCGATGGACGCCGCGGTCCCGGTCGTATCCAGGATGATCGTCCCCGAGTAGTCCGTCTTCACGTTTCCGAACGCGTCCAGGGCGGCTACCGACACCGGTTCCGAGATGTCCTGTATGGCGAGGTTGTCGTGGGTTATGACGAACGACTCGATCGGGCCGGGCGCGACCGTGAGATTCCCTTCCGTATTGTCGTCCGTCCTGCCGCCGCCGGTGACGATGATGTCCAATGTCTCCGCCGTCGTGTCCGAGATGCTGAACACGGCGGTCCCGCCGTCACCCCCCACATATGTATATATGGCCGTGTCCACCGCGCCGCCCCCGTCCGCGAAGCCGCCCGAGCCGGCGACGAGCGCCCACGTGATGGTGCCCGCGGTCCCGTTCGTGTCCAGCGTGATCTGGCCTGTGTAGCCGGTGATCGTGTTGCCGCCCCCGTCCTTCGCCGTCACCGTGACGTTGTCGGGCGTTCCCGCCTGGGCAGCCCCGTCATGCGCTATCGCGAAATGATGGAGCGGACCCGGGCCGACCGCCAGGTCGCCCTCCGTGTTGTCGTCCACCTTTCCGCTTCCGCCGGCGGAGATATCGATCGTCTCCGCCTTCGTGTCCGTGAGGGAGAGCGTCACCACGCCGGCGTCACCCGGAACGAACGTGTAATCGGCAGTGTCGACACCCGCGCCCCCGTCGGTGAACGTGCCCGCCCCGGTCACCTTCGCCCAGGTGATCGCGGACGCGGTGCCGCTGGTATCCACCGCGATGGTGCCCGTGAAGTTCGTCTTCCTGTTGCCGTACCCGTCCGCCGCCTCGATCGTCACGTTCTCGGCCACCGTCGCCTCGGCGGCGCCGTCATGGGTTATATGGAAGTGATCGAGCGCGGACGGACCGACCGTCAGCACCCCCTCCGTGTCGTCGTCCGTCTTCCCGTCCCCGCTCACCGCGATGTTCAGCGCCTCCGTCGTCGTATCGCTCACGCTCAGCGTGACCACGCCGCCGTCTCCCCCGGCATAGGTGTAGGTCGCGGTGTCCACCCCGGCGCCGCCGTCCGCGAAGCTTCCCGCGCCGGTCACCTGCGCCCACGTGATGGTGCCCGCGGTGCCGTTCGTATCCATCGTGATCTGGCCGGTGTAGTTCAGCACGTTGTTCCCGCCGGCGTCCTTCGCCGCTACCGTCACGTTCTCCGCCTGGCCCGCCGCGGCGCTTCCTTCGTGCGTTATCGTGAAATGATGGAGCGGGCCGTGGACCACCGTCAGGACCCCCTCGGTATCGTCGTCCGCCTTGCCGTCGCCGGCGACCGACATATCGAGGGTCTCGACCTTGCTGTCGGTCATCAGGAACGTCACCTCGCCGTAGTCGTACCCGCCGAACGTGTACGTGGCGGTGTCCGTCCCCACGCCGCCGTCCACCAGGACGCCGGTGCCGGTCGAGACGGCCCACGAGATCGTCCCCGGCGTGCCGTTCGTGTCGAGCGTGATCGTGCCCGTGTAATCGATGATGTTGCCCCCATTGGCATCCTTCGCCTCCACCTTGATGCTCTCGCCGACCGACGCGGTCGCCTGGCCGTCGTGCGTGATCCTGAAGTGGTCCAGCCCGGCCGGGTAGAACACCAGGTTTCCTTCGGTATTGTTGTCCGTCTTTCCATTGGAGGTGTCGGTGACGGATACGTTCAGCGTCTCCTGTACACCGTTTGTGATGGAGAATACCGCCGTCCCGTTGTCCGCCGGCGCGAACGTGTACGTCGCGGTATCGAGTCCCGCGCCGCCGTCGACGAACTGTCCCACACCGCTGTCGAGCGCCCAGGCGATCGCGGCCGCCGTCCCGTTCGTGTTCAGCTCCACGTGTCCCTGGTATTCCAGGATCGGCTGGCTGTTGATGTCCCTTGCCGTCACGGTGATCTGCTCCGGCACTCCCTCCACCGCGGCGCCGTCGTGGACTATCAGGAAGTGATCGAGCTCGGGCGGCTGTATTGCCAGCAGACCCTCCGTATCGTCGTCCGTGTGCGTACCGTCGTCGACGCTGATGTTGATCGTCTCGACGTTGTAGTCGGTGAGCGTGAAGTCCGCGTGGCCGTTGTCGCCCGCCACGAAGGTATACGTGGCGGTGTCGAGGATGCCGCCGCCGTCGTTGAACGCGCCCCCGCCCGAGGTGAGCGCCCACTCGATGGAGGTCGCCGTGCCCGTCGTATCGAGCGTGATCGTGCCGGTGTAACCGAGGATCGGATTGGAATAGGCGTCCACCGCGGTCACCGCCACGGCCTCGGCGGCGTCCTTGATGCCGATGCCGTCATGGGCGATCTCGAAGTGATCGATGATCGAGGCTGATACCGCCATCGCTCCTTCCGTGTCGTCGTCCGTCTTCCCGCCGTCGGCGACGGCGATGTTCAGCGTCTCGACCCTGGTGTCCGTCATCAGCAGGGTCACCTGCCCGCCGTCACCCCCAGCATATGTATACGTCGCGGTGTCCGCCGCCGGGCCGCCGTCGGCGAAACCGCCGCCGCCCGCGCTGAGGGCCCACGTAATCGCGCTCGCCGTCCCGTTCGTGTCGACCGTAATCGTCCCCGTGTAATTCGTCTTCACGTTGTCGAGACCGTCGTACGCAACGACGCCCACGCTGTCAGGGATGCCGGCCGCGGCCGCTCCGTCGTGATTGATCCTGAAATACGCCAGCCCGGCCGGACCCACCGTCAGCGGCCCGTGCGTGTTGTCATCGTTCCTGCCGTCCCCGGCGGCGGAGATATCGAGGGTCTCCGTGGCGGTATCCGTGATGGTGAACGCCGCCTGGCCGTTGTCCGACCCGGCAAACGTGTACGTGGCGGTGTCCGCCGAAGGCCCGCCGTCGTCGAACGCGCCGTAACCGGTAACCAGGGCCCACGTGACCGCGGTCGCCGTGCCGTCCGTATCCAGGGTGACGGTGCCCGTGTAACCGGTTATGACGTTCTCGTAGAGGTCCCTCGCCCCGAGCGTCACGCCGTCGGCCGCGCCCGCGACCGCGGCGCCGTCGTGGGCTATCCGGAAGTGATCGAGCGGAGCCGGCGACACGATCATGACGCCTTCCGTACCGTCGTCGAACGCGCCGTCGCCGGATACCGAGATATCGATCGTCTCCGCCTTCGTGTCCGCGATAGAGAACGCGGCCTGGCCGGCGTCGCCCGCGACGAAGGTGTACGCCGCGGTATCGACGCCCGCGCCGCCGTCGTTGAACGTGCCGCCGCCCGTGACCTTCGCCCACGTCACCGCGGACGCCGTGCCGTTCGTGTCGAGCGTGATCGTCCCGGTGTAGCCCGTCTTGATATTGCCGTAGCTGTCCTTCGCGGCGACCGTTACGTTATCGGGCGTTCCGGCCGTCGCCGCGCCGTCGTGGGCGAGCACGAACCTGTTCAGCGCTATGGCGACGGACCTGCTGCCGGCGGAGTTCAGCGCGGCGTCCTCGATCGTCGCTCCGCTGGACAACGCGATGCCGCCCGCGGGTATCTCGCAGTCGATCGTGTCGCCGTCGTTCACCGCCGTGGCGACGGCGAACACGACGAACAGGTCCTCGCTCCCTCCCCCGGGAACAACGACACTCAGCCCCGAGAACGTCTTGACGCCCGACGCGAACACGCCCGAACCGACCTGAGCATCCGTGCCCGGTGTGAAGTCCCCGGAGTTGTTGCTGTCGTAGAACAGTTTCACGGAGGAGACCTCCGCGTCCGAGATCGTTCCCAGCCGGTTCACCGTAACCGACGTAATGGTCCGGTCCGTCGCGCCGTTCGAGCTGACCGTCACGTCCTGAACGAGAACGTTAGACGCCCCGGCGCCGACCGCCACGGTCGTAACGGAATTGGCCGCCCCGTCCGGCGGCGGCTCGTAGTAGACCCTGACCGGTATCCAGTCCAGCCAGTCGTCGCGCGAGCCGTTGCCGTACGCGGTCGCCCTCAGCCGGAAGTTGGCGTTCGTGAACTCGCCCAGCGTCCACGACCTGCCCCAGGTGTCGGTCGGGCCTCCCATGATATACGTCGCCTCCGTCCTGGTCAGCGCCCCGGTTGACTTGTTCGCAGTCGTGAAGCTCGTCCCCCCATCCCACGACAGCTCGACGTCGAAATGGTACTGGGCGCCGTCCCTCTCGCCGTACGCGTCCGCGCGGACCACGATACCGGTAATGAGGGACCCTGCAGGGATACTTATCCCGTAGTTGTAGTACTGATGAACAGCCGTGCTGACATTCGCGACCCTGGCGAACACGCTGTTATCCGTATACGCGTTCGCGGGATTCGTGAACGATCCGGCGTTGGCCGCAGGATCCAGGTACCCGGTATTCTGCCCGGCCTCCTTCACGTCGAGATTTCCTTCCGTATCATCGTCCGTCTTCCCGTCACCGGATACCGAGATATTTATCAGTTCGGCCGAGGAATCGGTGATGTTGAACCGGGCCTGCCCGGCGTCGGCGACCACAAATCCGTACGTGGCCGTGTCCGCGCTCTCCCCGCCGTCGACGAACGCGCCGCCGCCGTCCACCAGAGACCACGCGATGGTGGTCGGAACGCCGTTCGTATCCAGCGTGATCGTGCCGGTGTAGTCGGTTTTCACGTTGCCGTACTGGTCCCTGGCCCGCACCGTGATCAGCTCCGCGATATCCTGCATCGCCGTCCCGTCATGGATGATAACGAACGAATCGATCGCACCGGGAACGACCGTCAGCCCGCCCTCGGTGCCGTCGTCGGTCCTGCCGTCGCCGGCGACCGCGATGTCCAGCGTCTCCGCCGTCGTATCCGCTATGCTGAATGTTGCGCTCCCGTTATCCCCGCCGGCGTACGTATACGTCGCCGTATCGACCGCCCCGCCCCCGTCCGCGAACCCGCCCGCGCCCGACACCAGCGCCCACGTGATCGTCCCGGCCGTGCCGTCCGTGTCGAGCGTGATCTGACCGGTGTAGTTCGTCTTCGGGTTCCCGTAGATATCCCTGGCCTCGACCGTCACGTTCTCGGCCGACCCCGCCGCGGCCGTTCCGTCGTGGGTAATCTTGAAAGACCCGATGGCCCCGGCCCCCACGGACAGCAGGCCTTCCGTGTCGTCGTCGATCATGCCGTCGCCGCCGACCGCGATATTGATGTCCTCGGCCCTGGTATCGCTCACCCCCAACGTCACCAGCCCGTCGTCCGTCGAAAGAAACGTGTACGTCGCGGTGTCCGTCTCCGCGCCCCCGTCGGCGAACGACCCGGCGCCGGCGACCAGCGACCACGTGATCGTCCCCGGCGTTCCGCTGGTATCGATGGATATCTCCCCGGTATAGTCCGTCTTCACGTTGCCGTACACGTCGTAGGCCCGGACCTGAACGTTCTCGACAACGCCCGCCGCCGCCGCACCGTCGTGGGCGATCGTGAAATGGTCGATGCCCGACGGGCCGACCGCCAGGACGCCCTCCGAATCGTCGTCGCTTTTCGTATCGCCGCTCACCGAGATGTCCAGGTCCTCCGCCGTCGTGTCGCTGATCGTGAACGCCGCGCTGCCGTTGTCGCCGGCAACGTAGGTATACGTAGCGGTATCGACCCCGGCGCCCCCGTCGGCGAAGCTGCCGGCGCCCGTGACGAGAACCCACGCGATCGTCCCCGCCGTTCCGTCCGTATCGAGCGTAATCTCGCCCGTGTAATCCGTCTTCACGTTCCCGTAGTTATCGTAGGCCCCGACCGCCACGCTCTCATCGACACCCGCCTCGGCCGTGCCGTCGTGCGTGACCACGAAATAGCCGATCGCGCCGGGACCGACGGCGAGAATACCTTCGGTGTCGTCGTCGCTCTTCCCCCCCCCGAGGACCGAGATGTTGAGGGCCTCGACCTTCGTGTCGGCGAGCCCCAGCGTCACGACGCCGTTATCCGAGCCGACATACGAATACGTCGCGGTATCGACCGACGGACCCCCCTCGTTAAAGGAGCCGGAACCGAAAAGCTTCGTCCAGGTGATGGCCGTCGGCGTCCCGTTCGTATCGACGGTGATGCCTCCCACGTGATTCGTTATCGTGCCGCCGTTCGCGTCCTTTGCGGTGATCGTGATGCTTTCCGCGACACCGGCCTGGGCCGTCCCGTCGTGAGATATCGCGAAGTGGTGGAGCCCGGCGTAGTTGACCGCCAGCGGACCCTCCGTATCGTCGTCCGTCTTGCCCTCGCCGGTTACGCTGATATTCAGGTTCTCGACGCTCGCGTCGGTGACGCTCAGCGTCACCGTGCCGTTGTCGCCCGCGACGAACCCGTACGTGGCCGTATCCACGCCCGCCCCGCCGTCGTTGAGCGTGCCGCCGCCCGTCACCTTGGCCCACGTGATGGACGCGGGCGTGCCGTTCGTGTCCAGCGTGATCGTTCCCGCGTAATCGGTGATAGTATCCTCGTTGACGTCCTTCGCCGTGATCACGACGTTCTCCGCGGTATTGGCGATCGCGTTGCCGTCGTGCGCGATCACGAAGTGATGGAGACCCGCCGTAACGATGTCGAGCGTCCCTTCCGTGTCGTCGTCCGCCTTTCCGTCCCCGGCGACGGAGATGTTGATCGTCTCGGCGGTGTGGTCGGTGATATTGAACGTCGCCTCGCCGCCGTCCGCCTGAACGAACGTGTATGTCGCGGTATCCGCCGAGCTTCCGCCGTCCTGGAAGGTGCCGGACCCGGCCGCGAGCGCCCACTCGATGGTCGTCGCGGTTCCCGTCGTGTCCAGCGTGATCTGGCCGGTGTAGTCCGTCTTCGCGTTCCCGTACGCGTCCCTTGCCACGACCGCTATCGGCTCCGCCTGCTTGGTCGCGGCCTGCCCGTCGTGGGTGATCACGAAGTAATCGAGCGCGCCGGGCGCGATCGCCATCGTTCCCTCGGTATCGTCGTCCGCTTTGCCGTCACCGCTTATCGAGATATTGATCGTTTCCACCTTCGTGTCGGTGATCGTGAAGACCGCCTGACCGTCGTCGTCCGCATGATACGTGTACGCGGCCGTATCCGTCCCCGCCCCGCCGTCGTTGAACGTGCCGCCGCCCGCGCCGAGCGCCCACGTGATCGCGTCGGCCGTACCGTCGGTGTCGAGCGTGATCTGACCGGTGTAGTCAACCAGCGTGTTTCCGTAGGCGTCTTTCGCGGTCACCGTCACGCTCTCCGCGACGCCAGCGGCGCCGGCGCCGTCGTGCGCGATCACGAAGTGGTCGATCCCGGCCGGGCTCACCGTCAGGTTGCCCTCGGCATCGTCGTCCGTCTTCCCGCTGCCCGCGACGGAGACGTTGAGGACCTCGGAAGCGGTATCGGTCAGCGTGAACGACGCCGTGCCGCCGTCACCGGACACGAACGTGTACGTCGCGGTGTCGACCTCCGCGCCGCCGTCGGCGAACGTGCCGAACCCGGACGAGAGCGACCACGTGATCGTGGTCGTCGTCCCGGTGGTGTCCAGGGTGATCGTCCCGGTGTACCCGGTGACGGTGTTGCCGTATGGGTCCTTCACCGTGAGCGCTACCGTCTCCGCCGCGCCCGCGACCGCCGCGCCGTCGTGAACGATGACGAAGTGGTGAACGGCGCCGTGGGATATCGCCAGGTCGCCCTCGGTGTTGTCGTCCGTTGTCCCGTCCCCGGCGACCGATATATTGATCGTCTCGACCGCGGTGTCGTTCAATGTAAACGTCGCCGTGCCGTTGTCGCCGGTGTTGAACGTGTACGTCGCGGTGTCGACGCCCGCACCGCCGTCGGCGAACGCGCCGAGACCCGTCTGCAGACCCCACCCGATCGTCCCCGGGCTACCGTTTGTGTCGAGCGTGATCGTCCCCGTGTAGTCCTGCTTGGTGTTGCCGAACGCGTCCCTGGCCGTCACGGTCACCGGCTCGTCGCTTCCGGCGATTCCCGCGCCATCGTGCGTGATCACGAAGTGATCCAGGACCATCTCGATCTCCCGGGTGCCGGGGGAGTTGAGCACGGCCGGCGCGAGGGTGCCGGTATACGCCAGGGTGATGCCGCCGGCCGGCACCGCCGCGTCGACGACGTGCCCGACCGTGGCCGTAACGGCAATATCCGCCACCACGAACAGCTCCTCCGTTCCGCCGTTCGCCGGGACGTTGACGCTGAGGCCGGAGAACGTCAGGGTGCCTCCGCCGAACGTGCCGGAGCCGATAGGGGTGTCCACGCCGCTCGTGTAGTCGCCCGAGCTGTTGCTGTCGTAGTATAATGCCACCGCGGTGATCTCGCTGTCCCCCGCCGTGCCCACGTTGTTTACCGTAAGCGACGTCACCGTCTCAGCGCTGCTGTAGCTGTTCGTCACCGTTATGTGAAGCACCAGGTTGTCCGTGCCGCCCACCGGCACCTTCGCCGATGTCACCGCGTTCGCGGCCGCGCTCGCGCCGATCTCGTAGGAGACGTTGATCGCCATCCAGTCGAGATAGGCCACCCGCGCCGCGCCCCCCGTCGTGGAATGCACCTTTACCCTGAAGTTGGCGTCCGTCAGCTCGTCCGGCGTCCAGCTGCGGCCCCACAGGTCGTTTGGTGAGAGGTACGTCTGCTCGGCGTTCGGCATGTCCGGCGTGGCCCAGCCGGTGCTGGTGGAGCTGGTTCCCCCGTCCCACGAGAGCTCGACGCCGTAGGTGTACACGTTGAAGTTGCGCTCCGCCCATCCGTCGACCCGGGCCTGGATGCCCGTGATGATCGCGTTGTAGGGCAGCGAGAACCCGTAGTGGTAATACGTGTGGTCGGTGTTCTGGCCGGACGTGGCGTTTCCGCCGCCGTCCGCGTACGCGTTCGCGGGGTTGGTGAACGCGCCGCTGTTCGCCGTCGGATTCGTCCAGCCGGTCGTCTGGGAGCCGGGCGGGCTTATCACCAGGACGCCTTCCGTATTGTCGTCGGTCTTGCCGCCCCCCGCGACGGAGATATTGAGGGTCTCGTCCGTGCCGTCGGCCATGTTCAGCACCACCACGCCGCTGTCGGCCGCGTGGTACGTGTACGCGGCCGTATCGACACCCGCGCCGCCGTCGTTGAAGACGCCGGAGCCGGTCTTGAGGGCCCAGCCGATCTCGGTTGCCGTCCCGGTGGTATCGACCGTGATCGTACCGGTGTAGGCCGTGATCGTGTTCTCGTTCGCGTCCCGGGCCCAGATGGTAATCGGTTCCGCGATCGTGGCGACGGCGGATCCGTCGTGGCCGATCCTGAAGTGGTCGAGCGCGTCGGGAACGATCTCCAGGTCGCCCTCCGAATCGTCGTCGGTCACGGCGTCGCCCCAGACCGAGATGTTGATCGTCTCCGCCACGGTATCGCTGAACGTAAAGCTCGCCGTGCCGCTGTCACCGCCGACGAAGGTATACGTGGCGGTGTCCGCGTCGACGCCGCCGTCGACGAACGAGCCGCCGCCCGAGGTCAGCGCCCACGTGATGCTGTCCGGGGTGCCGGTGGTATCCAGCGTGATCTGGCCGGTGTAATCCGTCTTGGTCGCGCCTACGGTATCCGTGACCGTCACCGTCACCGCCTCCGGCGTTCCCGCGACCGCCTGGTGATCATGGGTGATCACGAAATGGCTCAGGAGCGCCGCGCCGATCCCGAGGGTGCCCTCCGAATCATCGTCCGTTCTGAGGTCCCCGGCGACGTCCACGTCCAGCGTCTCGGCCGTCGTATCGACTATCGTCAGAATCACCACGCCGTTGTCCGCGCCGGCGTACGTGTACGTGGCCGTATCCACCCCCGCGCCGCCGTCGTTGAACGTGCCGCCGCCCGTACCCAGCGCCCAGGTGATGGTCGCCGGGGTGCCGTTCGTATCGACCGTGATGGTGCCCTGGTAGTCCGTCTTCACGGCTCCCACGCTGTCCATCGCGGTGATGGCGATCGCTTCCGCCACGCCGGCGTTGCCGGAGCCGTCGTGGCTTATATCAAAAGACCAGATAACCGGGGCCCCCACGACCAGCAGGCCCTCGCTGTCGTCGTCCGACTTCCCGTCGCCGCTGACGCCGATATCGAGAGAATCCTGGGCAGTGTCCGTTATCGTGAACACGGCGGTGCCGGCGTCGCCGGCGACGTACGTGTACACGGCGGTGTCCACGCCCGCCCCGCCGTCGTTGAAGGAGCCGGCGCCGGTGACGAGCGCCCATCCGATGGCGGCGGCGCTGCCGTTCGTATCGAGCGTGATCTGCCCGGTGTAGTCCGTCTTCTGGTTTCCGTAGAGATCCTTCGCGTCCACCGTGACGTTCTCCGGCACCCCCGCGGAGGCCGCGGCGTCATGGGTGATGACGAAGGAGCCGATCGCGGCGGGCCCGACGACCATAGCGCCCTCCCCGTCCAGATCCGCCTTACCGTCTCCGGCCGCGGATATATTGATCGTTTCGGTCACCGTGTCCGTAATGCTGAGCGTCACGACGCCCGCGTCGCCGGGAACGTACGTGTACGTGGCGGTGTCCACCCCCGCGCCGCCGTCGCCGAACGTGCCGCCGCCCGATACGTTCGCCCACGTAACCGCGCCGGCCGTACCGGTGGTATCCACGGTGATCGTCCCCTGGTAGTTCGTCTTCACGTTGCCGTAGGCGTCGTAGGCGGTGACCGTCACGCTATCGGCCGTACCGGCCACGGCCGCGTTGTCGTGCGCGATGACGAAAAGAACGAAGGCGCCCGGCGAAACCGCCCGGACCCCTGCGCCGGTCTCGTCGACTATGCCCCCGTCGGCGGCGGAGAGATTGATCAGGCGTCCCTC
>CAYMFW010000036.1:0-31325 GCA_964389785.1 uncultured Planctomycetota bacterium
AGGATGATGGGCGGACAGCCCTTTCGTTTCCCGAGCACGTGCAGGGCCTCGAGACCCGACACGAAGGGCATGCGTATGTCGCTGATGACGAGCTGGATGGTGCCGCGTGCGTTCGACAGATACGGGGACGACAGGTGGTCCTGCAGCTTCTGCAGCAGGCCTATGCCGTTGGCGCACGGTACCACCTCGAAACCGGCGTCGGTGAGCGCGTGCGTGAGGAGATCACGCATCTCGCCGTCGTCCTCGGCCACCAGAATGCGCGGATGACACGTACCGGATCTCTCTTTCATGTCTCACCTCCGGCGAGTTGAAAGAGCAACTACCGTGCCAGCCGGCGGTCTACTCCTCGTATCGTTGAAGCTTGCGGTACAGCGTCTTCCGGTCGAGGCCCAGCATCTTCGCGGCGAGGGTCTTGTTGTCGCCGACGGCGCGGAGAACGTGGAGGATGTAGCGGCGTTCCACTTCCTCCAGGGTGACCAGTTCGGCGGGATTGTCGCCGCCGAGCATGACCTGGGTCTGCCGGTACGAGCGGATCTTCTTGGGAAGATCGTCCACGGCGATCTTTTCGAACCGGGTCAGCGCCACGGCCCGCTCGATGACGTTGCGCAGTTCCCGCACGTTGCCCGGCCAGGAGTATCCCAGCAGCCGATCCGCCGCCTGCACCGATATCCCGGTGACGTCCCTGCGGGAATCCGCCGCGTACCGTTCGAGGAAGTGCTGCGCCAGCAGGAGGATGTCGGTCCCCCGCGCCCGCAGCGGCGGCACTCTGACCGGGATGACGTTCAGGCGGTAGAACAGGTCCTCCCGGAACCGGCCCTCCTCGACGGCCGATTCGAGATCCTGGTTGGTCGCGGCGATCAGGCGCGCGTCGAACGACACCTCCGCGTCGCCTCCCACCGGCCTGACCGATCGTCCTTCGATCGCGCGGAGCAGCTTCGGCTGGAGCGAGAGCGGCAGGTCGCCGATCTCGTCCAGGAACATTGTTCCGCCGTTCGCCTGCAGGAACAGCCCCTTGCGCGCGGTCCTGGCGTCGGTGAAGGCGCCGCGCGCGTGTCCGAACAGCTCGCTTTCCAGCAGGGATTCCGGCAGGGACGCGCAGTCGACCGGGACGAACGGGTCCTTCCGGCGGGCGCTTCGCTTGTGGAGCACGCGCGCCACCAGTTCCTTGCCCGTGCCGGTCTCTCCCGTGATCAGGACGGACGCCTCGGTTTCGGAGATGCGCGAGAGCCGGTCGAACATCCCCCGCATGGGAAGCGATCTGCCGATCAGTTCGTCGTAGGGCTGGAGCTGTTCGACGGTCCGGTTGAGGAGCGTCACCTGTTCGCGCAGCCGCCGGTGGCCCACCGCCCGTCCGAGGGAGAGGGCGAGGACGTCCGTGTCGACGGGCTTCGTCACGAAATCGTACGCGCCAGCCCGTATGGCCGCGACCGCGGTCTCGAGGCTCCCGAACGCGGTTATCACGATCACCGGCACGTCGGGGCGATTCGCCGCGATCTGCTCGCAGAGCACGATGCCGTTCATGCCGGGCAGATTCAGGTCGGTCAGCACCACGTCGGCGTCCTCCGTCTTCAGCCGTTCGAAGGCCGCCGACGACGACATCTCCGATACGGGGTCAAACCCGCGCCTGCGCAGGTCCAGCTCCAGCATGTCACACATGCTCCGATCGTCGTCGACTATGAGGATTCGCCCGTTCATGTCTCATCTTTCGTGGGTATGTACACCGTAAACGTACTGCCGTTCCCGGTCGCGCTTTCGACCTCGATGCGGCCGCCGTGCTCCTGAACGATACCGTAGGCGATCGAGAGGCCCAGCCCCGTTCCCTCGCCCACGACCTTCGTCGTGTAGAACGGTTCGAACAGGTGGGGCAGGTTCTCCTCCGGGATCCCTCCGCCTTCGTCCCTGATGCGGACGGCGAGATCGTCGCGCACGCGCTCGAGTGATATCTCCAGCGTTCCGCCGTTCGGCATCGCCTGGATCCCGTTCATCATCAGGTTGATGAAGACTTGCTGCATCTGAGACTGATCGACGTGGCCCGTCGGGTTGTCGATGTTCCGCGTGCATCGGAGATCGACATTCTGCTTCCGGGCGAGCGGCCCCAGAATGCGGGTGACCGACGTGACGAGGTCGCCGATGTTCACCAACGATTTCACCGAGGCCCTCCGCCTCGCGAAATCAAGCAGCTGCCGGATGATCGCCGCCATGCGATCCGCCTGCTCGCCGATGATCCGGGCGCAATCGTAGACGTCCGCTTCCTCCAGGTCTCTTCCCGAGATGAGCTTGGCCCTTCCCGAGATCACGTTGAGGGGCGTTCCGAGCTCGTGCGCCACCCCGGAGGAGAGGCGGCCGAGGGTGGCCAGGCGCTCGCTGTGGCGCAGCTGCTCCAGAGTGTCGATGCGGGCCGCCGTCTCCCTGTTCAGTTGGTCCCGCGCCAGCTCCAGGTGATCGGCCATCGAATTCATGTTCCTGATCAGCTCGGAGATCTCGTCCCGTCCGCCGGGTTCGAAGCGCCTCGTGAGGTCGCCCTTGCCGATTCGCTGGGCGAAGGAAACGAGTCCCTCCGTGCGTTTTTCGATCAGCCAGTGGCCGGCCAGCCGGATGGAGACGCCGCCGATGACGATGAGCATTACCGCGACGAAGCCCAGGCGGAACGCGCTGCCCCACGCGTAGTCGCGCAGTGACGCTGTCGACTTCGAGAGCTGAAGAGCGCCGCGCCGTCCGGTGGGATTGGTCACGGGCACGTACGTGTAGACCGTGGGAATACCGTCGGATCCCGTCCATCGCACGGTCGCTTCCCTGCCGCGGAGGGCCGGGCCGATATGCCCCAGGGGAACGTCGGGCTTCCCGTCGCTGCCGTCGTATTCGCCCTCCAGCCACACCCAGCGGATCTGAATGGAAGATTCTCCCGCGTTGGCGTCTCGTATCAGGTCCTCTACGCGTCCCCTGCCCTCGACGCGCCAGACGTCGCGCACGGCGGCCGCCAGCGCCCGGCCCAGGATGACCGAATCGATCTTCATGTTGTGCTCGAACTGCTCCGTCTCCCGGCTGTAGGCGAAATAGCCGTAAAACGCGAAGACGACCAGCAGCACCGCCACGACCGAGATATACAGTTTTGTCGTGAGTCTCATATCACAAGTATACGCTCATGCGGCCCGGATCGGTACATGGACCTCCCGGCAGATGTCCCGCGGAATAATAGGGACCAGTTACCTTCGCCTCGTCCGGTTCGAGATCGTCACAAAATGGTTCGCAGACAATCTCCGCACTCCGGGCGAGTGCCGCCTCCTCGGGCGGAGAGCGCCCCAGCGTGCCGGGAGATTCCTCCTGCACCAAGTTCAAGTGGTTGAGAATGCGAAATATCACGTCTTTATCCTGTACGTGAGCTGGATGTCAAGGAATGGGGCCCCTGATACGCTCCCGTATTGACACCCCGCCCCGCACGGCATATATTCATTCTGCTTCACTACATCGCTCAGGAGAGTGAATGGCCGAGATCAATATCGCCTCGCGGGAAGTCGTCTGCAAGATAGTCTACTACGGGCCGGGCCGAAGCGGCAAAACCACCAACCTGGAGCACGTCCACGCGAACGCCCCGTCCACGGCCGTCGGCGAGCTGATGTCCGTCGCGACCGAGAAGGACCGCACCATATTCTTCGACCTGCTCGCCCTCGACATGGGACGGGTGGCCGACATGAAGACGAAGTTCCAGCTCTACACCGTCCCCGGACAGGTGCACTACAACGCCTCGCGCAAAATCGTCCTTCAGGGCGCGGACGGGGTGGTGTTCATCGCCGACTCCTCGTCGAAGCTCCAGCCCGAGAACCGGGAGTCGCTCGAGAATCTGTGGGACAACATGAAGGAGAACGGGCTCGACCCCGAGGTCGTCCCCATCGTCTTCCAGTGGAACAAGCGCGACCTGGCCGACGCGGTGCCCGAGAGCGAGATGGAGAAGGCGCTCAACACGAAGAAGCGCCCCTCGTTCTCCGCCGTCGCCAGGGACGGGGCGGGCGTGCTGAACACGCTGAAGAGCATTAGCGGCCTGGTGATCGCGAAGCTCAACACGGAGCTCGTCGACACGAAGGACTCGGCCCCGGCCGCCGCGCAGGCGCCGAAGAAACCGATGGACGAGGAAGACTCGATGGTGCGGAAGTCCCCGGCCCGCACCATGCTGTACTCGCTCGTGCGCCGGGGCCTGCTGCCCCGCGAGGACTGCGGGCCGCTCCTGGAGGCCGCCCGTATCATGATCCGGCCGGTGTGCCTGCTGATGCTCGCGGCCGACATGATCGGAGAGAGGACGCTGGTGGAGATGCTCATCTCCGCGTGCAACCTTCCCTATATAAATCTCGACTACTACACGGTGGACCCGGAGGTGCTGGCCATGGTGGACCCCGCACTGTGCTGGGAGCAGAAGGTGCTGCCGCTCGACGCCGCGGGGCGGACCATCTCGCTCGGCATGGTGGACCCGTTCGACGACCGCACCGTCGGCCGTATCACCGCGCCGAAGGACCTCTTCGCGTGCCGCTCCGTCGTGATGGCAAGCGAGTTCCGGCGCGCGTTCGAGCGCCACTTCCCGGACTACACCGGGCCCCTCACCGATATGGACCTGGAGGACGTGCAGAGGAACCTGAAGAAGGCCCGGGCGATAGTCGCCGCGGTGCCGCCGGACATCAGGAAGGACACCATCGTCGCGCTTCCGGAATGGTTCGGCGGGGCGCTGGAGAAGGGCGCGGCGCGCCCGGCGGTCGACGGGGAGCTTCCCGCCTGGCTCGGCGACGAGCCCGAGAAACCGCCCGCGGAGAAGGGCGCCGGGAAGGGAAAGGCGTCGCCGAAGAAGACCCCATCGAAGAAGGACTCCGGCGGGAAAAAGAAGAAGAAGGGGACCTCGTCATGATGGAGGACCGCCGCCTCAAGACCCTCCTCTTCAAGGCGGGCCGCCTGACCCAGGAGCAGTACGAGAAGGCGAGGGGCTACCAGACCCAGGCCGGCGGCAGCCTCGCCGAGGCCCTGGAAAGGACGGAGGCGTTCCGGCCGGACGAGCTGGTGGGAATCGTCGCGGAGCAGTCGGGCCGCTGCGTGGTGAACCTGGCCAACTGCCACCTGGGCAAGGAGGTGCTGGAGGTGCTGCCCAAGGCCTTCTGCAAGAAGCGCACCGTGATACCGTTCTCCGTCTACGAGAAGACCCTCACCGTCGCCGTGGAGGACCCGTTCGACATCAACCTGCTCGACGACCTCAGGAAGGTCACCGACCGGAAGATCAACGTGGTGATCGCGCGCCCGGGACAGATCGCCAAGATGGTGGACCTGCTGTACGACCGGGAAGAGGACCACCTGCTGAACGTGGCGGGACAGGTCGAGAAGGAATTCTCCGCCGGCGCCGCGGCGGACCGCGCGCCGGAGACCGGCGTCATTGTGAACCTGGACGACAATGTCACCGAGGAGAGCGCCCCCATCATCCGGCTCGCCAACCAGATCGTGGAGGACGCGTTCCGCCGCGGCGCCAGCGACGTCCATATCGAACCGTTCCCGGACGAGATCGTGGTACGGGTGCGGGTGGACGGTGAGCTGGAGACGCTGATGAAGATGTCCACGGCCGCGTCCCGCGCCATCGTGAGCCGCCTCAAGATCATGGCGAAGCTCGACATCGCCGAGCGACGGCTCCCCCAGGACGGCCGCATCGCCTTCACCGCCTTCAGCCGCAAGGGGACCGACCTGGAGCTGCGCGTCTCCACCCTGCCGGTGGCGGACGGCGAGAAGGTGGTGATGCGGCTCATAGACAAGTCCGGTGTCCAGCTCGGGCTCGACACCCTCGGTTTCAAGAACGACAACCTGGTGAACTACCGCCGCCTGATACGCCAGCCCTACGGGATGATACTCCACGTCGGCCCCACCGGCAGCGGCAAGACCACCACTCTCTACGGAGCCCTTTCGGAGATAAACCTCCCCGGCATCAACATCCAGACCGCCGAGGACCCCATCGAGTACCGGATCAAGGGCATCAACCAGAGCCAGATGCGGAGCAACATCGGCTACACCTTCGCACGCGCCATCCGCAGCTTCCTCCGGCAGGACCCGGACGTCATCCTGGTCGGCGAGATCAGGGACCTGGAAACGGCCAACGCCGCGGTGCAGGCGTCGCTCACCGGGCACCTGCTGTTCTCGACACTCCACACCAACGACGCGGTCAGCACCATCACCCGATTCATAAACATGGGGATAGACCCGTTCCTCATCGGCTCCTCGCTCCTGTGCATATGTGCCCAGCGGCTGATGAGGAGGCTCTGCACGTGCGCCGAGGAGAGGCCGATAACGGAATCCGAGACGAAGATCATGTCCGCGCTCCCCGACAAGGCCGCCCCCGCCGCGCTCAAGCACGCCAAGGGATGCGCGGCGTGCCGGGGAACCGGCTACAGAGGCCGCATCGGCGTGCACGAGCTGCTCATTGTCAACGACGAGATCCGTGAGCTCGTCAACGACAGCATATCCGAATCCGCCATCCACCAGGCCGCCCTGCGCTCAGGGATGACCCCCCTGCACGAGGACGCCCTGTTCAAGGTGTCCGCGGGGGTGACCAGCCTGGAGGAGGCCCTCTCCGTCGTGCGCATCGTCTGAGGCCGTTACGAAAGCCCAAAAGGCTCTCCCTGTGCAAGAGCGTGACGCCTCTGTAAACCCTGACTTTCCGTCCCGCGTCTAATATAATCGGCGCAAAGGAGGGCCTTTTCATGAGGAACGCGATTCTCGGCGCGATCGCAGGTTCCGTCGTTACGCTCATATGCGTGTTCGCGGTCGACTATCTCACGCCCGCTCCGGCCCCGCCGTCCCCGTCACGGGAGGATACCGCCGTCGTGAAGAGGACGGCGGCGAAGGGATCCTCCGCGTCCGCCCGGCGGACCCCGACGGACACCGCCGGCCGGCCGGTCCGCGAAACGATGCCGGCGCCCACCCCGGAGAACATGACCGAGCGGCTGATACAGGAACTGCTCGCCGCCGGGGGCGGCGACCCGGATACGAGCGGGGACGCCGCGGGCGAAGAAGACGTGTACGGCGCCATCGACTCCCTGGCGGAGTTCTATACCGGGCGTGACCGCCGGACGGCGCGCACACTGCGCGACCGGGTGGAAGAGCTGAAGAAGAAGGGACGGGAAGTCGTTCCCGACCTGGTGAACATCCTGAAGGGCTCGGGCTCGAACGCGTCGAAGGTGATCGCCGCGGGCGTGCTCGGGGCTATCAACGCGGAGTTGCAGGACCCCGAGATAACCGCGCTGCTGTCGAACGAGGTGGTGCCGATGCTGAAGGGCATCCTCGCCGGCGAGGGCGACCGGGGCCTGCGGGGGCAGGCCGTCTCCGCGCTCGGCGACATCGCCACCGTCTCCGCCCACAAGGTCCTCGCGGAGGTCGCCACCGGCGAGGGCGACGGCCGGATGCGCATGGCGGCGTCGCGTACCCTGGGCAGGACCGGCACGGCCGAAACCGCCTACGCGCTGATGTCCTCCCTGACGAACCCGGGTGACGACGCCGAGCTGCTGACGATGGCCAACTGCATCGCCGAGATCAACAGGCGGGTGAACGATGCGGGCGTCACGCAGCAGCTCTCCGCGGTGGTGCCCCGGATCGAGGAGATGGTGAAGGACGCGGGGAGCGATCGCCGCGGCTCCTGGACGGCGCTCAGCACCCTCGGCGCCATCGGCACGAGCGACGCGAACGAGTTCCTGGTGGAGCTCATCGCGGGCGGCGAGGGCGTCGACGAACGGCTCCAGCGCAGCGCGTCGTGGGCGGTCGGAAGCTCCGGCACTCCGGAGCTGGCGGTACAGCTCGGCGAGGCCCTCCAGAACGAGACCGACGCCGCCCGCCGCATCGGCATCGCCTCGGCCATAGGGAGGATCGCGACCAGGAATCCCGGCACGTCGGCCGCCACCGTCTCGGAATCACAGGCGCTGCCGACGCTGAAGATCCTGGCGCTGTCCGGGGAGACCGAGGACGTCCGGCGCCGGGCGGTGGAAACGGTGGGACGCGTCGGAACCGCGAGCGACATCCCGTCGCTGAAGGAGATCGCCCAGACGAACGAATCGCTGCAGTCCGCCGTGGACGACGCCGTGCGGAGCATCGAGCGCAGGGCCGAGGGCAGCGGCGGCCGGGGCGGCTTCGGCGGGCGCGGCCGGCGCTGACCTCAGCCGCCCGGCGAGAGCATCGGCGCCGCCTCCAACTGCAGCCACGCGCACGTCCGCTCCATTGCCTCGTCGAAGGAGACACCGGACCGGAAGCCGAAGTGCGCCCGCGCCTTTTCTATCGGGTAGTTCTGATCCCGGCAGAACAGCCGCACCGCGTGACGGGTGAGAAGCGGCCGGTGCAGGATCCCGAACATTCCGTACGCCGCCTCGGACGCGCAGCCGACCACCCACGCCGCGCGACCGGGTATGCTGAGGCGCGGGGAGGGCACTCCCATCCGCGCGGCCAGCGCTTCCACGAACTCCCGCCAGGTGTAATCCGTCTCGTCGCGCAGGTTGTACGCCTCGCCGATCGTCCGGGGCGATCCCGCCGCCTGCAGGATGCCGGTGACCGCGTTGTCTATATAGAGAAGTCCGGCGCCCGAACGCCCGCCGTTCAGGTACACCATGCCGCCCTTCTCCAGGAGCCCGGCTATCTCCCCCACGCACGATTGGCTTTCCGGGCCGTAGATAGTGGCGGGACGGATGATGGTGACGGGCAATCCGGTGTCCCGGTGGTACTGCATGACTATCCGCTCGCCGGCGACCTTGCTTCGG
Source organism: uncultured Planctomycetota bacterium (assembly GCA_964389785.1). Classification (GTDB taxonomy): domain Bacteria; phylum Planctomycetota; class CAYMFW01; order CAYMFW01; family CAYMFW01; genus CAYMFW01. Next base: position 8,757 of record CAYMFW010000036.1, read on the forward strand.
TTATAGGGAAGGCCGGTATCCACGAGCGGATGGGCTTCGTCGCACACGTTGATCGGATACCCGTACACGTCCGTCGTGCTGATATGGACGAAGCGTTCGATCCCGGCTGCCGCCTCCAGAAGGTTCCGCACGCCCGCGATATTGGCCCGGTGGAATGCTCTCCACGGCGCCCAGTCGGACGCCAGCGCGGCGCAGTGGTATACCCTGTCGACATCCTCGAGCGCCGGTGCCAGAGACTTCGGGTCCTCCAGGGAGCCGTAGCATGTATGAATAGGGAGATCCCGAAGCCGTTCCAGATTGCCGGTGGGACGGACGAGGACGCGGACCGAGGCCCCGTCGCGCACCAGCCGTTCGGTGAGCGCGCCGCCCAGGAAGCCGCTCGCACCGGTTACCAGCGCGTCCATGGCCGCACCTACGCCGGTACCGCCTGCCGCGTCACCCGCTTGCGCACGCTCAGCAGGTTCCGGAGGATGCCCCGGACGGACCCCTCTTCTTTTCTGGCCAGCGGCAGGTGATGCGCCAGCGCCTCCACCATCCGGCTGATATCGCCCAGGGTGTGGTGCCGGTTCAGGGTGAAGCGCATGCCGGTGTCGTTCCACGCCACCGCCGGGAACACGCCGCAGTTCATGTAGAACCCCTCCTCCATCATCCGCGCCATCAGGTTCCCGCCCACCGTGGGGAGCCCCACCTTGACGAAGAAGATGGGTGAGTGCGCCTCCATCGCCTGCGCCAGGCCGTGCTCCTTCAGCATCCGGTTGCAGTGCTCGATCCTCTCGTGCAGATCTATCTGCATGTCCACGATCTCGTCGGACAGGTGAAGCCTCGCCGAGGCGATGCACGCGCCCAGCACCGGCGGCTGGAGCGGACCGGAGAATATCAGCGGCAGGCCGCAGTTCCTCACCGTCCGGTACATCTTCCTGTTCGGGAATATCAGCGCGCCCCCGCCGGCGCCGAACGCCTTGTTGAGCGACGTGGCGACAACCAGCCTGTCGTAACGCGGCACCGCGGTGAGCGCGTGGCCCCGGCCGTGCTTCCCGCACCAGCTCATCCCGTGCGCGTCGTCCACGTACAGATGCAGCTTCGGGTGCTCGTCGAGCATCGCCGCCAGCTCCTTCATCGGCGCGTAGTCGCCGTACATCGAGTACATGCTGTCGATCATGTACCAGATTGCGCCGTGCTTCCTCTCCAGCTTCTTCAGCATCCGGGTAAGCGACTTCAGGCAGTTGTGCGGAGTGATGTCCACGTGGATCCCGCGGGCCTTCAGCACGTCGGCGGCGAGCTGCACGCTGGCGTGCACCTGCTGGTCCAGGATCACCGCGTCGTTGTCGTCCAGAAGCGCCGGCAGCGCGCACAGGTGGCCCATGGTGGTGGACGGGGTGACGATGGTCCGCGCGCCGAAGAGCTCCCCCAGAAGACGCTCCAGCTCCGGGTACAGCGCGTTGGAGACGTACGCCCGCGACGACGAGTACTGGGTGCCGTATCGCCGTATCGCGTCTATCGCACCGTCGGCCAGCCGCGGGTCCATCTCCAGGCCCAGGTAGCTGCACGACCCGAAGTTCACCATCTCCCTTCCGTGGAGGGTGATCGTCCGTCCGTCGATTCTTTCGTCCTCGATGGAGAGGTGCCCCAGCCCCCTCTTGATGCTCTCGGTCACCACCCAGTTCGCGATGGCCTGATTCTGACGGTGCCTGTTCTTCATAGCGCGCCTCCTTATACCTTCCTCATGGCAAGACAGACATTGTGGCCCCCGAACGCGAACGAATTCGAAAGGGCCAGCGACAGGTCCGGCAGCTCCCGCATCGTATGGGGAACCACGTCCAGGTCGCACGCCGGGTCCTGCTCGTCCACGTTCGTCGTCGGCGGAATCTTTCCGGTGGAGAGCGCCAGCGCGGTGATGCCGGCCTCCACCGCTCCGGTCGCTCCCAGCATGTGCCCCAGCATGCTCTTCGTGCTCGACACCGCGACCGAGTTCGCGGCCCCGTCCAGCGCCAGTCGTATCGCGTGCGTCTCGGCCGGGTCGTTCAGGGGCGTCCCGGTCCCGTGCGCGTTGATGTAGTCGACGTCGGAGGCCGACGCGCCGGCCATGGATATCGCGTCGGTGATCGCCCGCGCCGCCGGCTCCCCGCTGGGATGAGGCACGGTGATGTGATGCGCGTCGTTGGTGAGGCCCCATCCGGAAAGCTCCGCGTATATCCGCGCGCCGCGCGCCCGGGCGGATTCCATGTCCTCCAGTATCAGCACCCCGGCGCCTTCCGCCATCACGAAGCCGTCGCGGGTGAGGTCGAACGGGCGGCTCGCGCCCTGCGGATCGTCGTTGCGCCGCGACAGCGCGCCGCACGAACAGAACGCGCCGAGCGACAGCGGGGTGATGCTGGCCTCCGCGCCCCCCGCGAGCACCACGTCGCACATGCCGGACTTGATAAGAGACGCCCCCTCGGCCACCGCCAGCGAACCCGTCGAGCACGCCGCCGTCATCGCGAAGCTGGGCCCGTGAAAATCGTACCGGGAGGCGATCGCCGCGGACGCGGCGTTGATCATCATCTTCGGGATGGAAAGCGGCGGCACCTTGCGGGGGCCCATGTTCAGCAGACGCTCCTCACCGATCTCTATCGTCCGCATCCCCCCGGAACCGGAGCCCACCACCACGCCCGTCCGGTACGCGTCGGCGTCCCCCGGGTCCAGCGCCGCGTCCTGCAGCGCCATCTCCCCGGCCGCGACGGCGAACTGAACGAAACGATCCGTCCGTTTCGCCTGCTTGATATCCATCCACGCGGTGGGGTCGAAATCCCTCGCCTCACCGGCGATGCGGGTGGCAAAGCCTTCCGTATCGAACGCCTGTATCGCTCCCAGACCGCTCGTCCCCGCCAGGAGGGCCTCCCAGACCGGCTCTACACGGGTCCCGAGCGGCGTCACCCACCCGATTCCCGTGATAGCTACCCTTCTGTCGCTCATACTGCCCTCCTCTACCCCTGTACGTCACGGGCGGAGAGGGTCTGTACAGCCGAATCGAGAAAAAGTGAGGGGCCCGAACGGGGCTATTCGAAGGGCTCTACGCGGCGTATGGCGAATGGGTGCCCTGCTTGATCTCCTTGGCTATCTGGGCGGCGGCGACTTGGCATTCGCCGGCGGGAGCAGTCAATGAGTCCGGCCATCTCCAGGAACGATGGGTGTAGTTTCGAAAACAGCCCGTGCGGCCAGGTTTCGTGTCCCCTTTTCGCCCGGCCGGCGTATATACGGGCACATGCTTTTGAATGCACTCTGTGCGGACTGACGGGAAGTAGATTTCAATGAATCTTCGCCTGATGTTGTTGTGGTGTATAATCGTTATCGGCCTCTGTCCGGGCGCCGGGCGCGCTGCGGACACCGGGGGGACTGCCGAACCGGACCCGGCTGAGGCCCCCGCGTCGCGTGCCGGGGAAAATATCCTCCAGATGGGAGAACTCGTGGTGAAGGCCCCGCGCGACGAGAGGGACCTGCTCGAGACCCCCACGATCGAATCCCTGTCCCTGGAGATTGCCTCATCCATCGTGGACAGCGAGACGATACGGCTTATGGACGCGGATTCGCTGACCGACGCGATTGATCTCGCCCCCGGGGTTCTTACCGAGACACGCGGCAGAAAGGAGAAAAGCTTTTCGTCGATCCGCGGGCAGATATACCCATACCCTGACTACGCCATAAACGGGGTGTGGCAGCGCGCGTTCCGGTCCATTCCCTCGTTCTTTCCCGCGGCCGCCATAGAGCGCATCGAGGTGCTGCGCTCCGGCGGCGCCATCATGGTCGGGCCGAATTCCGGTCTCGTGGGAGCCGTCAATCTGGTCACGCGCCGCTTCGATACGGCTACCACAATCCTCGACGTTCAGGGCGGCAGTCACGACACCATGCGGATGTCCCTTGTTCACGGCGACAGGCGGGAACGGGGCGACTACACCATAGGCGCCCACACCTACTCCACCCGGGGGCCCGACGACGAAAACGCGGCCGAGAACTTCTCCTCGCTGTTCGGCACCGGTGGGTGGGACGTCAACGACGCGGTGCACATGGAGCTCACCGCTTACGGTCTCACCGGCAGCCGCGAGCTTCGGACGATACAGGACCCGGGCAAGAACTCGCTCCAGAACCGCAAAGAGAAGTTCTCCCCGATGACCTCCTTCGGAAGCATTTTCCGCACCCTTTTCAAACACCAGGATCGAGCCAGCACCGAGATCGACGTCAGCTACGTGGACCGGCGGCTGGACTACCACATGGAACAGCCGGGCCAGCCCGATGACGACCATTCCGAAAACGATCGCGAGCAGAACCTGGGCGTTCTTCACGCCCGCAGCCTTACCGACACGAACACCCTGCGATTCGGTCTGCAGTACCACCGGTGGATCTGCCCCGAGGGCAAGCGGTTCTTCGTGGGCAAGAAGATGGACGTGGATACCTACTCGATAGTCGTCATGGACGAGCAGCAGTGGGACCGGGTGACCATGGACGCGGGACTGCGTATCACACGGAGATGGTACCGCAACTACACCGACACCTCGTTCAATATCCTGGGCACCAGGCTGACCAGCCGCGAGGTTACCGACAAGTGGGGCGATCCGGCGACCACCGCGACCGTCGGCGTGAAGTACAGTCTTACGAACATCGCATCCCTGTACGGCCACGGTGCGTTCGGTCTGGTGGATCCGCCGCCGGGCGCCGCCGCGGAAGACGGCGGGGGCATGGAGCGCGAGAGCCGCGTGCTCCTGGACGCCGGTATCATGCTGGAGAAGCCGAGCATCGGAACGTTCTCAGCGGGGCTCTTCACCACGATTCGCCGCGAGGCCGTTCTTCTGGCGGACACGAAGGTGACCGAGGACGGCGACACGTTCAATACCTACGCCAACGATGACGTGAACCAGTATGGCCTGGAGCTCGATGCCCGTTCGGCGCTCCTTGCCGAACGCTGGATCGTCTTCGCCAACGCCGTGCTCATGCAGTCGGAGCGGCGTCACGACGCGAACTGGAGCAAGTACGACGAGATCCCCAACGCGATCATCTCCGCGGGATTCCGCTTCACGAAGGGCCGATACGACGCCAATCTGTTCGCGAAGTACGTCTCGCCCTTCGAGAACCTCCGTTTCGCCCAGGACAACGACTACCACGACCTGGGCGATTTCGTGGACATCAACCTGACCGCCGGCGTGTCCTTCGACGACGAGCGGAGATCCCGGCTGTACATCTCCCTGGAGAATCTTCTGGACGACGAGTATTCCACCGTCGTGGGCTTCCCGGACTACGGATTCCAAGCGTTCCTCGGCTTCCAGTACAGGTGGTAGGACGGCGGCGGGCGACTCACACCTGATCCTGGGGGCGCGGTATACGTCGGCCGCGCTGGACGCCAACCAGGTGGAGGACCCGGAGACCGGGAAAGAGATATCGCTTTCAGACGACTGGAAAGCCCATTTCCACCTTTTCGACACCATCATGGTACCTCCGAAAAGAAAATCAGACAAGGATTCCCGTGGCGGAAGGCGACATCCGGGGGCGATGCGGCAGAATCAGCGCAATCTCAGCATGACGAAGGCGTGGACCCATTGCCCGAACGCGGCTATTCGAATGGCTCTACGCGGCGAATAGAGAAATTGTCCACGGATACCCAGCCCGAGGAGCAGCTCAGGATAATCCGGCGCTCGGCGTCGTACATGGTCTTGTGAACCACCAGCGTGCCGTCCACGTGTTCTTTGATGTCGAGATACGGCTTGCCGGCCTTGTCCGCGATTGAGATCACTTCGATGCGGACGTGATAGAACCGCCCGGCTCTCGACGGCGTGCTGTACAGCTCGTTTCGGCGGGGATGGGTAAACACCGGGGTGGGACGGGCAGTGCCGACGAACTTCATGGACCCTATCTGCGCGGTGCCGGCGTCGGCCATGTCCCGCGCGTCGTATTCTATGATGAAGCTGGGCAGCTCCCGGGGCACGGACGGCTGAATCACCACGTGCGTGTCGCCCGGCTTCTGGGTGGCGTTCATCACCGCGTAGTGGGATATCTTTCCGTCACGGTCCTCCGTCACCCAGAAAAGCCCTTTCCGGTTCCGGCGCGCCCCGCTGATGAACTGTTTCTTTCCAACCGCCTTGAAATGCTCGGCCACCGGCGCGGGCTCCGGACGCGGGGTGATCATGTCCTTCGGGGCGACGCCGCCGCGGATCTTCTGCGGGTCCGGCTCGAACAGGTCCGGCGAGGCGTCGTTGCCGAAATCCTCGAAGAAGACCAGCTCCCCGATGATGAACCGGCCGAGCATCAGGTCCCCGTGCCGCAGGCCGGTGTCGTCCGCGGCAGACGTCGCGATGGCGTACTGGTTCGCGGCAACGGTCACCGAGCGGCCGGTCGCGCGCTGATCGAACTTCACCCGGCCCTCCAGCACCCGCACCCGCGAATCCGCCTCGGAGACGATCAGCCGGAAACTGGTGCCCGTCACGCGCGCGACGGCGTGGGCAGTCGTGATCTCGACCGGCGCGCCGCCGGTCCGCGGCGCCACCTGCGCCTTCAGAAGGCCGTAATGCAGGCTCAGGCGCTTCTCCTTCTCTGCGTCGCCGATGGTGATCTTCGTTCCCTCCTCGCCCTTCCCGCCCCCTATCGTGATCTTCGCGTCGTCGTCCTCGTAACCGAACGTCAGCTCCGCGCTCTTCGCCGCCTCGATCCGATCGCCCTCGAAGAGCTTCAGCCCCACCACCGCGACAATCGTCTTCTGCCCGCGGATCACCCGCACGTCCGACGTGGTCTGCCGAACGGACGCGAGTTCCGCGACCTCCGCGATCCTCTGCGGCAGCTTTTCCACCTGCTGCAGGTTGTAGAACAACGTTCCCGTCACGATCGCCAGGCACGCCGCCGCGGCGGCCCACATGCCCCAGCGGAAGGTCCGCGGCCGGGCCTGGGAACGTCTCGGCCGCCGCCGCCCGGTCCGCGACGCCTCCGGCAGCATCACCTCCCGGATCTCCCCGTGCCGGCTGCTTATCCACACGAACGCCGCGCGCGCGGTTTCGTCGCTCGCCAGCGCCTTCTCCAGCGCGGCCCTTTCCCGCTCGTCGGTCAGCCCGTCCAGGTGCCGGAGCACCAGCGCGCCGAATTCGTCGGAGATATTCATGTCAGCCATTGACCAGGCCCTGTCGTGCGAGGGTACCCTCGATACATTTCGCCAGTCCCTTATAGATACGGGACATCGTCACGTACACCGTGTTCACCGGCTTCTTCATCATATCGGCGAGGCGGCGGCCGGAATAATTCTCCGCGTACCTCAGCTCCATCAGCCGGCGAGAGCGCTCCGGCAGCTTCCCCAGGCAGGCGCGCAGCGCGGCGACCCGGTCCGAATCGACGGGGTCTTCCGTGCCGGCCATCCATTCCCCGTCGAGCAGGTCCAGCACCGCATCGTCGAACGGCTGCGCTCCCCGCTTCCGCTTGCGGAACGCGTTCAGCGCCTGGAACCGGGCGGTCTTGAATACCCACGGGGTCACCGCGTCGTCGCCGTCCAGCGTGGACGCCTTCTCGAGGCAGATGATGGTGACGTCCTGGAACACGTCCTCGGCCAGGTGCGGGTCCCCCACGATCGAGGAGATGTACCCGATCACCTTGCCCCTCATCGTCAGGAGCAGGCGGGTCATCGTATTCCGGTCAACGCTCATATATGCACCTCCACACCGGTTCCTGCACTACTACGTCGCGGGCTCCCCGAAACTGTACAGCAAAGGCGGATTATTCCGCCATAAATTTCTCCTTGACAGCGATTATCACATATGATACCATACTCTCAATATTGAGACGAGGGCACAACCATGACACGAGTGGGAAACGCGCTGCAGAAGGGCCTCGACATCCTGGAGTCCCTCCAGGACGCCGGGGAACCCCTTTCGTTCGGCGAGCTTCGGAAGCGGGTGAAGGTGTCGCAGGCCTCCTTCGCGAGATACCTGAAGGTGCTCTCCGACAGGGGGTACGTGACCAGGAACGGGGGCGGGGATTACTCTATCGGGTACCGCACCATCCGGCTCGGGCTTCACGGTCTCTCTCAGCTGGAGCTTCATGAGATCGCCCGGACGCACCTGGGCGAGATAACGGAGCGGGTGAAGGAATCGGCGGAGCTCGCCGTCTTCCAGGGCGGGGATTTCATCTTCCTCGACCGGGTGGAGTGCCCGCGCTCGGTGGTCCTCAGGGCGCGTCCCGGCAGCAGCTTCGGCATCTCGGACCACAACGCCATAGGCGCGCTGGCGCTCGCGTTCGGGCGGAAGGGGAAAGCGACACGGACGTCGAAGAAGGCACTCGAGGAGATTCGGGCGCGGGGCTTCGCGGAACAGCTCCAGAACAACGACGAGGTGTACCGGGGCGCCGCCCCCCTTCTCGACCACGCGGGCACCTGCATGGGAGCGCTCTGCGTCGCCGCGCCGGCGTTCCGCGTGAAGCAGAAAGAGAAGACTCTCTTCAGAAAGGTGCTCATCGAGCACGCGAACCGGGTATCCGTCAAGCTGGGATACCCGCAGGGAAGAAACGATACATGATTCAGCCAGCCGTGAACACGAGCACGATGACCACGCGGGAGCGCATCACCGCGGTGCTGGAGGGGGAGGAGGTGGACCGGTTTCCGGTGTGGCTCAAGATGCTGGGAGCCAACTGGCGGAGCTATCAGCCCGAACCGTACCGGAGCATGAGCGACATAGACCTGCTCCGCGCGGCCGGGTGCGACCCGATGGTATGGCTGGGCCTCCGGGCAAAGGGCACCGCGCCGCACGTAACGAGGAAGGTAACGGAAGAGAACGGCACCCGCGTCACCATCGTCACCACGCCGGACGGCGCCCTGCGGGGGGAGGAGAGGTACGATCCCGGCTCCTCGTCGTGGCACCCGACGGTCTTCATGGCGGAAACGCCCGAAAACCTGAAGAAGCTCCAGTGGCTCTTCCGGGACACCAAGTACACCGTCGAACCCGGCTCGATGGAAAACGCCCGGCGGCGGAAGAAGGAACTGGAGGATGAAGACGCGTTCACCATGTCCGGCATCGGTCCGAGCCCGTACATGAACCTGCTCCAGCACCTGAGCGGGCCGGTCTCGACGGTGTACCTGATGGTGGACGCCCCGGACCTCTTCCGAGAGACGATCGAGCTGATGCACGCCGATCGGATGCGGAACCTGAAAGCGGCCCTGCCCGGGAACCCCACCGACACGTTCTGGCTGACGGAGAACACCTCCACCACGCTCCTCAGTCCCGCCGTCTTCCGCGAGCTCTGCATGCCGTACCTCCGGGAATACGGCGAGCTCGTCCGGGAACACGGCATCTACCCGGTGCATCATATGTGCGGCACGCTCAACGCGCTGCTCGAGATGATAGACGAGCTTCCCGCGGCGGCGAACGAGGCGTACACCACCCGCCCGCTGGGGGACGTCTCCCTGGCGGAGGGGAGAACCCGTATGCCGTCGAAGGCGATCATCGGCGGCACGAACGCCACCGGGTGGCTCGCCCCCGCCGAAAGAATCGTCGAGACCGTCGCCGACGACGTCGCGGCGTGCCCGGACCGGAGGAAGATATTCCTCACCTCGGCCGGCGTGCTTCCGCCGCTCGTCTCCTTCGAGAAGGCGAAGACGGTCGTCGAGGAATTCAAACGGCTCTAAGAATCAAGCGGTCACAAATAGAGTGACAGGTTACTCTATTTCAACGGGTCACTTTCAAGGGGTCAGAGTCGTTGAAAAAATCGCCCCCTTGAAGATCGCCGGTTCGACCGTATAATTCTCGTATGAGAAAAGGGTTCACCCTCGTGGAGCTTCTGGTGGTCATCGCCATCGTCGCGCTCCTGGCCGCGTTTATCCTCCCCGGGCTGTCCCGCGCGCGCGAGTACGCCTACTTCGCCTCCTGCAAGAATTCGCTCCGACAGAACACGATCGGGTTCCTCCTGTTCGCCGGCAACAACAATGGTAAACTGCCCGAGGCGGAGGTGGTGTGCTACGGCTCGACCGACAGCGGCAAGACGTCGCAGGTGATGAAGATCGGCTACGACTACCACAGGTACTGGGTGAGCAGCGTATGGGTCGGCGGGAACATCTCATCCGGCGGCTCCAGGACGTTCCTCTACAAGGTGTACGGCGGCACGCCGAATTTCGCCGGGCTCTGCAGCGAGAACCAGAACTACCAGTGGATATCCAGGCCGTTCCTGCCGGGCACCTATCTTCCCATCGACGTGATGTGGGACCCGATAGTCCAGGTGCGGGCGTGGGGTCCGTGGGGCCGGTCGGACCCGGCGACGAAAGGCGGCTGGCTTCCCTTGAGCGGACTCTACGGAACGGTAACGCTCCACGCCGGCAATCGTGCGATGCGGGATTTCCTGACGAGAGGCGACGGGCCTCAGGTGCTGGGGTACGCGTTCTTCGTGGGAACGGTCAACTGTCCCCGATACCTGCAGAGCGGCTGGAAGGGACATCTCTGGACCAACGCGGGGGGAGAATACGGCGGCGGTTCCGCTGAGGGGCCCGGGTTCCGTCCGCAGGCCCGGAACAGGCCGCTTTCCACCTCGGCGGATCCCGCATGCTGGACCGGGGCGTGTATCGCCCCGATAAAGAACTACTACTTCGAACGTTACTACCCCTCCCACTTCGGCTTTCGCACCGTGATGCCGGGGGAATTTCGATTCAACGTGTCGCACATCGACGGCCACGTGGACGACGGCATATGGAAAGAGGTCAGGTCCTCGGCGAGCTGGATGATGACGGACAGCGACGACGGTGACTACCGGCCCTACGGATGGCCCTGGAAGGCGAGCGGGGGTACGTATCATCAGGACGGACTCGAGGACGAGCCGAAGTGGGCCAGCGCCTTCGACACCAATCTCAAGTAAGAGCAAGTTGACTTCTCCCGCCCCGGCCCGTAATCTCCCTCCTATGAAGTTTCGTTTGGCAGTCATCCTCACCTGCACGCTCGCGGTACTCGCCGCCGCCGCGGACAAAACGGGTGCCCCCGCGCCCGGCACCGTCCCGTCCCCCGCCGCCGCGGAGAAGACCATCACCACCCCGGTATGGTCCCCGGACGCCCGCTGGAAGCTGGACCCCAACGAATTCGCCAAGGATACCAACATCGTCGCCCAGCTCGACGGCCCCCGCCACGAGGTGATGTGGGGAGGGCGCCACAAGCACGCCCGCCTGCGGTCCGGTTTCGGCGGGAGCGGGCGGTACGTGTTCATGGGCTACGACGCGAAGGGGGACCGGTATCACGCGGTCACCACCGGCGCGGCCGGGTATCTCGACGGGCCGTTCGCGCGGGCGCGGCTGTACCTCAGCGATTATCACGGCGGTCACGAGCGCGCCTTCTCGCCCGACGGGCGGTTCTTCTACTACCTGGCCGATTTCTACGGCCAGAAGGTGCGGGCGCTCGATTTCGCGGGACAGGTGATGTCCACGCTCCCGAAGAAGGGCACCTCGGCGGCCTGCGGGGAGAGCGGCAACGTGTACCTCACGCAGGGCACCAGCGTCTCGTCCATCGCGGTGCTGAGCCCGGGACCGGAGTGGAAGCTGCTGAAAACGATAACCGCGCAGGGCAATCGGAGGTTCAACGGACTGGGCAACTCCACCGCCGTCGACGAGAAACGGGAACGCCTCTACGCCACCACCTACGGACCCAAGGACTTCTTCGTATGGTACTGGGATCTGAAGGACGGAAGCGTCCACGGCGTCCTGCCCAACTGCTCCGGCAAGCCCGGCGCCCGGGGAAAGAGCGTACCCGGGCCGTTCGAGGGCACGGTGGTATACAACCACGGCGAGATCGCGTGGGGGCCGGACGATCCGGCGAAGCGCTTCCTCTATATGACCCGGGTGGATACCGCCATCCTCCACCGGCTGGATCTCGAGAAGAAGATCATGGCGGTGCTCAACGTGAAGGAAGGCCGGTTCGTCGACACCGGGAGCGCGGAGGGATCGTCGGCGTATTCGGAGACCCCCTGCTGGCTCCCGGACGGAAGCTTCGTGGGCGGCATCCCGTGGTACAAGCAGGCCCCCCACTACCGGTATTTCAAGCGCATAAAATGACACGAAGAAGAACACACATGCATGTGAAGCAACTGGCGGCGGTGATGATCGTCCTCGTCGCGGCGGCCGCGTGGGCCGCCGATGGGCAGGCCCTCCCGCTTCTGGACGGGCGCGACGGTTACGAGCCGGCGGCGGCCTGGGGCGGCGACGTGTTCCTGGTGGTGTGGAAGTCGGGACACCTGGGTCCTGGCGACCTGCGCGAGAAGTTCGACTACGTCGGCGACATCGTCGGCTGTCGGCTGGACGCGTCCGGCAAGGTGCTCGACGAGAAGCCGTTCGTCGTGTGCGGGGCGAAGGACCTGCAGGAGCACCCGCGCCTCGCCTTCGACGGAAAGAACTTCCTCGCGGTCTGGCACGACTACCGCAACGAAAAGGACTGGGACATCTACGCGGCGCGCGTCACCCCCGAGGGCAAGGTGCTCGATCCGGACGGCATCGCCGTGTCGAAGGGCGCGCACAGCCGGGCGCTGCCGGACGCGGCGTGGGACGGCAAGACGTTCCAGGTGGTCTGGCAGGACTTCCGCTCGGGCGCGCGCTACGAGGTCTACGGCACGCGGGTCGGCTCCGACGGCAGGGTGATGGACGCCCAGGGAAAGCTGCTCGTGACGGAAAAGGCCCCGCACAGCCGGTTCGGCCCGGTGGTGGCGGGCGACGTGTCCGCGGGAAGAAGCCTGCTCTTCTGGATAGGAACGTTCAACGGCAAGACCATGCCGGGGGGCGGCTGTCAGCTCGTAAAGGACGGCGCGGCAGGCGCGCCGACGTTCACCACCAGCGGCGCCCGCGAAGCGATTCCCCACGGGAATTCCCACGCGAACTTTCCTCTGTCCCTCGCCGCCGGCCCGGAAGTATACCTCGGCGCGTGGACCACGCACGTGCCCCTCGGACGAGGCAACGCGCAGAACTCCGCGCACGCCGCGGTGTTCGACAAGGACGGGAAGCTCAAGAAGAAATTTCTGCTCTTCGGCAAGGGCGGCGTGGGCGGCGGCCGCATCCGCAACCCGCACGCCGTCTGGAACGGGTCTGCCTTCACGATCGCGTGGGACCAGCAGGCCCCCAGGAAGCCCGGGCCGGCGAAGGCCAACTGGCCGGTGGAGGTGGTGTACACCGCCAACGTCGACACGGACGGAAACGTCACCACCCCGACGCACGTCGCGGGATCGCTGACCGAGCCCGCCATCAGACCCACCGTCGCCTCCAGCGGCGCCGGCGCGACGATCATCGCCTACGAACAGCACCCGGCCAAGGGCGACCAGCCCATTACCGTATCGTTCCGCGTCTTCAAGACGCAGTAAGGGAGCTTTCGTGTCGAGCACACCGCACACGGCCGCCGGCTCCGGCGCAATCGTCACCCGCATGCTCAAGGGCGTCGTCGGCACGCTGCTCAGGACCTCCGCGATCGGCTTTCGGAAGGAGACGCGGCTCAGCCGGTTCCGGATGTACCGGCGGCTCGCGGAGATATTCCGCGAGCTGCCTCGCGAGGGGAAGGTCCTCGCCCTCAGCCGGTCCGACAACCTGTGCCGGGTGATCGGGCTCGACGAGATCGACATGACGGTCACCAGCTACCCGGACGTGGACATGCTGAGGCTCCCCTATCCCGACGACAGCTTCGACTTCGTCGTCAGCGACTTCGTGCTCGAGCACGTCCAGGGAAGCCCGCAGGCGGCGATCGACGAGTGCCGCCGGGTACTCCGCCCGGGCGGGCTGATGGTACACACCACCCGCCTGCTCTACCCGCTCCACGGCCCGTCCGACCTGTGGGGCTTCACCCCGCTGGGGCTGTCGCGCCTGTGCGGCGGCTTCTCGAAGGTGGTGGAGGCCGGCGGCTGGGGCAACGGGCCCGCCCTGATACTGCACTGGCTCCGGCTGCACCGGCTGCGCGTGCCGGACGCCCGCTGGCATCCCCTGCACCGCATCGCGACGGCGAACAACCCCCGCTGTCCGATCGTCACCTGGGTGGTGGCGGAGAAGTAGCGTTACGCGTCCCTGTCTCCGCCCATGACCCTTTCGACGTCGCGCCCGATGGTTTATCGACCGGACTCCAGGACACCCGAGTCGAACACCGACGCGGGCAGTCCGGCACGATTGAACAGGTTCCCATCCGGAACGGCCGCCCAGGCATACCGGACGCGAAAGGGCGCCTTCATGTCCGTGGCATCGATCACCACCGTTTTGCCTGAGAGCGTCGCTTGTGCCGGAACAAAATCGCCGCCGCCGCTCTGGATCTCGAATCCTCTCAGTCGACCGGCTTCACCTGAATCCGGCACGGGTTTCTTGTAGTAGCTTGCGTTCTTCATGATCGCGGGATCCTTAAGCAGCAATCCTTCGCCGACGTGTCCGAAGGAAATAACGATCCTGCCGTTCTGCACAACGGCCCGGTCGAACAGCGGTCCTGACCATTCGACTTTCTTCCCGTATGCCAGGGCCTCGGCGGCCATGACGAGGCGTTCCCCGATCTGCTCCTTGTCTTTTTCGCTCGGATGTACGCCCGCGGCAAAATCGCACGTCACGACCATGCCGGTGTTCGGCTGTGTCAGCGCGCTCCGCTGGGCCTCGCGCATCACCGGCAGATTTCCTTCCGCCACGTCCTTCCCCACCCACGGTGCCTTTTCCGTCATGCACTGGAGCTGCACGAGAATGAAGGGAAGATCGCCCTGCCCCCAGTTCTCGCGCCAGATCGGGATCATCTTGTATATCCGTTCCGAATACTTCTCGATGTAGCCGGCCTTCATATCCGATTCACCCTGCCACCAGACAATCCCCTTGATGCCATACGAAATCACGGGATCGATGAATGTCTTGTAGCACCCCCCCGCGACCCGGGGCCTGATTGCACCGGGCGGCAGCGCGGCCGGAATCCATTCATGGATCCGTGTCCCGCCCCTGGCGGCCTGAACGATGCCTGTGGGCGTTTTGCGCCTTTCAAGGAGCTTCTTTGCGAAATACCAGGCGATGATCGGGAATTTCGCCCGTCCGACCCATGCCCCCGGCGGATCTTCCTGAACGACCTTGCCGTTTTCCTTCACCACCTTGCCGTCCACCGTCTTCAGGCGGACGCCCGGGTCGGAATACATGCGAATGATGCCCGATTGCTCTTCCACCGGCTTCCCGAGCGGACTCCCCGCATTGGACTGCCCGGAAACAAGCCACACCTCACCGACATACACGTTCTCGATTCGCGTTTTGGCGACACTTTCCATGAGCAGAGGAAACGGGCCGCCGGGCTCTCCCGTGTCGATGGTTGTCCGCCACGAGCCGTCCTCGGCAGCCGCGGAATATGTCTTGCCCCTGAACGTTATCTTCACCGTCTTGCCGGCGGGCGCCCATCCGAACACGGGAGTCTGTTTCCCCTGCTGCAGCACCATCTCCTCGGTGAAGATCGGAGGCATCGCAACGTCGGGAACGTACACCTGCTTGAACTCGATTCGATTCGCGCCCTCGACCACGAGCGGAAACGGACCGCCGGGCTCACCGCCGTCGAATTCGATCTTCCAGGCGCCCCCGGGCGCGCCCACGGCGGAGGCCGTCTTCCCGCGAAAGGAGAGAGTGACCTTTTCCTTGTACTTGGCCGTTCCCCATATCAGGCAGGTCTTCCGCCGCGGAAGCGTCATTCCATCCTTGAAATCGAGACCCAGCGTAACGTCCGCGCCGGCGGGCTGCGCGGCAAACAACAACACCGCACCACACCACAGCCACTTCAGCATGCGTACCCCCCAAGCTCTTTACCGGTCGAAAGCCCCCGAGAAGCCGTCTATCGGCTCCAATCCGTATGTCCCCTTGTTCGACGGGTCGATCCAGCGCCAGCCGTAAGGGTCTATGTCGATGAGGGCACCGCCGCTCGTGTTGTATCCGCTCATCCACCCGACTCCCTTCTCCGCCCTGAGCCAGGTTGAATCGTGAACGTGTCCGTCCAGGTGCACGACGTTGTATCTCCACTCCCCCATTATCGTCTCCCGACACCCGAAGTGAGAGGCGAACACCCGATCCAGGGCGTCCCCCTGCCACCAGCCCCTGAACGGGACCTTGCAGGCGGCCACCCAGACGGACGGTTTCGCGGACGTGGCGACGGGCCTACTCCTTGTTGCGGGCCTGTGTCCCTCCTCCATGTTGCTCGTTGCCTGCCCTCCCGCGCAGACCATCACGTGATTCGGATAGTGGTTCGGCATGCACCCGACGGTGAACGTGAAAAACCCGTATCCCAGGACGCTTCGCGCCCTCGTCAGGTGGTCTCTCCCTCTCGGGGTGCCGGCCCACGCTGAGTAGTAGAACGTTCCCCCTAAGGAAGTTCGCTTCCACGGGTCAGTACTGGAGAGAAACGGCCCCCAGTCTCTCACCCCGATGATGGGATCCCAGAGTATTTCGATGGGAAGGTACTTCCCGGGTTCCCGCGGTCTGCCCAGAAACGAACCGTGCTCGAGCCCGACGGCGACCGGGTCCCATCCCATACACTCATCACCAGGAAGCTGGTCCATGTAGATCTGTTCCAGAAGGTCTCGGACACCTTTCGGACCGTCCACGCCGATGGACCACTTGTTCTTGACCGTGCCGTATCTGCGGGACGCTTCCATACTGACGGAAGTCGAACACCGGATGTATCCCTCCGGAAGCCTGCTCCGGTTGCCGCCCGCGTAGCAGAGGAACCCGACTCCGATCTGTCTGAGGTTGTTCTTACAGACAGTGAAGTACGCGTACTCCCGTGCCCGGGAGAGGCCGGGAAGGAGAAGGGCGGCAAGCAGCGCGATGATGCTGACCACGACAAGCAATTCTACTAAACTGAATCCTGTCCGCCACCTGCGAATCGGCTTCGGCTCATAGACCAAACCGTACGAGCCCTTTTTGAGCATACGGCTTTTCCTCCTGCCTTCTTCCGAGAACATCACGACCAGCAGTACTCGGCGCGACAGCTCACCGCGACCTTCAGTATCCGCCGGCTGGATGTGTCAACAGCATACGGCGCACAAGATGCGTGACATTATAGTACCACCGCCCCGTGCAGGACGAAAGGAGAACGTGATGATCGCCAGGACCCCTATCGCCCGGTGCGGCGGCGGCCGAACGCGTTCAGAACCGGTACTCCAGCACGATCATGTGCACGTTGACCTCCGGGGTGGGATGCTGGATGCCCGCGTTCGACATGTGGCTGGAGCGCCAGCCCAGCGTGACACCGTTCCTGAACCGGTATCCCAGCCCGAGATAGCTGGTAAAATCGAAGCTGCCTCCCAGATCGTCGTCTCCGTACGTGTCACGGGCGAGCAGTGTCGGCAGGATGCCCGCCTTGAACACGAATCCGCCGTCGTAGGCCACATCCAGCCCGGGCCCCAGGCTCACGTACCCGCCGCTTCTGCCGGCGGCCTCCAGGAGACCCGCGGCGGCGACGAGCCGTATGCCGACGCGCCAGCCGCTGCCGCACGTCCGGGAACAGGGAAGCTCGAACTCCGCGAACGCCTCGTGCTGCCGGTAGGTTTCGTGTGTCCGGGAGTCGCTCACGCCGCTGCGCACCCCGACGGCGAGGAGATCGAATGTGCCGGCCGCGAGAGGGCGGAGCCATACGGTACCGACGATGATCAGCCCGGCCAGGATACGTCCCGTCATCCGCGGCAGCCCACCTGATCCAGGATGCTCTCCGTCTCCAGCGAGCGGATGCAGTACGGGTTGCAGCCGACGGTTCCGGTCGCGCTCCAGGCGATGCTGGTGCAGCCGGCCCGGCACTCCCGGCCCTTCGAACAGCTCCCGCACACGCCGGTCAGCAGGTCCTCGAAGGCCCGAACGGCCTCCGCAAATTTCCGCCGCCGCATCAGCTCTTCCGCCGTTCGAACAGGTTTGTCGGTGCCGATACTCATAGACACCCCCTCCGCGCCAATGGCTGATCCCTCCGCACCAAAATATCACCGGACAACTCCCCTCGCAAGAGAATCCGCCGGATACGGGCGAGAAACCCGATTGTTGTCTTTCCGCACCCCGCCCGCTACGATGATGCGGGAGCGGAACATTCTCTCACGTCATTAAGGGGAGGTCGTGCATGCGCGGAACGGGTATGTGGATATGGGCCTTGATCATGGTGGTCTGCCTTGCGGGCGCGGCGTGGGCGTGGGAGATACCGCTCACGGTCCGGGAACCTTCCGGAGCGGCGGGGCCGCGTCACATCACCGGCGGGGTGCCGCTCCTCGCCGGCCAGGCCGCGGACATCTCGAATCTTCGGCTGGCGGTGAGGAACGAGGCGGGGAAGCTCACGGCGATTCCCGCCCAGTTCCGCGTGCTGGCCCGGTGGTGGCGGACGGACCGCTCCATCCGCTGGGTACTCGTGGATTTCACCGCCCCGCTCCGCCCGAACGCCGCCTCACAATTCATATTGACCGACGCGAAACTCCCGGAGCCCGCTCCCCCGGCGAAGCTCGTCGTGGAGGAGACGAACGACGCGATCACGATCACGACCGGTCCGGCCCGCTTCACGGTCAGCCGCAAGCACTTCAACCTGCTGGAGCACGCCTGGGTGGACGCGAACGGCGACGGAAAGTTTGATGCGTCCGAGGACATTCTCGCCGCCGGTCCCGCCTGCGGCACCGTGGTCGAGGACACCTACGGCCAGACGTACCAGGGCAGCGCAGGGACCGCTTCCGTGGACGTGCTGGAATCGGGGCCGCTCAGGGTGCAGGTCCGGGCCCGCGGCTCGCACCGCGCCCCTGAGGGGAAGGGCTACTCCGCCGGCATGTACGGGTACGACGTCTTCATGAATTTCTACGGGGGAAGCGCCGACGTCGGTCTCGACGTGGTGATCACCAACAACCCGCCGAAGAGCGCCGGCGCCCCGACGTTCGAGGACGCGTCGCTCGTGCTGAAGCTCGCCGGCGGGGCCACCGGCTACGAGATCATCGGCCGGCGCGACCAGCCGCCAATCGCCGGACGGCTGGAGGGCGGGCAGTCGGTCTGCCTCTACCAGGATTCGAACGGCGACGAGAAGACCTGGGACGCCTGCCCGGGCTTCGGCAAGATGGATTCGCCCGGATGGAGCTATCCCAAGGGAACGGTGACGAGCTTCTGCGGCTACCACGTCTACCGGCGCGGCGACGACAAGGCCCGCGCGGCGACCCTGCCCGACAATGGCGGGAAGGTGATCGGTCAGGGAGACCGGGCGCGCGGAACGTTCCTTGTCCGTACCGCCCGCGGCACGCTCGCGGTCCACCCCCGCCGGTTCTGGCAGCAGTTCCCCAAGGCGGTCGAGGTGTCTTTGAACGGCGCCGTCCGCATCGGGCTTTTCCCGCGCGAGTGCAAGGTGGTGCACTTCCTGGAGGACACCTCCGCGAAGGGCCACGAGATCGTCCTTCGCTTCTCCGCCGGTAACAAGGCGGTGGATCTCGCCGCCTTCGCCACCGGCTATGACGGCTGTCCGCTGCCCCGCCCGCCCGTGGAGCTCGCCGGGGCCTGCGGCGCGCTGGCCGACATGCCGTTCACACCGCCCGTGGTCACCTCCGAGGACACCCGCGCCGACACCCGCATCGTGCCCGAGGGGCCGCGTATGTTCACCACCGACAGGCTCTACGGCAACGCCTACGGCTGGCAGGTGTTCGGCGAGCGGTGGCGCAGCAACGGAGGGCACGGCAAGCGCGGGGCGCGCCAGCCCATCGACCAGGACAACTACTTCTGGCGGTGGTACGTCACCGGCTCGCCGATGTGGCTCGAGGCCGGCTGCAACCGGAGCAGGCATTTCCGCGACGTCCGCTGCTACCGCGTCGACGGTCCGGCCCCGGCCGAAGCCCCGGGCGTGACCTGGCCGAAGGAGATCGCCGGGCAGGACGCCTTCGGATTCAAGGACTGGGGCGAGTTCCGCAAGGCCAATAAGAACGAGGACTGGACCAACCGCCCCCAGCCCAAGGGTGAGGAGTACGAGAAGTACAGCCAGGGCCGCTGGTCGCGCTCCGACTGGCTGTTCCCGAACCCGGAGCATACCGTGCTCGACATCCTCTACGACCGCTACCTGCTCTTCGGCGACGTCCGCAGCCTGGAGAACATGCGGATCGCGGCGGCCCACGGCGGCTACTTCTCCGGGCGCGGCGGGTCGAAGCTCAAGGGAAGCTGGCAGTGGCGGGCCCTCGGCTGGGGCTGGCGGGCGCTGTACCGGTACTGGGAGCTCACCGGCGACAAGGCGGCCGAGGCCTGCCTGGAGGACGTGATGAAGGCCCACGCCGGGTACGCCGACACCGGCCCGTTCGTGTCCGGCTCGCCGCAGAAGATCAACTGGTGGTTCACCGGCATCTACTGCCGCGCCGTCGCCATGACGGCCGCCGCGACGGGCGACCCGCGCATGCTGAAGCTGTGCAAGGCGCTGGCCAAGGGCAAGGAGGAAAAGGTGCGGAAGGTGCCGACGCTCTTCGCGGCGCTCTACCACCTGACCGGCGACGAGAACTATAAAAAGCTCGTCCTGGGCGACGACGAGGGCAAGGGGCTGCTCAAGGTCCCGGGCTACTATACCTCGTGCGATCACTGGCTGCTCCACCAGCCGCCGAAGATTTCAAGAGGTCAGAGCCGTTGAAACCGAGTCGCTGAAACCCGGCGGCTTCGATTCGCGCCGCCCACGCCTTGATAACCCGACTATGCGCCGGGGAGGTCGGTTCCTTTGTTGAAAACCGTATCGAGGGTCAGCCGGTCGTCATCGTACGTGTCGCCGACGGATATCTGGATCTCGACCCGGTCACCGGCGAGCACCGCGATCCCCAGCTGGACCGTGAATACCTGACCGCTCCGGACTATGGTGACGCCCGGAGCGGTGTGCCGAATCCGGGCCGCAATCAGTTCCGACATCTTCTCCGACTGATTGATGTTGTAGAGGACCGTCCCCGCCGCCACCGCGAGGCATACCGCCGTCGCCGCCCAGATCCCCCAGTTTCTCGACCCGATATTCATGACCATTTCTTCATCTCCTCCACCCTTATATTGTCCGCTCGGGGCGAAACCTAACCGAAAAATCCGAGCAATATGCAGGTTTTTTCACGTGTGAGTCACGTTCCACGAGACCTGGACCCTTCCTTGACACCTCCGCCCTCAGCCGTAGAATGCAGGGCGGAGGGTATTCATGAAGACGTTTCGAAAATCCGCGGCGGCGGCACTGACGGCGCTCTTCCTCCTCGCAACCGCAGCGCCCCTGCGTGCCGATCCCATGCCCGACTTCGGCGACTCGGTCGATTTCGATGAGTCGACGCCCGATCTGTCCCTGTCCCGCCTGAAAGGCAAGGGCGTCGTCATCATCTTCTTCCAGTCGTGGTGTCCGGTGTGCAACGAATGGGGTCCGAAGATGCTCAAGCAGGTGGAGGACACCCACGGCGCCAACCGGGGCCTGGTGCTCGTGGCCATCAAGACCGACGGCGGCGGGGTCGTCGGCGCGCGCAACTACCTGAAGCGGGCCGGTCTGGATCTCACCAGGTGGTGCGTCGGGAGCGACAGCAGCGCGAAGTACTATCAGCGGGTGACCGGCGCGAACGAACTCTGGGATTACGCTCTCGTGGGCGCCGATGGACAGCTCGCCAAGGCGGCGGACGCCGGCACCTTCTGGATGGACGGCCCCGAGAAGAACAAGTACGTGGTCGCCTCTTCCGACACCGTGAAGGCGTGCGGCAGGATCGGCACCCTTCTGCCCGCGGACAGGAAATACCCCGACGGTTCCGACGAGGCCGTCCGCCTCGCCGAGCTGGGCTACTTCGGCAGTGCGCTGAAGAAAGCGGGCGACGAGCTGAAGGCGGACATCCAGGCGGCGGCGAAAAAGCGGGTGAAGCTCCTGATAGAGGTGATGGACGACAAGAACGAAAACGGCGGCTACCGCTACGAGGCCTACAAGGACCTCGTCGTGCTGGCGAAAGACCTTCGCGGTCACGCGATCGGCCGCGAGGCCGCGTCCGCGTGCACCCGGGGCGGCAGCGATCCCGTCATCGTCAACGAGAAGACCGCCGAGAAGGCGTTTCACCGCGCGATGGACGCCGTCATCAAAGGCGGCGAGAAGAAACTGTCCAAGACCAACAACTATCTCAAGATGGTCGCCGATCGCTACAAGGGCACCGCCTTCGGCGACCGCGCCGCCCGCCTCTACGAAGCCAACAGGAAGAAATAGTCCGTCTCTCTAGAGGATGACCAGCCCGATTTGACTTCTATCGCGGCCTTCGCAGGGCTCCCTCCGACTGCCTCCGGCCGGGCCTCCGGCAGAGCGGCAGGGGATGTCGGGAGAAACTGATTCGAGTTGCTTCCGCGGACAATGGGTCCACGTCTCGATCACGCCGGGAATGCCCTGTTTGGCTCATCACACGCCGAGAAGACGCTGGAGCTCGCCCCCCGGAACGCGACGGCGCACGTGATGCTGGCGGAGCACCTCACCGCGCGCGACAGGCTGGATCAGGCGATGGAGCACTTGCGGAAGGCGGTCGAGATCGACCCCTCGCTGCCGGAACCGCGGATTGCCTTGGCAAGGGCATGTGTCAAGCGAGGAAGGCTCGAGCGCGCGCGGGACCACCTGAGGGAGCTGGTCGCGGCGCATCCGAAGCACCCCGGGGTGCTCGAGCTGAAGAAGG
>CAYMFW010000037.1:0-30864 GCA_964389785.1 uncultured Planctomycetota bacterium
GACCATTTTGGGGCCGCTTTCAGAGAGGAGGAAGAATGTCTGATAGCTGGCTTAGGTCTGGGGCTATAGTGGTGGTGAGTGTTGCGGTCATCTTCGCCGTGGCGTGCGGCGGCGGAGGGGGAGGCGGTGGAGGAGGCGGCGCTGTCGAGGAGCCGCCCGTCGAAACGGCCTTCCTGAATGGTAACGTCAGTTATGTCAGCGGCGCGCTCGGCAAGCCGATGGGCAAGCCAGGCGGCAAGACGGTGTACCGCCTGTCGGAGGCTCCGGCGGACGACTATGTCGGCGTTCCCAACGCGACGGTCCGCATCTACGCGATAGCCGATGAAGACTTCTCAGATCCCCTGGCGCAGACGACCACGGACGACACCGGCGCGTACACGCTGACGGACGGTGATCTGCTTCCCACGGAGGCGGACCCGGAAGTCATGCACACGATGGACGAAATCACGGGCAAGCCGGTGATCGTCAGGGCCTATTTCACGAGCTACCTCTCCAACGCCGCGGGACAGAGCATCGCGATCAACAATCTGGTGGATATGCAGAAGGTAGCCGAGGCGGAGGCGGCGGGCGAGGAGTACACCGCGAGCATCGACCCCATCACGACTGCCGTTCTCCAGAAGGTGATAAACGTGTTCAGGGACCTCGGGCTGACGCTCAACCAGGAGCAGTATGCAAGCCTGGAAGCGGTGGTGTCGAGCGTCGTCCAGACGGCGATAGCGGAGGCCTCTGCGTCGGAGACGGCATTTACGCTGGACGAGCAGTATCTGGTGGCTGACGATCCGGACTTAGACACCTCGGCCGTCGGAGACTTCCTCGAGAGCGAGGTGATCGACGGCGCGGTGTCCGGTCTGGAGACCGAGGCGTCCGAATCCTCCACCGATCCGGTCAAAGTCGTCAACAAGTTCATCAACTGGCTCGGCACGATGGGCTTCTTCGTCGGTGACGGCACGGGCGGCATCTATTTGCGGGTGCCCCGGTACGTGACCGACTGGGACGGCAACGAGATCGACGTGATCGCGACACTCGTGGCCACGGCGAATTCCGGCGTCACCCTGCCGGCGGCCGACGTCGGCTTCACGACCGACACGATCATCGTCAATCTCAACGAGCTGTTCGCCCTCGATACAGACCTGGTGGGGGATCCCATGAGCATCATGGACCTCGCCCTGGTGGACGGCGATGATACGGTGTGGCCGTTCACGTTCACGACGGCGGCGGACGAGCAGGTCGCGCACTGCATAAAGGTGGTGTGGCAGAAGATCGAGAAGGACTCCAAGGCGATCATGTCGAGGGCGCTCATCAATGAGCTGGTGATCAACCGGAAGAACGAGCGGATCTCGATCGAGGAGATCGCAATCGCCATCTCGGGGCTGTTCCAGTGGTGGACGGAGGACACGCTGAGCGTAGACGGCTATGTTCAGTACATGGGGGAACGTCTGATGGACGTGACGAAGGACGGGGCCGGGCCCACCGTGCAGGTGAGCACCGTGCTGGGACTTCTGACGGGCGCGATCGCCGAGACCGCGTACGACGAGGCGCTCGAGATCGCGTCGTCCATGCAGACGATATTCGATGTCGCGGAAGACGTATTCATGGATATCACATTCCAGGAGTGGAACGCGTACGTTGAGGCGTACGACACGGACGGCGACGGCATCGTCGATGATCCGCTCGCCCCGTGGTTCGATCCGTGGGAATTCCTGTTCAGTCATATCACGTCCGCGGACGACGTCGCGAACATAGTCATGGGCGACTACGACCTTGACGGCGACGGCGCCGAGGAGCTGGTCGGCTTCGACGGCACGACACTGCTTTCCAAGTCGGACGTGTTCGGGAAGGTTGTCGAGCAGATCAAGAAGCAGCTGCTGTCATCGATCCCGTCGACATGGTTCGGCGCGACGATTACCAAGGATACCCTCTGCAACTTCAAGACGGCCATGCTGATGGTCATGAAGGTGGTCGACGGGGAGTATCTCAAGGACAAGACGCTCGGCTACATGAGAACGGTCACCGGATCCGACGGCGAAACGTGGGTCGAGCCCCGGTGGGACAACTTCAAGTGGATGCAGCCCACGAACGATGTCGAGAACGCGGTGGTGGCCAACGGCGTCGACCCGGTCCTGAAGGCGTTCTTCGAGGCGCTGTTCGACGGCGTGGACCCCGACGGCGAGGCGTATCTCGCCGCCGATGATGCGACCCCGCTGACCGCGCTCGAGGTGGGTTCGGCCTTCGGCGCCGCGCTGGATCCCGACACGCTCTGGCAGGTCGGCAGCCTGCCGCTGTGGTGGATGGACGAGTTTCACGGCGGGATGGACATGGCCGGCGAGACCGGACAGGGCGGCCTGACGAACGCCCACGTGACGTTCCAGGCGGTCCGCTACGACGGCACCATGTTCCAGGCGGACAATATCACGGCTATCGAAGTCTACGATGACGGGGGCACCTACCTGTTCGACGCGGACTTCGATGTCGCGACCGGGCTGGTGACCACGGAAGCCGTCCTCCCGGCTGGTCTTGCCACGATGCAGGACTACCAGTTCCACTTCACGTTCGATCCGGCCATCCGGAGCGACACGGTGGATTTCTGGGTGTGGGTCAGCGACTTCCTGCCGGATGAAAAGCCGATCGGCGCCCCGGACGGCATAGGCGAGATGGACATGACGCGATGGGGCGAAGTGTTCTGGATGCCTCCTCCGGGCGGGTTCCAGGACTACCCGTGGTGCAGCCTGATGCCCGACGAGGGGTGGTATGACGGCACCACGTTCGTGAAGTCGGGTCTGAGGCTCGCCGGGTTCGAAGAGGGCATGATGTACGTTGACGAGAACATGACGCCCAGCTACGACATGCGTCTCGAGACGACGACGAGCTGGACGCTCACGTTCCACACGGACGTCGACGCGACACTCCTGCCCGATACGTACCTGGGCCTGTGGTCGCTCACCGGTGTCGATATTGCCGGTATCACCGGCGGCACCGACGTGTCGACGACCGGAGTGGGGCCGCTGACGGAAGCGAACTTCGACGGCACCACCGGGGTCACCCAGTACACCAATCGGCTGATCAAGGTGGTGGATCCGGACGGTAAGAAGTTCGTCGTCGAGCTCGTGTGGATGAGCTGGGACGGCTGGCTGGATGCCCGCTTCGGCAAGATCGACAGCTACGGTAATCTGGTCGCTCCGAGCGGGAGCGGGTTCACCCCCGGTCCTCCTCCGGGAGGCGGCGGGATGGCCTGGCTGCTGAGCGGTGACTTCTACAACCTGGAAACGGGTGAGTGGGCGCCGCCGGTATTCGACGTCGATTCCTGGGCAGCGGATGCCAGGGCCCGGGCGACGATCTGTTACAACTACCAGGTCAACGTCCTGTTCCCGACCATGGCTGATTCGGAGGCCGCAACCCAGACCGACGTCGACGCGTTTGACGAGCAGAAGCTCTACGCGGCGAACGGCGCGGCCGAGTTCGTGCAGCTCGACCAGGCGCTGGAGCTCGACACCGACGGCGACAACATGATCGACGACGGAGTCGACTTCACGTCCTTCTTCGGCGCCGGAGCGACGAGCATCACGGTCTTTAACGGACAGCTTATCGGCATAAAGACCACGGAAGACCCGGCCGACCCGCAGTACTTCCTGGTACGCGTTTCGAGCGTATGTCAGGCGGAGTGGTGGGCGGAAGGTGATTTCTATCCGGGTGAGGTCGGCCTCGACTACGCGGGTGACATGGACGGCGACGACGTGCCGGACTTCATCCCGTCGGGCGACATGGGCGGTCCGGGAGGCGATATCCCCGCGGACAAGGCCGGCACGGACACCTTGCTCGACAACAACCACTACGACTTCGAGGATCCGGCAGCGCCGACGATGGTCGCAGACTGGACGGCAGGTGACCTGGTGTACACGAATACGGGCACGCCGGAGCTCACTCCCGGCCTGACCGCTCAGGAGGAGGAATGGTGGTGGACGTGGTCGGATGTGAACCCGATGTGGGTGGACCACAGCGGCATCATGCCGCAGACGCCGGTCAGCCTGCAGGAGGGATACTTCTATTCCGTCCTGACGTCCGACGGCAACATCCTCGTCCTTCTCGTGACGGGCATTGACGTTGTCGACCCGCCGTCCGTGGATGTCGAGTGGCGGCTCTACAAGCGCCAGGTGGTCGATATCGCGACCGTCTTCCCGGACATCGCCGGAAGGGTCGGCGAGGTGAAGACCTTCTCGTTCGAGAAGTATGACGGCACCGAAACGACCTATTACGACCGGACGAGGACGTGCGAAGCCGCCGCGACCCTGAAAGACGGGGTGACGATGTCTACCGCAATCCGTTGCGACACGGATCCGCCGTCCCCCGAGGTGTCGAGACAGTTCATCGGCTACAACGGGATGGGCGATCTCGTCATCTACGGATTGGAGGAGACCGACGGAACGGACTATTCCTACGTCCTGTACAACCCGCCTCTCGTCGCGTCGTGGCCGATGGTGACTCCCGGACAGTTCATCGAGACCAACATGTCCACCGGTACGTACTACGACGCGGGCGGTTCACCCACCGGCGAGACCGTGGGGGTGGACTGCTGGTCTGAGATCTACGGGATCGAAGACGTCACCGTGCCGGCCGACACGTACGCCGACTGCCTGGTCGTCTGGGTTACCTACTTCTTCGACAATGGCGATTACTCGGACGAGATGTGGTATCTCGCTCCGGGCGTGGGCATTGTCGTGATAGACAAGTACACCGACGGGTACGACGAGCTCGGCGACTACTGGTATGAGTGGGAGTATGGAGAGTTAGAGCCCTAGCCAAAGCTGGCTAGACCGATGGGGACGGGAGGGTCCGCGAGGGCCCTCCCGTTTCTCTATTTGAAGTCCAGGCCGCGCAACGATATAATACCGTTCCTAGGGAAGGCTTCCGTACCGCATTGAACAGGGGGACCGGATGAAAAGAGCAGTGGCGGGGATGGCGCTTGCGGCGGTGGTGCTGGGCTTCGCGGCAGCGGCGTTTTCTGCGGGCCAGCCGGTGATCGGCGAGATCAAGATCGTCGGCAACCAGAAGATCGATTCCAGGGTGATCCTGACGGAGATGTGGCTGAAACCGGGCGACCCGTACTCCGCCGAGGCGGTGAAGAAGGCGCGGCAGAGGATCATGAACCTCCGATACTTCCAGTTCGTGAAGATCACCGAGCAGAAGAACGAGGGCGCCAACGCCGTCAACCTGACGATCGAGGTGAAGGAGAGGATCACCTGGGGCATCATGCCGATCGTGTCCCTCGACGGCGACGATACCGACAACAACGAATACGGTCTCCGCGTCGACGAGAACTGCCTCCTGGGGCTGGGCAAGTCCGTCTCCTTGAGGGGGTCGACGACGAAGGTGCGGGACCGGTACGCGGTGAGCTACGACGACCCGCAGCTGATGTTCACCCGCTTCGTCGCCGGCGCGGGGCTGACGTCCATCAACTACGACTGGGAGGATTTCAATATCACAGATGACGTGATGGAGGGCTACGTGTACGGTGGGTACCGCCCGACGTACGAGACCGAGGTGGTGCTGCGGCTCACCATCCGGGAGGATGACTTCTCCGCCGGAGTACTCGATGCCCAGACCACGAAGGTGGGGGTCACCGTTAGCTACAGCGACGTCGAGTATTATATCGACTCCCTGAGAGGCATCGGGGTGACCCTGCTTCTGGAGCAGGGCACCGAGGCGATGGGCGGCGACGAGGAGCTGTCCAAGGTGACGCTGAGCGCGTCGTACAACTACCGCATGCCCAACAAGCACTGGATCAGGGCCGTCGTCGCGGGCGGCGGCGGAAACGACCTGCCATGGCACGAGGACTTCACCGCCGGCGGCAACGGCAGCATCCGCGGCTACGCGCCCGGGTACCGGGGGCCGGGAGACCGGTACGCGCGCGCCTCGGCGCAGTACGAGGCGCCCGTGTGGTATCCCAGGGCGTTCGGGTTCTCCGGGACCCTCGCGGTGGTCGGATTCGTGGACGTCGGCGACGCGTGGGGGTACGTGGACGACAGCCCGGAATTCGTCACCGGTGCCGGCGTGGGCGTTCGCGGCTACGTCAGAGAGCTGCAGGCGTTCACGTTCGCGCTCGACGTCGGCTACGGGTTCGAGGAGCAGGAGGTCCAGACCCACCTGACGTTCGGAGGGTCTTTCTAGAAAAGCTCCGATACGATAGACACGGGGGATCATGCGTGATTCGCTCATACAGATCGGCGAGGACACGCTCGCTGCGGTAAAGACCCTGGGGGAGATCTACACCCTCAGCTTCAGAACCGTTGTCGCCCCGCTGAAAAAAATGCCTCGCTGGAAGGTGATGATCCAGCAGATGTACTCGATCGGGAACCGCTCCGTCCCCGTCGTCCTTCTCACCGGCCTGTTCACCGGTATGGTGCTCGCCGCCCAGTCGTACTCCCAGTTCAGGAAGCTGGGGATCGAGACGCTCGTCGGCGCGGTGGTCTGTCCCACCATGGCGCAGGAGCTGGGACCGGTGCTTACCGGGCTGATGCTCGCGGGCCGCGTCGGGGCCGCGATGGCGGCGGAACTCGGTACGATGAAGGTGACCGAACAGATAGATGCTCTGGAGTCTCTGGCGACGGACCCGTACGGATTCCTGATATTCCCCCGGCTGGTCGCATGCCTGCTGCTGACGCCGATCCTGGTGATCTTCGCGGATTTCATCGGCATCGCCGGCGGCTACCTGCTCACCGTGAACGTCTTCAACGTGCCGGCGCACTTCTACATGCTGCACAGCAGGGAGTATCTGGACACGTGGGGGCTGGTCTCGGGGGCGCTCAAGGGAATCGTGTTCGGCGGCCTTATCTGCATACTGAGCTGTCACAAGGGGTTCACCGCCGGCAAGGGGGCCGAGGGGGTGGGCAAGGCGACCACCGAGGCGGTCGTGATATCATCGATAATGATCCTGATCTCTAACTTCTTTCTGACGCTGATAATGTACTAGGGGCGGCGTATGGCGGACGACAGGGACAATTCGAACTGCACTCGCCGGGGCGGCGATCCGATAATTAGTATAAGAGAGCTGCATAAGAGCTTCGGCGGCCACCACGTGCTGCGGGGCGTGAATCTCGATATCATGAGAGGCGAGAGCTTCGTGATACTGGGCCGGAGCGGCTGCGGCAAGAGCGTGCTGCTGAAGCACATGATAGGGGTAATGCGGCCGGACAGCGGCGGCATACTGCTCGACGGGAAGAACGTGACGGACATGACGGGGGCGGAGCTGAACGCGGTAAGGAAACGATTCGGCATGGTGTTCCAGGGCGGCGCGCTGTTCGATTCCATGTCGGTGGAGGAAAACGTCGGCTTCGGCCTCGCGGAGCACGCCGGCATGAAGGCCGCCGACATCGCGAAGATCGTCCGCGAAAAGCTCTCCCTGGTGGGTCTGTCCGGGACGGAGGAACTGATGCCCGCCGAGCTGAGCGGCGGAATGATGAAACGGGTGGCCCTGGCCCGCGCCATCGCGTTCGAGCCGGAGATCATCCTGTATGACGAGCCGACGACCGGGCTGGACCCGGTGACGGCCGACAACATCAACAAGCTGATGGCGAAGATGCAGAAGACGCTGGGGGTGACGTCCATCATCGTCACGCACGACCTGAAGTCCGCCTACGAGGTCGGCGACCGGGTGGCCATGATGGAGGGCGGCGTCGTGAAGTACTGCGACAAGACGATGAAGGCGCCCCATTCGGACAATACCGAGATGCGGCGGTTCTTCGAGGCGAGCGGGGTCATCTTCGGCGAGCGGAAGTGGCCCGGGGCCGGAGAGGGGCGGAACTAACGATGAAGAAGCACGACAAGCGTCTGGAGCTCAAGGTCGGCGCGATGATATGCGTCGGGCTCATCGCGCTGGGGGCGATGATCATCTACTTCCGGCAGTTCAAGACGCATCGGGGCATCTACACGCTGAACGCCACGTTCACGTTCGCGGGCGGCATCCAGCGGGGGACCCCGGTGCGGGTGGCCGGGTATCACGTCGGCCAGGTACGCAGCGTGGAATGGGACTCGCAGGCGCAGCTGGTGAGGGCGGTGCTGGAGCTCGACCTGGGATATCGCATCAAGAAAGACGCGAGGCTGGTGATCGACACGGTGGGCATGCTGGGCGAGCCGTATCTGGAGTTTACCGCCGGCACCCCGGACGCGCCGAACCTGAAACCGAAGGCGACCGTACAGGGGCAGGTGCCGCCGAGCCTGACTGCGATCAGGGTAGAGGGACTTGCCATGGTCCAGAGCATCAACGAGGCGGTCACCGGCCTGAATGACCTGATCAAGACCGTGAAGACCGACGTGATCCAGCAGGTGAAGGAGCGGGGAGAGCAGGCCGGGAGTGTCCTGGGGGAGACGGAGAAGCTGGTGAAGGAACTCAGGGTTACCAACAAAAGCCTGAACAAGAACCTGGAGAGCATCTCGGAGATCTCTCTGAAGATCCGCCACGGTGACGGAACCGCTCACAAGCTTATCTACGAGAAGGAGCTATACGAGCAGGCCACCTCCCTGCTCGCTGACGCGGACGACGCCGCGAAGAAGCTGGGATCGCTTGCCGACTATCTCAAGAAGCACCCGAGTCACCTGGTGTGGGGGAGAGGGGTGACCTGGTACAAGAGGGCGTGGCGCTGGACGCTGAACAAGATCTCCGGAGGGGGAAGGAAAGGCGACGGCCCTCCGCCGCCCCCGCGGCCGGGCAGAAAGGGACCTTCGAAGATAAACCTGATGGAACAACCCGTCGAAAACGGGAACGGAGCCGGAGAGGAGACGGACGCCGCGCCGGCGCCCGAAGAGGAGAAGAAGCCGGAGAGGGACCGGTAGCGCGCTACCGGTCGTTCACGTTCTGAAGTTTCACCTTACAGCCCACGTCGGACGCAGAGGCCGGCGCGCGGGCCTTCAGCACCCCGTCGGTCCCGACGGTC
This sequence comes from uncultured Planctomycetota bacterium, assembly GCA_964389785.1. GTDB lineage: Bacteria > Planctomycetota > CAYMFW01 > CAYMFW01 > CAYMFW01 > CAYMFW01. The sequence continues at coordinate 8,925 of CAYMFW010000037.1, forward strand.
TTCTCATAGCTCGTGATGATGCCGCCGTTGCGCGTGTCCCACCACTCGATCGTGTAGCGCCCCTCCTTCAGCCTGGAGAGCTTCAGGATCGCGCCCCGGAGCGGCAGGAAGCGTTCCCCCTTGGCCGCGCACCGGTACCAGGTATTCCGCCTGTTCTGCAGCCAGAAGAGGCCCCCGCTGTCGTCTCTCAGGCCGACGATCCGGAAGGTCGCGCCTTCGCCGTACACGTGGGTGAGCGACGGCATCCATCCCGCCTCGTCCCGCAGGAACTTCGACAGGGCGTCGTAGTGATGATACAGCCCGTGTTTTTCGATGTAGCTGTCCCACCACCACGACATGCAGGTCCCTGACGCTCCCGACAGCGCGGAGGCCCACAACCCGTTATGGAGATGGATCCCCTTGGTGTCCACCTCGTTCATGCCGGGATCGTCCTTGGTAACCAGGTAGCCGTATTCCGAGACCAGACACGGCTTTCCCAGCCGGCTCACCCGGGAGGTCTCGTCCCTGATGAGCGCGGGCGCGTCCCGCTCGCTGAGGGTGATCTGGCTGCCCAGTCGGCGTATGTAGGTATGGATCTGGGCGAAATCCATCTGCGGCATCTTCCACAGGTCCTCCCACACGTTGTTCAGTCCCAGGCTCGTGGTGATCATATGGTGGTACGGGTCGATGGAACGGAGATACGTCGCCATCTCCCTGGTCCACTCGAGTATCAGCGGCCTGTCGGGCACGGTGTAATCGACCTCGTTCCAGAGCTCCCAGGCGAAGATCGCCGGGCTGTAGCCCCATCGAGAGACCGCGTACCGGTACTTGCGCTTCGCCCACTCCTTGCTGGGGACCTTGGCGAAGTAGTCCCTCGGCTCCTTGCAGAAGCCTCCCTTCTCGACCCAGTACGGACTCTTCTTCTCCCTGGTAAAATCCCAGAAATTCTCCAGGCACAGCTTGAAATGGACCCCGCGCTTCTCCGCGATCTGCACCACCTGGTCCAGCATCCAGGCGTCGGCGAGATCCAGCTCGTCCAGCCTGTCCGTCTCGAGGCCGATCCCCCAGGAGCTCAGCCATATGCGGGAAAAATTTTCTCCGGCCAGCGACATCTTTCGAAAGTACGATTCGAAGTCCGCCAGCGGTGTCTCCTCTGACGTCCAGCACAGGTTGTGACCTACCGCGAAATAGGGGGTTCCGTCGGTGAAGGCGAATGACCTGCCGCCGTCGGCGACCCTCAGGAATCCGGGCCGGGCAGAGTCCGAGACGGTGAAATCCCCCGTCAGGGGAGCGGAGGCGCCGCGGCGGGTTCTGACCGTCACCGAATAAGCGTGCTTCCCGGTTTCGTGAGGGGCGTACCGGACCTTCCAGACCGGCTCCCCGGCCGGGTCGAAGCTCTCCTTGCCCTCCGAGACGGTGCGGAGGAACTCCCGGTAGATGAAGCCGTCCAGTACGACCGAGCTTCCGGACGGACGAGTGATCTCCGCGGTGACGCTGATGTCGCGGGCGTCGTACGGATTCTGGAACCGCGCCCACAGGTCGAGCGTCAGCTCGAATTTCTCGTACCGGCCGACGTTTCGAGCGTTCTCCGCCGCGTGCAGGACCGCCGGCCCGCCCTTCATGCTCGACAGGGAAAGAAGAAGGGATATCTCCCCGTCCTTGGGATACACGAGCACGTGATAGGAGTCGTCGCCCCACTTCCGGGCGTCCTGTGCGACGAGCCCGTACTGCCGTTCGCAGTCCACAAAGAGACGCGCCCCCTTCGCCCGGGCGGTGAGCATGCTCTGTGCGTTGCCGGTAAAGAAGCGGGGGGCCGCGGCCTGGGCAGCCGGGAAGGTATGCGTGTGCTGGCCGTCGAGAATGAAGTCCACCCCGGCGAATACTTCCCGCGGCAGCTTCAGGATGACCGCCCACGTGTTCCTGGTCGGATCCACCTGGCGCCATCTGAAATGAACGCCCTTCCCGCAGGGAGACACGCGCGCCCGGTAGCTGAGCAAATTCTTGCCCAGCGTCCCCTCGATCCGGTGCCGGCCCTGTTTGGATTCGATCCTGGGGGCCGGAGAGTCCTCCTGGCCGGTGAAGGCGCTCGCCTCGTCCCAGACGCCCACACCAATCTCCCGGACCAGCGTGGATCCGCGATGCCGGATGCTCCACGTTCCCTTCTCCGTGACCACCGCGGTGGTGGTGTCGTCGAGGGCCACGGAGGATTCGCCGGCGAAACAGGCAAGGGAAAGCAGAAGGACCGTAGCGAATACAGAAGTTCCTGCCACCTTCATGGCGGTTCCGGCCCGCCTATATTCCGGCAAGGAGTCTGTCGGCGAGGGGCTCCGGGAGGCCGGCGGTTATGATCTTCCTGGCCGCCTCTTCCACGTCGTAGACGATCCGCTGCGTTTCTATAAGGCGCTGCTCGGAGTCGAAGAAGACCAGGCAGGCGCGAGGATCGCCGTCCCTCGGCTGGCCGACGCTGCCGACATTGATGATCGCCCTCTGGCCGACCTCCACCGTCAACTCCGGCTCCCTGGAGAACACCAGCTTCTGCCCGTACACGAAGGAACACGGATAGTGGGAATGTCCGGTGACACAGAAGTCCTTTCGCAGGTCCCGGAACAGAAGGAGCGCGTCGAGATCGTTGAGGACGTAGCCGAAGCTCGACGGGTCCTGCAGAGTTCCATGCACCATCACGAAGCTCTCCTCGTCGTCCCAGACCAGAGGAAGGTTCCACAGAAACTGCTTGTCTTCCTCCTCGAGCGTGTCGGTCGTCCATTCGATTGCCTCGCGCGCCAGCGCGTTGAAGTAATCCAGCTGCATGCGCCCCGCGGCCGCGAAATCGTGATTCCCGGCGATCACCGGGCAATTGAGCTCCCGTATCACCGCGATGCACTCCCTGGGTTCCGCGCCGTAGCCGACCAGGTCTCCGACGCACAGCACCTTGTCGGCCTTTCCGTCCTCCTCGATCGCTTTGAGGACGGCGGTCAGCGCGTCCAGGTTGCCGTGAATGTCCGAGAAAAACGCGTATCTCACAATAAAACGTTCCCTGCTATACGAATCTCACAGAGAAATCATCGAATTCCCCGACGTGATCATGCCATGAGACGTCTTCGCTGCGTATATATCCCGCCATCGATGCCGACACATCCCCCAGGAAGGCCCGCGCCTCTTTCTCCTCGCCCTCTGCCACCAACTCGACCCTCCCGTCCCTGAGGTTTCTCACGAACCCGGTTACGTTGTAGGGCCTTGCCGCTCCCGCCACGGTGAATCTGAAGCCCACCCCCTGCACGCGCCCTTCGTAGAATGCGTGTGCCCTCTTCAACATAGACCGCATTATACCCGGTCGGGAAATAGAATTAAAGCCAGTTCCGGGGACGGGATGCTGAAGGTCTGCGGGCCCAACGTCCGATAATACCAGAAGCGTTCTTTTGTCGAGCAGCGGACAACCATGAAGAAACTGATGGAGCGATTTCTCTCGTACCTGGAGCGTCAGAGGAACTTCTCCGTCCATACCGTGAGGTCCTACAGGAATGATCTGACGCAGTTCGTTGCATTTGCCGGGAGCCGGGACGTCGACGAGCCGAAGAAAGTGACTCACATTCTTCTCCGGGGATTCCTCGCAGAGCTGACCGGCTCGGGCAGGGAGCGATCGACCGTGGGGAGGAAGGTCTCCGCGGTGCGGTCCTTCTTCAAATTCCTGCACCAGGAAGGCGTCGTATCCCGCAACCCGGCGGAGGGCCTTCGGGGGCTGCGGAGGACACGGAAGCTTCCGGGCTTTCTCGATGTGGCACAGACCGAGGAGCTGGTGACCGCCCCCGGCGAGTCCGAGCCGCACGGCCTCCGGAACCGGGCGATTCTGGAGCTGCTGTACAGCACCGGACTGCGCGTGAGCGAGGTGGCGGGGCTTACCATCGAAGACGTCGATCTGAACAGCGAGATGGTGTTGGCCCGCGGCAAGGGGAAGAAGGAGCGGCTGGTGCCGATGGGGATGAAGGCGTCGGTCGCCGTCAGAAAGTACCTTCATTCGCGCGGGCAGACCGCGAAGAAGGCGAAACCGCTATTCCTCAACCGGTTCGGCAAGCGTCTGACACAGAGAAGCATACGACGGGTCGTGGACAAGTACGCCCGGTCAAAGGGCCTGCCCCACGTCTCGCCGCACACGCTGAGACACAGCTTCGCCACGCACATGCTCGACCGGGGGGCGGACCTGCGGGCCGTCCAGGAGCTCCTGGGGCATTCCAGCCTGTCTACCACCCAGATCTACACCCATCTAACCACCGAAGGGCTCAAGCGCATTCACTCGTCCGCGCATCCCCGAGCCTGAAATAGGCCGGGCTGCGAGGTGTTTCTTCGCTCATTCTCGGCGCCCACGGGAAATTGGGCGCCTCCGAGGCAGGCGTCGACCGCGCAAAGAAAGGTTCGCCTGACGGCGGACGCGGTCGAACCCAGAATCCGCTCAGAAACGCCCAGCGACCCGGTCGTTCGCGCGTTGACACGTCTGATAGGGTCCTATATACTTACTGACTCGGAACTTCTGGAAGACGTGTCATTCACGGAGGCGGACATGAAAGCAAGAGAATTCGATACGGAAGAGCTGTCGCGGGAACGACTTGCGGAACTGGCCGAGCTATGCCGGCTGGCCAGGGGTGACGTGCTGAAGATGACAACGATATGCGGCTCGGGCCATCCCGGCGGGTCGATGTCGTCGATGGAGATCTTCGCGGTGCTGTACGCATGCGCGGCGGTCGATCCGTCCGACCCGCGCAACGCCGGAAGAGACCGCATCGTCGTGAGCCACGGGCACACCTCTCCCGGCGTCTACGCGGTGCTGGGCCGGCTCGGCTTCTTCGACGTCGAGGATGCGGTCGCGACGTTCCGGAAGACGCACAGCATCTTCGAAGGTCATGTCGAGCGTGGGGTTCCCGGCATCGAGTGGTCCAGCGGCAACCTGGGACAGGGGCTGTCCGCGGCGTGCGGCTTCGCGCTCGGCGGGAAGCTCACCGGAACGGACTACCAGGTGTTCTGCGCGATGAGCGACGGAGAGCAGGCGAAGGGACAGATCTCCGAGGCAATGAGGGTCGCGCGGAAGTACGACCTCTCGAACGTCACCGTGATAATCGACTACAACCAGATACAGATAAGCGGGAACCTGCACGAGGTGATGCCCCAGCACATCAAGGAGACGTACCAGGCCAACGAGTGGGAAGTTCTCGAGATAGACGGGCACGACATCCAGGCGGTGTACAAGGCATTGAGGCGTGGCATCACTTCCCCGAGCAATGTCTGTGTGCTGGCCGATACGGTGATAGGCAAGGGCGTCTCCTTCATGGAGGGAAAGCACGCCTATCACGGCAAAGCGCTGACTGACGATGAGTGCGCGAAGGCCCTCGAGGAGCTCGGGATCGAGAATGACCTGGAGACGCTGAAGAAGAGGCGGGAATCCACGAAGGTGCCCCAGAACGTTCCCCCGATTCCTCCGATCGCTCTCAGCGTCGATAGCGGGACGCCCCGGACCTACACCGCGGACGAGAAGACCGACAACCGGAGCGCGTTCGGTGCCGCCCTGCAGGGCCTGGCCGAGGCGAACAAGGGAGGGAAGACGCCCATCGTGGCGGTGGACTGCGACCTGGCCACCTCGGTGAAGACCAGCGGGCTGGAGAAGGCGACGCCGGAGGCGTTCCTGCAAACCGGCGTCCAGGAGCATAACGCGGCGACCATGACGGGAGCGCTGTCCGTCTCGGGCGTGGTGCCGTTCTTCGCGGACTTCGGCGTGTTCGGCGTGGACGAGACCTACAACCAGCACCGGCTGAACGATATCAATCATGCCAACGTGAAGCTGGTCTGTACCCACAACGGGCTGGACGTGGGCGAGGACGGCAAGACGCATCAGTGCATAGACTACGTCGGGACGCTGAGCAACCTGTTCGGTTACCGGGTGATCGTGCCGGCCGACCCGAACCAGACGGATCGTGCGGTACGCTACGCGGCGGCAACAGTCGGCAACTTCCTGATCGCTACCGGGCGCTCGAAGCTGCCGGTGATTACCGGCGAGGACGGGCAGCCTCTCTTCGGCGGTAAATACGAGTTTCACTACGGGACCGCGGACGTGATGCGGGAGGGCCCGGACGCGGCGATCCTGACTGCGGGAGGCATGACGTACCGCGCGCTGGCGGCCTGGGAGAAACTGAAAGAGCAGGGCATCACCTGTCTGCTTCTCAACGTGCCCTGCCCGCTGGACCTGGACGCGGACGCGGTGAAGAGGGCCGCGGCGACCGGGGCGATAGTCACCTACGAGGACCACCACGCGCGGACCGGTCTCGGAAGCCTCGTTGCGAACTTCCTGGCGGAAAACGGGCTCTCCGCGAAGCTCAGGATGCTGGGCGTGCGCTCGTACGGCAGATCCGGAGTGCCGGACGACCTGTACGCGGAGCAGGGACTTGATCCCGACTCACTCGTCGAGGCGGTAAAATCTCTTTGAGCGCGCCGAACATACTGTACTTCTTCACGGACCAGCAGCGGTGGGACACCTGCGGGTGCTATAACCAGCCGTTGGATGTCACGCCGAACCTGGACCGGATGGCGGAAGAAGGCGTCCGGTTCGAGAACGCGTTCACCTGCCAGCCGGTCTGCGGCCCGGCCCGTGCCTGCATCCAGACGGGCAAGTACGCGACCGAGGTCGGCTGCCACACCAATCACCGAATGCTTCCGACGGATGAGAAGACGATAGCGCATCATCTCTCGGAGAACGGCTACGAGGTCGGCTACATAGGCAAGTGGCACCTGGCTTCATTCGGGCCCAAGGACGGCCCGGACAATTACCGCACCCGTCCGGTCCCCCCGGAGCGAAGGGGCGGCTACAGGGATTACTGGCTGGCGTCAGACGTGCTGGAGTTCACGTCGCACGGCTACGATGGCTACATGTTCGATGGAGACGGAAACCGGCGCGACTTCCCGGAGGGCCGCTACCGGGTGGACGCGCAGACCGACTGGGTGCTGGAATACCTGCAGAGCCGGGATGGGACAAGGCCGTTCTTCCTGTTTCTATCGTATATCGAGCCGCACCACCAGAACGACCATCATCACTACGAGGGACCGCACGGTTCGAAGGAGCAATTCCGGGACTTCGTCGTGCCGGGAGACCTGGTGGATACCGGAGGGGACTGGAGGGAGGAGTATCCCGATTATCTCGGGTGCATACACAGCCTGGACGAGAACCTGGGACGGATACGGGCCGGGCTGGAGCGCCTCGGGTTTGCGGACAACACGCTGACGATCTACACCAGCGATCACGGCTCGCACTTCTGCACGAGAAACGCGGAGTACAAGAGATCCTGTCATGACGGGTGCATACGCATCCCGATGGTGGTCCACGGCCCCGGGTTCGAGGGGGGAGCGGTCCGCGACGAGCCGGTGAGTCTCATCGACACGCCTCCCACCGTGCTGGCCGCGGCGGGCGTAACTCCGCCCGGGTACATGCGAGGACGTCCGCTGCAGCAGCTCCTTTCCGAAGGCGCCGGAGACTGGCCGGGGGAGATATTCCTGCAGATAAGCGAGAGCCACTGTGGGCGTGCGATCCGCACCCGTAGGTGGAAGTACAGCGTCCGGGCGCCGGAGAAGACGGGACAGGACGCATCGAGTGATATATACGTTGAGGATTTCCTCTACGATCTCGAGGCGGACCCGCACGAGCGGAACAACCTGGTGCGCGACCCCCGTCTGGAGGACGTCCGGCGCGAGCTGGCTCAGACACTCATCCGACGGATGGCGGCGGCGGGCGAGGAGCCCCCGGAGATCAGATCTCCAGGCCGTACACCTTCATGACGCGATAGGCGATGATGTCCGCCGCAAAGCGGGATCGAACGTCTTTCTTCGCGGCGGCGCCCAACTCGGCGCGCAGCTCGTCGTCCTTCAGAATCTCGATCGCTTTCGACGCCAGCGCTTCCCAGTCCCCGGCGGGCGCGAGGTACCCTGTTATCCGGTCCCTGACGATCTCGGAGGGTCCCGCGGAATCGTAGGCGACGACGGGAACACCGGAGCCCATCGCCTCGACGAGCGCCCTTCCAAACGGCTCGTGAAGAGCGGGATGGACCAGCAGGTCCATGGCGGCGTACAGTTCGGCGACGTCGTCCCTCCAGCCCATGAAGATAACCCTCTCGGCGATGCCCAGCTCCTCCGACAGGTGACACAGCTCCTTTTCGTAGGACGGATGATCGCCCAGCGTATCGTCCCCCGCGACGATGAAATGCGCGTCTTCAATTTCAGTGAGGATCTTCGCTGCGGCACGGATGAAGTCCCCGTGGTTCTTCCAGGGGACGAAGCGCGACACGTTTCCGATGACCGGAACGCCGCGGGGAATGCCGGCGTCGGTCCGGATCGGAATGCCGGTCGCCTTCCCGTCGAACCTTGTGAAATCGACGCCGCTCGGGATCACGGTCTCGGGATCGAGCCCATGGAAGCGAGCGACCGCCTGCGAGATGGGTACGGCGGCGTCGAACCCGCGGATCAGACAGCGCGCCAGCCGCTTCATCGAGACCATATCGCGCAGGTGACAGATCGCGCCGGTGCCGGCAATCCTCGCCGCGAGCCTTGCGTAAGGCGATGAATATATTGAGTTTGCGTGAATAATCCGGATGTCGTGATCGGCCGCAATCCGGGCCAGTGCCCGTCCGCCGGACAAGACGCTGACGGCGTATCCGGCCAGCGTTGCGGGATTGTATGTCCTCTTCAGTCGCGCTATCGGCGCGAAGTAGACCTCGACGCCCAGCTTGAACAGGTTCTTGGTCAGCGGTCCGTCCTCCGGCGCGGCGAGGACCGGCCTGACCGCCTGGCGGTTCATCCCGGTGATCATGTCCATCAGGCTCTGCTCCGCCCCGCCGAGTATCGAGGCGTGGTGTACGAAGAGTACCCCGCGCGGCTCTCTCATCGGTCCCGGAGGCGCTGACTTATCCGGTCGAGAAAGCGCTTCTCGCGCCAGGTCAGGCTGTGCAGGCCCTCGCTCTTGATCTTTCCGAGCAGGCGGTCCATCTCCACCTCGTCGTCCACGGACACATCACCGTCGTCCACCTCCGGTCTCGGCGTGCTTATCCTCGACGTCACGTCCGCGAGATACCGCTCCCAGTATCGTCTCGTTTTGACGAAGAGGTAGCCGAACGCGAGACCGCCCAGGTGGGCGAAGCACGCAATCTGGCTCTGCGTCCCGCTGGAGCAGGTCAAAACCTCGATGATCGCGAATATGAATACCATCAGCTTGGCCGGCATCGGGATGATGAACATGAAAAGCACGATCCGTCTGGGGAAGAGCATGCCGAACGACATCAAGACGCCGAGCACCGCCCCGGACGCGCCGATCACCCTGGCGGAGTCGAAGATACTGGTGCACAGCCCTGCCGCAACGCCGGAGAGGACGTAGAGGGCAAGGAACCTTCCCGTGCCCAGTGCCTGCTCCACCTCCCTTCCGAACATCCACAGGATAAACATGTTCAGCGCGAGATGGAGCGGCGATCCGTGAAGCAGCGTGTACGTCACCAGCTGCCACACCTGCCCCTTCCACAGGAGGGACGGCTCGAGCACGAGCGCGTCGATGATGGGCGACGGCTCCCCGCCGCGCTCGAAGAGAAGCTGAAGAAGGTAGCAGATAACCGTCGCGATGATAGTGTATTTCAGCGCCGGGGGCCAGAGATTGCCTCCCTGGCTGAACTGGAACTGCGGCGGTCCTTCCTCTCGGAACTCGTCTCGGTAGTACGGACGCATTCTCAGAAGCCCTCCACGATCATGCCACCTCGTTCTCTAGCGTGCCGATGCCGTCAATCGACGCCCGTACGACATCACCGGATTTCAGGAAGACCGGCGGGTTCCGGAAGCCGCCCACCCCTGACGGGGTGCCGGTTCCTATCAGATCACCCGGCTCGACCGGGGTGACGTGCGAGATCAACGATACCAGATCGTATACGTCAGTGATCATGTGTTTCGTGCTGCTCTTCTGCCGCAGCTCCCCGTTCACCGTCAATTCCAGACCGGTGTCGAGAGAGTCGATCTCGTCCGCCGTGACGATGACGGGTCCGATGGGGCAGAAGGTCGCGAACCCCTTGGCCCGGTACCACTGCTTCTCGGTCCGCTGCAGGTCCCGCGCCGTGATGTCGTTGAGCACGGTGTAGCCGAATATCGCATCCTTCGCCTCGTTCCGGTCGAGCTGATAGCCGGGCTTTCCCATGATGACGCCGAGCTCCACCTCGTAGTCCAGCTCCTTCGATTCCCTCGGAATCACGATCTTCTGGCCCGGCCCTATCACCGAGTTCGCGGCCTTGGCGAACAGCATCGGCACCTCCGGGGTCTCCGCACCGGTGAATATGTCCCGGTCGGCGCCGGAATCCTTCACCTCCCTGGCGTGTTCCTCGTAGTTTCGGCCGACGCACACGATCTTGGGGGGACGTCTCACCGGGGCGCGGAGCGTGACCTCGTTCCGGTCCTTTACGAAGCGGCCGGTCTCCAGCACCTCCTTCATATCGAAATGCGCCAGCCGGTCATAGACGTTGTGCTCTATCAGCGGAAGCAGGTCATCGACGGTATCCTCCAGGTGCCCCAGATCGCGAAGGAGCTCGCCGACGTCGGCCACCAGGTTGTCCTGGACGATGCCGACGCTCTTTGTCCCCTTGTGTTCGAATGATATGAATTTCATCAGTGTCTCCCGGGCCTCTGTCCGGATCTAGTAGAGACCGTCCAGCCGGAACGCGTCCCGCACGATTTCGGCCTCCGCGCGGCCGTCCCTGTCCGTGATCGAGACGACGTCGAAACGGCAATTCTTTCCCTGGGGATGATACCTGTCGAGATACACAGCGGCAACCTTGGCTATCTGGCGCTGTTTCCGCGGGGTGACGGCTTCCAGGGGAATCCCGGTGGCGCTCGATCGTCTCGTCTTGACCTCGATAAAGCAGAGCACGTCCTCCTCCTCCGCGATGATGTCGATCTCACCGAGACGGGTGCGGTAGTTTCTCTGCAGGATGCTGAATTTCTCCTTCCGGAGCAGCGCTGCGGCGGCGTCCTCTCCGGAGCGGCCTACGTCTTGGTTGGAGCTGTCGGGCACCCCTACTCCGATTCGCTCTCCGTCCCGGCGGGTGTTTCCTCCGGCGCTTCCCCGGCATCCTCCGGGGCATCGGCGGTTCGTTCGCCGGCGAGGAGGGCCTCCTTCACCTTGGTCGCCTTACCGACGCGCTCCCTCAGGTAGTAGAGCTTGCTGCGCCTCACCTTGCCCTGGCGGGAGACCTTGATGGATACTATGGACGGGGAATTCAGCGGGAATACTCTCTCGACCCCCTCGCCCTGTATGATCTTGCGGACGGTAAAGGACGCTCTCATCCCGGTTCCCTTCCGGGCGATGACGGTGCCGGCGAAGACCTGGGTGCGCTCCCGGTCCCCTTCGACTACCTTGAGCGTGACGTCGACGTTGTCGCCTATGGAAAACTCGGGCAGGTCGTCCCTCAGCCCTTCCTTCTCGAGCGCTTCTACCGTATTCATGGCATCTCCCTGTATGGATAGTCCAAAACCGCAGTATACCAGGTCAGTAGCGGGATTTCCAGAGGGTACGAAGCGATCAGCCGCGGCGCTTCTCGGTTCTTTCCTTCGCCTGCGCGGCGCGCCAGCGGGCTATCTCCTCGTGATTGCCGGACTGAAGCACATCCGGCACGCCCTCTCCCCGGTACTCCGGCGGGCGGGTGTACTGGGGGAAGTCCAGCAGGCCGTCCCTGAAGGAATCCTGCCGCGACGAGTCCGGGTGTCCGAGCGCACCCGGCAGCAGGCGTATTACCGCCTCGATGATGGCCATGGCGGGGACCTCCCCGCCGCTCAGCACGTAATCGCCGATCGATATCTCGTCCGGCCGGAGTATCGTCCGTATCCGCTCGTCGAAACCCTCGTATCTCCCGCAGATCAGTATCAGGTGCTCCTCCCCGGCGAGCCGGTCGGCCGTCTCCTGGGAAAACGTTCTTCCCTGTGGGGTCAGCAGTATCCTGCGGCCGGGACCAGCCTTCTCCTCCACCGCTTCGATCGCCTCGATCACCGGCTCCGGCTTCATGACCATGCCGGGGCCCCCGCCGTACGGCCGGTCGTCGACGGAGCGATGGCGGTCCCCGGTGAAATCACGCAGGTCCCACAACTCGATTTCGACCAGCCCGCCCTCTCGGGCCCTTCCCGGAATGCTCTCGTCGAGAAACGGTCCGAAGAGACCGGGGAAGATGGTGACGACGTCAATCCGCATCAGGCCGTCTCAACAGCGTTACGCCCATCACTTCCGCCTTGACCAGCTTGCCCTTCCTGTCCGCCCAGGCCGTGAGGGTGCGTCTTCCCACCGGGTCCGTGAAGGTTATCCGGTAGCAGTCCCGAAGCTTTCCGTTCCACAGCAGCTTCTGTACGCTTTCGACCCGGGCACGGCCCCGGGTGATCTTTCCCGCGGTGAAATCGAACGCGGGGACCTCCCATTCGCTGCCCTCACGGAGCTGGCGGGTCGGGAGGGTCGGAAGAAGGCCGGACGCGAGGGTGAGGCCGCCGGCGTTTGGTATCGTGAAGACCTCCTCCTCCGGCCCGAGTCCCTTCACCTTGAGGAGAAGGCTGTTCCCCTCCGTGCTGCCCACCGCGGAGAGGTGCCGCTTGCCCCACACCGCCTTGACCAGAAGGTGCTCTATCCGGAACTTCCGGTTCAGGCGGGCGAGGCTGTTGAAGGAGACGTCCCCGCCGGCCGAGCCGTCCAGTGAAAGCTGAGCGACCGTGCGGATCGACATGCCGGTCTCGGTAACGGTCCGGGACGTCCTGGTCTCGCCGGCCCGCCGCCCCCTCCAGAGCACGTCCATCAGGACCGTCTCGTCCGCGAGGCCGCTGTGCGCGAGCTCCCGGTAGAACTCCTCCTCCGCCGTGAGGGACATCTCCCTCCTGGCGAGCCATCCCATCATGACGAGCCAGAAGGCGGTGACGGCGGCGACGACCATTCTTCTTCTCATTCCGGTTCACCTCTCAGTGCGTACAGCTCCCATATTCTATGCGGCGAGGTGACGAAGCTCCACTCCAGATTCATGCCCCAGGAACGCTCGAGGGAAAGCCGCTCGACCATCTCGAACAGGTCCATCAACCTGGTATGAGGCAGGTAGCCGACACGCTTCCTCCCGTCATAGGTGTAGCCGTAGGTTTCCCGGAGCCTTCGGATCTCACACCAGTTGACATAGAGATGCGTGATCCCGAGCTCCCGCATCCTTGCGAGGGCCGGTTCCGGTCCTCCTGCGAGAATGCCCTCGATCGAACCGTCGCTGAAGACGACGGCGTACACGGTCGGCACCTCCAGATAGTAGACGCGCGCTTCGCCTACGAGAAGCACGCGGGAGCCCTCCGGCAGGCCGTTCATGGCGAGCGCCGCTTCGGTCGAATACGTGGAGTCCGCGGAGGTCTCGTCCAGCCAGCCTTCCGCGGATTTCACTCCGCACGCGACGGAAAGCACGTCCAAACGGATATGCTCGGTAGCCGCAATAAAGACCGCCGAGACGGTCAGGCACACTGCCGCGGCGAATCGCACCAGCGGCGATCCCTCCCCGGCGCGATCCGCTCCGATCCCGGCCAGCAGGCAGAGCGCCGGGATGGCGGGCAGCATGAACCGCTCCACCCGGTGCGTCGCGAAGTGCCAGAGGGCATAACACAGAAGGAAGAAGCCGAGAGCGATCCAGGTTCTTCGATCCCGGGCAAGAATCAGCGCGAGCGGCACGAACGCGAGCAGAAACGGCGATGCGGACTTCGCCCCGGCCACGAAATCGAGCATCCTCTCGAGAAGCGAATCGTCCTTCTTCCCGGATGATATCTCCTCCGCGGTGGGCTCCGGGGGGCGATGGGCCTTCGCAAATCGGGCGTCCTGCTCGGCGCTCCAGCCGGCGCCGCCGAACATCCGGTAGCCGAGTGGATAGACCGGATTGCCGGTATTGACGATATTCCTGACGGCCCAGGGGGAGAACGCGGCCGTGCAGCAGCACGCGGCAAGCGCGGCGCGGGCCACGCCCTTCCAGTTCCTCGCCGCGACCACGATGATGAGCACGGCGGGGACGGCGACGAACAGCGCCGCGGTATACTTGCAGCCCAGCGCCAGGCCGGCCGCGATGCCTGATGCCGCGGCCCAGCGGGGAGACGCGCGTTTCACGCAGGCGACCGCGGCATGCAGGGCGAGCACGGTGTAGAGCACCAGCCCTCCTTCGGCGTATGCATCCGCCGCCACCAGCGTGGTCAGAGGATGAACGAGGAGCGCGGCGGCGGCCAGCAGGCCGGCCGTCTTCGTGACGAATTCCTTTCCGACGGCGTACAGCGCGCCCGCGGCCAGCGCGACAACCAACAGATTGACCACCCTGGCGACGGCGGCGCCGGGGAAGGACAGGTGTCCCACGCTGAGGGCGAGAAGGTAGAGCATCTCCATGTTCGCGGGGAACGACGCGTACACGTTGTGGGGCAGGAAGTGCATCCTCCCGCCGCGGAGGTACTCGGCCGGGGCGCCCAGATGGTATTCGAGTACGTCATAGTCCCGCGAGGGGAGAAAGCACATCGCCAGGCTGAGCAGAAAAAAAACGGCGAGCAGGATGCACACGAACCGCGAAAGCGTTCCCTCCGGGAGCGACGGGAGCGGGTACAGCTCCTTTCTGAACAGGAAGATCGAGACCGGGCAAGCCGCGAAGAGCACCGGCAGGACCGAGGTGGTGACGTGGGCCAGGACCAGCACGAGAATGCTCAACACCCCGAGCCCGAGACCGGCGCCGAATACGAACCGCTCCCAGACGGAAGCGTCCGGAACCAGCAGGCGGAACAGCTTCATGCCGAAGGCGGCCGCGCCGACTACGATAAGGAACGCGATGACGATTATCATGAGACGATAGATGACGAGGTCCCCGAACGCTTCGGTGCCCGGCAGGACGAAGAACAGCGCGATCGCGCCGGCGATCCAGACGGCTATGATGACCGTGGTGACGCGTTGGGGAGAGATTCCCTGATCCAAGAGAGGTCAGACCCCGACGATGGTTCTGCCCTCGTCTATCTTGATGCCCTGGAGCAGCATCTGCAGCGCTTCCGGCTGGGGCGCGTGGGCCATGGCGATCTTCTTCTCCACCAGGCCGCTCTTTACCAGGTGGCAGAGCGACTGGGTGAAGTCCTGCATCCCGTCCTCGGTGCCGCCGCGTATCACGTCGGTGATCTTCTCGTCTTCGTTCTCGCTTATCAGCTTGCGCAAAATGGGGTTGACGATCAGTATCTCCACGGCGGGGACCGCCTTGATCTTCTCGTCCTTCGCCGGCAGCAGCCGCTGGCTCATTATCGCGCGAAGATTGAACACCAGCCCCTGCCGGATCTGGTCCTGTCTGTTCGACGGAAACAGATCGAGAATCCGGCTGAACGTCTGGGCGCAGGTGGAGCTATGGAGCGTGCCGAATACCAGGTGGCCGGTCTCCGCCGCCGAAAGAGCGGCCTGGAACGATTCCTCGTCCCGGAGCTCCCCGATGAGTATCACGTCGGGGTCCTGCCGCACCACGTACTTCAGCGCGGTATGGTAGGATTCGACGTCTATGCCCACTTCCCGTTGGTTGATGAACGCCTTGTTGTCGGCGTGCAGGTACTCGATCGGATCCTCGATGGTGACGATGTGGCACTTCCGGTTCGAATTGATGTACTCGATCATCGCCGCCAGGGAAGTGGATTTTCCCGATCCGGTTACCCCGGAGACGATAACCAGCCCATTCATATACATGGACATCCTCTCCATCGTCTCCCTGGGCAGGTTCAGCTCGTCGAACGAGGGGATATCGGTATTCACCCTGCGCAGGGCCGAGCTTATCGTTCCCCGTTGCTTGAATACGTTGACGCGGAACCTCCCGACGCCCGCGACGCTGTAGGCGAGGTCCAGGTCTCCCGTCTCCTCGAATTGCTGGATCTGTTCCTCCCTCAGTATCGAGTACACCAGGTTCTTGACCTTCTCCGCGGGCAGCGGCTCCATATCGAGTGAGCGGACATTGGCGTGTATGCGCAGATACGGTGACGAGCCGGTCTTGAGATGAAGGTCCGACGCCTTATACTTTGCGGCCATGCGAAGCAGATTTTCCATCTCGGTCAGATGAGCGTTTTCGGAGTCAGGCATTCCTGAAATCCTCCCTAACCTCTATGCCAGAGCGTAGATATTCTACCGAATGCGCCTGCATCATGCAATGATTCGCGGCCGGGGGTATAATGGCCGGACGGAGACACGGGAGAGACCGTATGAACGATGCCGTAGTCGGAGTCGGCGCCTCGCAGGGGGCCGCCGGGAACGTGAGGGCCGCCATGGCCGCTCTCGACCTGTCCCTGGTAAGGGGACGGTCGGTCCTCGTGAAGCCGAACGCAGGCAGGATGGTGAAGCCGGATACGGGCATCAATACCAGCCCCGGCGCGCTGGCCGGCTGCCTCGACGCGCTCCTGGAGGCGGGAGCGGCGTCGGTCGCGGTGGGGGAGAGCCCGATACTGGGCGTGGACGCGCGAGAGGCGCTGGAGTTCTGCGGCATGGCGGAAGTCGCGCGGGAACGGGGCGCGGAGCTGATAGACCTGGACGAGGCCGCGCCGGAAACGATCGAGCTCCCTGCCGGCGCCGCGATCGAGAGCGTGAAGATCTGCGGCCGGGTGAGACGGTTCGACGTGGTGGTCTCCCTCGGCGTGATGAAGACCCATATGCACACCGGCGTGTCCCTCAGCCTGAAGAACGTCAAGGGGATGCTCTACAAGAAGGAGAAGGTCCGGTTTCACCAGCTTCCGGGCAAGGAACGGCCGGACGGCGCGCGGCCGCTGGATATCGCAATAGCGGACCTGCTGACGGTTCTCCGGCCCGACATCGGAATCGTGGACGGCTGGATCGGCCTGGAGGGGCTCGGTCCCAGCGCGGGCGTCGCGAAAAA
The DNA here is from genome assembly GCA_964389785.1 of uncultured Planctomycetota bacterium. Classification (GTDB taxonomy): domain Bacteria; phylum Planctomycetota; class CAYMFW01; order CAYMFW01; family CAYMFW01; genus CAYMFW01. The sequence continues at coordinate 25,817 of CAYMFW010000037.1, forward strand.
GCTCGACGCCGCGACAGCCTCCCTCGATCCGGTCGCTGCCGACGCGGTCGCCTGCCGGCTGATGGGAATCGATCCTTCGTCCGTGGCCCATATCTCGCGCGCCGCGGAAAAGGGCGTCGGCACGGCCGATCTCGCCGCGATTCGGGTGACGCCGGAAGACTACGAGAGATACTCCTCGCCCTTCGCGCGGCCACCGGAGGACCTGGCGCTGGCGTTTCCGGACGTCGTCATCTACGAGGCTGGCGCGTGCTCCGCCTGCGTGTCCACCGCGATGCTCTTCCTGCAGCGGTTCGCGGACAGGATCGAGGACTACCGTCTCGACGACGGGAAGCTGCATATCGCACTGGGCAGCGACGTGGAGGAGGTGCCGGCAGGCACCATCGTGATCGGCAACTGCGCGGCAACACACAGGGGACGGGGACCGTTCGCCAGAGGGTGCCCGCCCGTTGCGTCACGGATCTACGAAGCGGTCACCGGCCGGGAGCCCGACGGGCCGACCGAGTAGCGGCTATCCGTCTCCCCCGCGCTTGAGCGGCGGCTTGTGCCGCGCGCCCTTATCGGAGTCGTGAAAGATCCCGGCTCCCAGGAGCTTGTACTCGGAGACGAAGAGCAGCAGCGCTCCCCCCAGCTTGCTTTGGTGAACCTTGCCGATATTCGACTGCCTGATCGCGTCCCTGATGGCCGCGGCGGCTACGGGAGGCTTCAGTTCCTCGATCTTCAGTGTCTGCACGTTGTTTCCGCGCTTCACGCCGTACCGTCCGTCCGGGGACTTCCATACCTCCACCACGTTACCTGCAGCACGGTTCGGAATGCCGACCCGAAGGGGGTTCAGTTTGGAATACCTGTCCATCTCGCGGTCGAACCAGCGGAACAGGGACGCCAGCTTCTCGTAGCGCTGTATCAGGTTTTCTCCCCGGGGGGTCCCCTTCAGATCCTCCTGGTTCTTCACCCACTCGACCATCCCCTCGAAGTCGTACTTCCTGGCGAGCTGTTGTCTCTCGTGGCTCGGATCGACCTTCCTGGGGGGCTTCTGCGGCTTGTCCGGCACGGCCGGCGTCACGGTCTCGGGCGGTGTCTCGACCTCCGGAGGTGTTGTTGCCTCGGCAGCCGGCGGCTTCTTCTCGTCGGGCTTCCGGTTTCTCCTCACGATCTTACCCAGGATGTTGAGCAGCACCAGCGCGCCGATTACGTAGAGCGTTACCTTTGCCCATCTCGGCATACCCCCGGCCGGCTTCTCCGGCTTGGGCGGCGGCACCGCCTCCGCGCCCTGCGCGGCGAGGAGGATCCGGTAGACCGGCACCGCGTCCCGTATGTTCTTCAGCTCGCGCGGGCCGAGGTACGTCGTCTTTATCTCCAGACGGTTCTTGACCACGTCGTAGACGGTCTGAGAGATGCAGATGCCTCCCGGGACGGCCTCCGCCTGTATCCGGGCGGCGATGTTCACCCCGTCGCCCATCACGTCCGTTTCGCTCACGAACACGTCGCCCAGGTGGATGCCGATGCGATGTTTCAGCGTGTTCTTCGCGGAGAGCTTCTTCTCCATCTCGGCGAAGCCCTCCTGGATCGCCTGCGCGCAGGCCACCGCCTGGACCGCGCTCGAGAAGAACATCAGCAGGCCGTCGCCCGTCGTCTTGAGGACCTGGCCGTCGTGCTTCTCGCAGATCCCCTTCATGATGTCGAGGTCGCGTCTCACCAGCTTGAGCGCCTGCTCCTCGTCCTGGCCGACCCGGGCGCTGAAATCCACAATGTCGGAGAACACGATCGCCGCCAGGGCGCGGTGGCCGTGCAGAGAGTCCGGGATGTCGATCGTTTCCATAAAGCGAGACCTCTTACAAGATTAAACCTGAGTGACGGCGCTGTGTCAAATTCGTTTTCTCCTGCTATAATGCGCCATGGCAAAACAGATGCTGGCAGAACTGACCGCGGGAGACGACGTCACCAGTTACTTCCTGGTGCGCGAGAAGACGAAAGCCACGACTCGACAGGGCAAACCGTATCTGTCGCTCGATTTAATGGACGCGAGCGGCACCGCGAAGGGGATGATGTGGGACAACGCGGAGCAGGCGTACGAGTGCTTCCAGAAGGGAGACGTGATTGCGCTGCGCGGGTCCGCCGAGAACTACCAGGGCAAGCTCCAGCTCAAGGTGCGGGACATCCGGGCGACGGACGAGAGAGACGATGGCCGGCTCGATATGGGCGACATCCTGCCGCGGTCTCCGCGCGATCCGGAGGAGATGTGGGGGGAGCTCACCGGGATCATCGAATCCATACAGGATGAGCCGCTGCGCGGCCTGCTGGAGGCGATATTCACCGACGAGAAGACGGCTGCCTCCTTCCGGGGCGGGACGGCGGCGCGCGACATGCATCACAACTACATCGGTGGGCTGATCGAGCACACGCTGAGCGTTACCGCCATCGCCGATTTCCTCTGTTTGCATTACGGCTCCGACGTCAACCGGGACCTGGTGATCGCCGGCGCGCTGCTTCACGACCTGGGTAAGATAATCGAAATAAACGCCTCCCGAGAGTTCAACTACACCATCGAGGGAAGCCTGAAGGGCCACATCGTAATAGGGCTCGAGATCGTAAAGGAGTTCGCCGACAGGCAGGAGGGCTTCCCCCGCGGGACACTGATTCTTCTCCAGCATCTCATTATCAGCCACCAGGGGCTGAAGGAGTGGGCGTCACCGATCGAGCCGAAGACTCCGGAGGCGCTCGTGCTTCACCTGGCCGACCACGCGGACGCCCGGATGTTTCAGATGCTGAGGGCCATCCGGGAGGACAAGAACAAGGACGATCCGTTTACCCCCAAGGTGTACGCGTTCGGTCACTCCGTCCTCAAGGTCCGAGACGCGGACGAGCTCAGGGGCTGGCTTTCGTAGTTGCGGCGGATCTCCTCCGGGGAAAGCTCCCTTCCGTACACCGCGAAGCTTCCGAAGTCCACCCGGCTGAAGAGCCGTTCTTTCGCCTTCCTGCGGATATCGCGGGGCATCAGGACGATAGAGATGGGTCCGTCGCGCAGGTTGTTCGCCAGCGCTTTCGAGGATCTCTCCGAACCCGGCGAGCGTTTTCCGTTGACGTAGAACTTCGTCGTGGTGGTATCACCGTCCGCGGCGCAGGTGGTCACGAGATGGACGTACACGGAATCCGGACGGGGTACGAGCGGCCTCACCCGGGCGGATATCTCCAGGGCGCTCTCCCCGGATCCGGTCTTGACCAGGAATACCACGTATTCGTATCCCAGGTCGTGTGTCTGTGACGGGGCCCGGAACCATGCCTCGAACGACAACGCCTTCGATCTGTTCCAGGCGTCACGGAGCGTGCCGGCCTCGTCGGCGGACGTGATGTCCGCCGCGCCGGCGGCACGGAGCGCGCCGGGGAGCCACCGGGTGACGGAGGGATTCCCGATACGAAACTCCATTCCCGCCGGGCCGGGCGACGGCGGTATGACAACGCCTTTTCCCTGATCGAAGGCATAGGAGGCGATCAGCCCGTCCGACACCGGACGTGGCCTGAGTTTCCTGACGACGATGTCATCCAGAAGGAGCCGTCCCGTTCCGCAGTGAAACGCGATTTTTGGGGCGAAGCTTTTCCACGCGCCGGTGAATCTCGCCCATTTCAACAGCCGATTGTCCTGGAAGATCTTGACGTCCAGCGTGGGCGCGTCCCTGTCGGTATCGAAGAAGACGTACTCATTGCGGATACGGTGCCACGTCCCCTTCTGGAGTTCGAGAGAGGGGCTCTCGGCAAGGCCGACGGCTTTCGTCCCCGGCGGGTAAGTGAAGGATGCCAGGGAGTAGTTGCCGTGCACCCCGGGGCGGTGCGACTCCTGCAGGCACGTGCGTGATTCGATCAGAACCGAGCCGATGTCCGGCGGCAGCCTGCAGCCGATGCCGTACTGGAGGTCGCTGTCGATGGGGGTGTCCAGACACAGGACGCGGGAGCGTTCGCCGTCGCGCTCCGCCTCGGTCAGGTCCACCCGTCCCTCCGGAACGTCGGAGGCGGTCCGCCGTATCCTGTAGCCGGGTTTGCCCGTGGACTCGAAGGCCGTCCATGTTCCCATCCCGGTCTCGAAATCATCTTTCGAGATCACCTCGGCATCCCGGTGCTGTTTTCTCAGACGCGAGAAATCCTCGTAATCGACGGAATCCATGACCGCGACCGGGGCGGACCCCGGCTCGGCGAGGGCGTAATGTCCGGAGGGCACCTCGACGCGGCGCCCCTCGAGATCGGAGAAGCGGACCAGTCCGTTCTCCACGTCCAGCCGGGTGCCGCCGTCCAGTATACGCAGTGTCAGCCCGGTGCCGAGCACCTCGGCTCTCGCGTGCGGGGTGGTGAAGACCATCTCTCTGTCCCCGGTCTGCGTCGCGATGTGCGCCGCAAGTCGTCCGTCGTCGAGTCGTATCTTCTTGCCGGCGTGGCGCTCGTCGACGCCGATCGTCGAGACGGTTTCTTCCTGCAGCTCTATCATACTTCCGTCCTCGTACAGGAGCTTCACGTAGCCGTCGGCGCCGGTGCGTATCGTCTGATCCCGCGTGACGGTGTCGTTCACGGTGAGCGAGGACCGCTTCCCGGCGACGACGATCTGCGGATTCCCCCGCTTCTCCGCGACGCGCGCCGAGAATTCCGCGACGTCAACACGGACCCCCGGACGAAAGATCCATGCGAACACGAGTATCAGCGCGGCCGCCGCGGCAATCGGCGGGAGGTATCTCGCCACCCGGCGTTTCGGGCGCGCGGCCCGGGTGCGGACCCGCCCCTTTTCCTCCCGGAGCTTCAATTCCTCCACGACCATCGCCTCCCGGCGGGTGATACGGATGAATTCGGCCTGCGCCTCGGGGTTCGAGGCAAGATGCTTGCGGAGGGCTTCGGTCTCCCGGTCGGTGAGATCGCCGTTGAAGTAGCGATACAGGAGATCGATGCTATCCTGTGTTCGCATGGAGCCTCCTGTCTATGCATTCCATCAGCGCCCGCCGGGCCCGCGCAAGGGCAACGGACAGGGATTTCGCGTTCCACCCGATCTCCCGGCCGATCTCCTTCAGCTTCAT
>CAYMFW010000038.1:0-30789 GCA_964389785.1 uncultured Planctomycetota bacterium
ATTCTCGACTAAAGGAGGTCCCTTGCTTTACAATCCTAAAGGAACGACCATTCGTAACCTGTCACTCTATTTGTTGTCACTCTAATTATTACCAGGTGCGGGAGTCGGGGACCTCGAGCCAGGCGCCGCCGTCGAGGATGGACTGCTGGGAGACGAGACCGGGGAGGGTCATGTCCATTGATTCGTGGATGCCGAGCTCGGCCGGGCGGGCGCCGGTGATGGCGTCCACGAAGTCGAGCACCTCGAAGTAGTCGCCGCCGCCGTGACCGGCGGTCTTCGCCTCCTCGGTCGCCTTGCGCCACATGTCCGGGAGGAACTCCTCCTCCAGGTCCTCCAGGTTCATCCATCCGTCTTTGTACTCGCCCTTCGAACGAAGCCATATCCGATTCGGCTCGCCGTGGGCGCGCGAGGATTCGTAACAGCCGTCGGTGCCCTGTATCTGGTAGTTGTTCATCGCGTGCGGTCGGTCGGACAGCAGGTCCATTCGGATCTTCACCAGGCCGCCGCTTCTCATCTTGCAGAGCATCACGCTGGTTTCCTGGGCGTAGTCGTCGCCGCGGGGATCCCTGTAATGATGACCGCTTCCCTCGCAGGTGACGGCCACCACCCGGTCGCCGGGCATCCACTGCAGGATAGGACCGAGACTGTGCGTGCCGTAGGTGATGCCGTCGATGCCGGTCTGCCAGCGGCGGCGCCACACCGTTACCTCGTTCAGGCCCTTCAGCTCGTGCAGGTACTCCGCCTCGCCGTAGTAAGTGGTGCCGAACAGTCCCCGGCGCACAAGCTCCTTGACCATCACGTTCGGCCTGGTATAGGTGTAGTTCTCCGCCATCATGTACGTCGCCTTCGACGCCTTCTCGGCGCGCACCAGCTCCCTGCACTCGTCGATGGACACGGCGGCCGGAACCTCGCTCAGCACGTGAATGTCCTTCTCGAGCGCCGCCACCGCCTGGGGCACGTGAAACTGCATCGGGGTGCCGACAATCACCGCGTCCAGTTCGGATTTCTCCAGCATCTCCTCGTAACCGAGATACTTCTCGTCGGCGCCGAGGCGCTCCCGCGCTTCCTCCAGGCCGTCTTCGTTGATGTCACACACCGCGTGTATCGTCACGCTCTCCAGCGCATCGCAGGCCCGCTTGAAGCTCCTGCCCCGGCCGCAGGCGCCAACGATTCCGATATTGATGTTCTCCAGAGCGCTCATCGTTCCTCCCTTTTTCCGTGTCCGTTCAGCCATTCTTCCGGCGGTCGCAATTGAAGCGACCCGCCGGTCCCTCCAGCGTGCTGTCGACCGGCCTTCATGGCGACTCGCGACCAGGTAATAGAGTAACCTGTCACTCTATTTGTCGACTCAGTGTGCTCTCGGCTGCCCTTCATGGCGACTCGCGACCAGGTAATAGAGTAACCTGTCACTCTATTTGGTCACGCGTGAGCAAATAAAGTAACCTGTCACTCTATTAGGAAAGTTCTTCCCAGATATCTATCATGCGGTGGTAGTTTTCGATTATGCGCGGCGTCATCGGGCCGACGGGGCCGGCGGTGGGTTCGAGCACCATGCGCTCCCTGCCGCCCTCGAACGCGGCCCGCACCGCTTCCTCCACCCGGTCGGTGCTTTCGTTCTCCAGCACGCGCGACTCTATGTTGCCGCCGAGCGTCATCCTGCCGGCGGTTATCTCCTTGGCCTCGACAAAGGTGATGTCCCCGTCGGGCGGCGGCTCGACCGGCTCGAAGAAATCCGCGCCGCGCTCGATGACCAGCTCGAGGGTGGAGCGCACGTTGCCGTGGCAGTGGACGTGCACCAGCGCGCCGGCCTGGTGGCACCTGTCGATGATCGTCTTCTCGTACGGCTGGACCAATTCCTCGTATATCTTCGGCGACGCCATCGGGGGCGTCACCCACTCTGAGCCGCCCATCCATACGCATTCGATCGTCTTTTCGCTCAGCACCACGTCGAGCCGGGCGAGTATCCGCTCCAGGCAGATGTCCGTCAGTTCTTTCACCAGCGCCGGCTCGGCGATGCACAGCTCCAGGAAGTATTCGTAGCTCATCGCGGCGGCCACGCAGACGAACGGCGAGGATATGTGGCAGGTGACGATTTTCTTCGTGTTGAAATCGGGCCGCTTGTCGGCGAAATCCGGCGGGCGGATGTCCGGCGGAAGGTCGGACGGCACGGAGCGCAGCTTCTCGAGGTCCTCCAGATTCTCCACCGGATACTTGATAGCCCATTGCGTACTGGTAGTCGTGTTCCTGCCTCTGATGGTGGTGAGCTTCCCCTTCGGCGTGTCGAACTCGGTGGTGATGATCTCCTCGCCGTTCTGCTCCTCGCGGGACGCCTCCCGTATGTACTGCGGCGGCGTCACCAGCCACCGGTTGACGTACGCGTTGGCCTGGTACTCGAAGTGCATCCTGTCGTTGATGCGCTCGATCACCTCCTGCGCCGCCGGGTTCTCCTGCTCTTCGACCTTCGGCATCCTGTACCCGGCCAGCCACAGCGGCACCCGGTCCACCGGCTCTCCGCGGAATGCGGCGAGGATTCTCTGTCTCGGGTTCACGTTCTGTTCTCCAGCACGTCCTGCGGTTTCTCGGGAAAGCCCTTCACGCCGCGCGCCCCGGAGAACTGGTGGATGCGCTTCGCCTCGCGCGCCTGGAACGGGAACCGTATGAAGTCGTTCGCGTGGAGCGCATCCTGCGCGCCGGGCACCTTGCAGGCGGATATCGCGGCGTCCCGCATCCGCGCGGTCACGTCGGCGTGCTCGCCCGCGCGGTTATAGACCTCCTCCGGGTCGTCCATCATGTCGAAGAGCTGTTCCCGGCCGCCGTTGGCGCAGTAGATGTACTTCCACTCGTCGTCGCGGATCATGATCTTGAAGAGCGGCTTGCCGGGGTCACCGTACATCCCCACCACGTACGGGCGCGGCTCGACGGCTCCTTCGATCATGGCCAGCACGTCGATGCCGTCACGCGTCTGCACCCGGCCCGCCGCGCCGGTGGCGATGCCGAAGAGGTCCGTGAGGCACACCAGCTCCTGCCGGCGCTCGTTCGCCGGGAGCTTCGCCGGCCAGCTCACCAGATACGGTACGTGACACGCCGCCTCGAAAAAGCTCTCTTTCTGCCACGCGTGATGATCGCCCAGGTGATCACCGTGGTCCGCGAAGAAGCATACCACCGTGTTGTCCGCGTCGGGGCGCGCCGCGACCGCGTCGAGCATCCGCCCGAGACAGTCGTCTATGTAGGATATCTCCCCGTAGTACCGCGCCTTGAGGACTCGCGCGTGGGGGTCGTTGATGTCCTCCGCCCAGATCGCCCTGTTCATCCACGGGATCTGCTCGTCCATGTGGTCCGTTTCGATATTGCCCTTCACCGGGTTGGGCATCCGGTCCGGGTCGTACATCCGGTTGAACGGTATGGGCGGCGCGAACGGCGGGTGAGGGCCGATGAACGATACAAGGCCGAAATACGGGCGGCCGTCGTCGGCGTTGATCTGCTCCACCGCGCGGTCCGCCGCCCAGCGCTCGACGGTCAGCTCCGCCGGCAGGGGGCTGGTCTGCGGCATGTAGTACATCTCGGTGCGCTCGCCCATGAGCTGTTCGATGTAGTCGAATTCGGGGTGTTCCTTCGCGATCCACGAGGAGTACGCGTCTTTTTCCCGCCGCCGCTCGGCCGATCCGTACATCTCCTCGCTGTGGAGATGTGTCTCGTATCCCAGGTTCTCGTTCCAGGGCTGGGTATGGAACTTGCCGATGCCGAACGTGCGGTAGCCCAGCCCGTGCATTGCGCGGGCAAGGTACGGCCCGCACCTGCCCTCCATGGTGTCGGCCTGGCCCGGGGCGGGTTTGGCGATCCAGTTGCCGAACGAGCGGGTGGTCACCGGGTCGCAGCCGGTGCGTATGGTATAGCGCGCCGCCACGCACACCGCGCACGTGGAGTAGCCGTTGACGAACGAGATGCCGCGCCGCACCAGCCGGTCCAGGTTGGGCGTGCAGATGTGCTCGTTCCCCAGCGCGGCGATGGTGTCGAACCGTTGCTGGTCGGTCATGACGAACAGTACGTTTGGTTGAGACATCGTTTTATGCTACCACGCTACAGGTAGATGTACAGAGCCCGCGCGAGGTCGCGACCGAAATCCCTTGCGGTTTCATGATTTACTTCAGTTCCGTTCGCGTTGGCGTACGGGATCTCGATGCCGGACGCGAGACGCACCCCGTCCTGTTCGCTCATCCAGCGGGTGCAGCTCTTGCCCCCGGCGAAGTTCTCCTCCTTGTTCCACGCCTGGCCGAAGGGAAGGTTGTCGGAGGCGCGATAGGGGAGAGGGCCCTTGATCTCCTCTTCGAGTATTTTCGAGAACGCCTGTTGTTCCTTCCATATGTATTCGTTCGCCGAGCCGACGAGGTAGATGCACTCGTTGTGTGCTCCCCGGATATGCGGGCAGTGAAGGTCGAGCGCGGCAACGAGCCTGCCCTTCGACCATGCCGGCACGAAATCCATCAGCGCGGCCACCGTCGGATAGAGCCGTTCCTGGTAATCGCGGCCGTGGTCGTGAGGGTTCCGGTTCTTGCCCTGGTCGCCGTCCTCCACCCCGTCCTTGTCCATGAAGGGAACGATGAGGAATCCCACGTCGCGGTCGTCCCGGAGGACGGTCTCGATAATGCCCTCCAGCGCGCAGCTCGCCATCATCTCGCAGCAGTGGTGGCGGCAGGTGAGAATCACCCGGTGTGCCGGTTCCCTGTCGATGCAGCCGGCGAAGAGACGTTGGACCGGTCGGCCCTTCCCGGTGGTACAGTGGTCTTCGATCCTCAGCCGGGGATCGTTCGCGTGTCTGTCCAGAAACGCCTGAAGCTGCGCGTCCTGATACGGCATGCCGAAGCTGAACCGGACGTCGCCGGCGTCGTCCGGAAACGCGTACGAAAACGAATCGTTCTCGAATGAATCACCTCCCAGCCATCGCCAGGTCCAGCCCTCATCGAGGCTCACGGCCGGCCCGCGCACGCCGATGACGTTTCCCTTCGTGAACCGGAAGGTGATCGTTCGTCCCGCCGCGCCGCGCACCCGGAAGCACCAGTAGAACCAGTCGGTGGTGGTGTCGCGGAGGTCCTGATGAACGGAAACGGTGTCGCCGTCGATCCCATCCACGATTATGTTGCCGCCCGGAAAATCGCAGTTGATATTCATATGGTTCGCATTATAACACCGGGACGGGATTGAAGGGACACGATGCGCTTCGCGTTATCATGTGTCCGAACCTGATTGACGTATCCTGTCCCCGGCAATTACGGCCGTTCCCAGAGAAGGCAATTGACGTATCCTGTCCCCGGCAATAGGATACGGGCTATGGAACAGAGGATTGGCGTAATCGGCGCGGGGAATATGGGCTCGGCCCTGGTGAGGGGCCTGGTGAATTCAGGCACCCCCGCGGGAAGCATCGTCATGTGCGACGCCGTCTCGAGTGCGGTCGAAACCCTCGTTTCCGAGCTCGGCGTGCTGGCCGCGGATTCGAGCGCGGAGCTGGCGGTCCAGTCGGACGTGATCATCCTGGCGGTGAAGCCCCAGCACATCCCCGCCGTGCTCCTGACAGCCGCCGAGAGCATTGACGACCGGAAGCTGGTGATATCCATCGCCGCCGGCGTGACGACCGCATACCTGGAGGAAAAGCTCACCTGCGGCGGGCGGACGGTCCGGGTGATGCCGAACACGCCGCTTCAGATCGGCAAGGGCGCCAGCGCGTACGCGATGGGCTCCAAGGCGACACCGGACGACGCGGCGTTCGTCGCCGGGCTGCTGTCCCGCTTCGGCGTCGCCGTCGAGGTGGAAGAAGAGATGATGGACGCGGTGACGGGTCTGAGCGGAAGCGGCCCGGCCTACGTGTATCTGCTGATAGAGGCGCTGGTGGAGGGCGCGGTGAATATGGGCATACCGAAAGCCACCTCGCTCCAGCTCGCGGCCCAGACGGTGATGGGCGCCGGCGCGATGGTGCTGGAGACCGGGACCGATCCCGAGGCGCTGCGGCAGGCGGTGATGTCCCCGGGCGGCACCACGGTGGAAGGGCTGAAGGTCCTCGACCAGGCCGGCTTCAAGGCCGCCGTTATCGACGCGGTGCGCGCCGCCACGGAACGCTCCCGGAAACTGGGCCAGTAGACAGCCGCCGTGGAATTTCCGATAAAGCTCCCCCTCTCGACCGCGGTGCTGGGATTCCTCGTCCTCACCGTCGCGTTCGTCCTGGTACTCTGGGCGCTGTTTGGATGGCGGCGCAGGGGGGAGCTGTTCACCCACGAGACCGGCAGGCACGTATGGAAATGCCCGATATGCTCCCACGTGTATCTGGAGACCAGGCCGGACGGTGGGCTGTCCAGGTGCCCGCAGTGCGGCTCGATGAATACCGACGACGAGGCCGAGAAGGTGGATCTGAAGGGGCGTGACGAGGGGACCGCCGAAGATGAGTAGCGCCGCCCTGCTTCCGCTGTCCTGTCTGTACCGCCTGGGCGCGGGACTGAGGAGATCGCTCTACTCCGCCGGCATATGCAGGAGATATCGCCCGGACGCCCGGACGGTGAGCGTCGGAAACATCGCCGCGGGCGGGACGGGCAAGAGCCCGCTGGTGGAGCTGCTGGCGCGCGGCCTGACCGAGGCCGACGTGAAGGTGGTGGTGGTGAGGCGAAGCTCCGCGGGCGGCCCGTTCGGCGGGGATTTCACCGATGAGGAGAAGGTGTTCGCGGAGAACGTGCCGGGCGTGAGACAGGTGTCCGGCAGGAGCAAGGCCAGGGCGGCAAGGGAGGCCCGCGCGCTGGGTCCCGACCTGATACTGGTGGACGACGGCTTTCAGACGCTCGATCTTGCGCGCGACCTGGACGTGGTGACGGTGGACGCGGCCTCGCCCTTCGGCAACGGCCGGCTGCTCCCCGCGGGAATACTCCGGGAGCCGCCCCGGGCGCTGGCGCGCGCGGGCGTGGTGGTGCTGACGCATTGCAGCGAGGTCTCCCCGGATGAGAAGGAAAAGGTGCTGCGGGAACTGCGCGGGCTGACGGACGCGCGGATATTCGAATCGTCGTACACGGCGACGGGGCTTACCGCGGTGTCCGGGCATTCGGAAGAGACGTTGTTCTATCTGCAGGACAAGAAGGTGTTCGCGTTCTGCGGCATCGGCAGGCCGGAGAGCTTCTTCGCGACGCTGAAAACGGTCGGCTGTGACGTCGCCGGCACGAAGACGTTCCACGACCATCACGTCTACACCGCCGAGGACCTGTCCGGCATCGAGGCGAAGGCGGCGCACGTGAGCTCGGAGGCGATCGTCACCACGCAGAAGGACGCGGCGCGGCTGGGGAACATCGTCGAGCCGGGAAGCGACGTCTACTTCGTGAAGGTCCGGCTCGACGTGCAGGAGAAAGACGAACTGATTCGGCTGGTGAAAGGCACGGGAGGGGAATGAAATCATGAAGACGTACGATATCGTGATTTTGGGCGGCGGACCCGCCGGCTACGTCGGGGCGCTGAGGGCGGGGCAGAAGGGCGCGTCCACCGCCGTGGTGGAGAGGGGCGAGCTCGGCGGGGTGTGCCTGAACGAGGGATGCATCCCGACGAAGGCGCTGCTGGACGTGTGCCATACCGTGCGCCGCGTCGGCGCGCTGGTGAAGTCGAGCGCGGTGGCCGGCTCCGCGGCCGTGCGGCTGGCGCAGGCGGTCGAGAACAAGAACGCGATGGTGAAAAAGCTCACCGGCGGCATCGAGTTCCTGCTGAAGGGCCGCAAGGTGGACATCGTCCGCGGCACCGGCATGGTGGCGCACCCGGGCGAGCTGGCGATAGAGGGCGGCGAGCCGATCGGCTTCAAGAGCCTGGTGGTGGCTACCGGCTCCCGGCCGGTGGAGCTTCCCACGCTCGCGTTCGACGGCGCGCACATCATCTCGAGCGCCGATGCGCTGCAGCTCCGGGACGTGCCGGAGAACATCGTGATCGTCGGCGGCGGCTACATCGGCTGTGAGTTCGCCGACATGTTCGCCGGGCTGGGTTCGAAGGTGACCGTGATAGAGATGCTGGACGAGATCCTTTCGGGGGTGGACCCGGATCTGGCCGCGGCGGTGAAGCCCTCCCTGGAGAAGGCCGGCGTGGAGATTCTGACCGGCACGAAGGTGGAAAAGGCCGGGGTCGCCGGCGATTCGGTGACGGTGGAGCTTTCCTCCGGCGAATCGAAGACGGTCGCGAAGGTGCTGGTGTGCGTCGGCAGAAGGCCGAACACGGACGCGGGCGATCTCGCGGCGATCGGCGCGTCCGTCGAGAAAGACGGCATCGGGATCGACGAGCGCTGCGCGACCGGCGCGGAGAACGTCTACGCGGCCGGCGACGTCACCGGCGTACGCATGCTGGCGCACGTGGCCTCGAAGCAGGCGGAGGTGGCGGTGGAGAACGCGCTCGGCGGCGAGGCGGAGATAGACTACGCCGCCGTGCCGGAGTGCGTGTTCACCTCACCCGAGATCGCGTCCGTCGGCATGACGGAAGCCGCGGCGAAAAAGGAGGGACTGGCGGTGAAGACGGCGAAGTTTCCGTTCGCGGCGCTCGGCAGGGCGGTCGTCACCGGCGACAGCGACGGGATGGTGAAGATAGTGGGCGGCGAGGACGGCGGCGTGGTCGGCATGCAGATCGCCGGACGGGGCGCGTCGGAGATGGTCGCGCTCGGCGGGCTGGCCATCCAGGTGGGCGCGACCGTCGAGGACCTGGCCGAGATGATCGTGATGCACCCGACGTTCTCGGAAGCGATACGCGAGGCCGCGGAGGTCTGGACGGGGAAGCCGCTCCACACGAAATAGATCCGGTAACCGACGGGGGCCTACGGCACGTAGTCGCGGCTCTTGAGACCGGAGACGTACTTCCGCCACTCCTCCTCGAATTCCTTCTGCGTCATCCGCGTGCCGGTGAGCTTCTGCAGCGCGTCCTCGAAGATCGGATCCTTGTCCTCACGCAGCGTCTTGATGAATTTCACCAGGTTCTTTTCTCCGTACTTGTCCCTAATGAAGCCGGCCAGGCAGACCGTCCTGTCGTAGTAGATGCGAATGTCCTTCTTGATCTTGTCCCGGTTCGACAGGTCGGGCGAGTACCGCTTGAACTTGCCCAGCTCGCCGTGCGCGTACGGGTCGAACCTGAGCGTCTTCAGCTCGAATACCTTCATCCCGCCCTCCCGCTGGTCCATCTCCCGGTTCACCGTCCGCCGGTACCCGTACGTGTCGTCCTGCTGGAGCTGGGCGAATCCCTCCTGGAACCAGAAGGGGAGGGAGTGCTTGGCGGACAGGTCGCCGTAGGTCATCTCGCAGAAGATGAGATGGGCGATCTGGTGCGGCAGCGTCAGGTTCAGGAACCGGTCTTCGGTGTCCCACGCGGATATCGTCTTCACCTTGCCCCTGGTTTCGTACGCGGCCGTGGCGCTCGACCACTTCGGAGCGTGGGTCTTGACGGAGTAATCGATCCTGTTGGAGTACAGGTAGATCTTCACCCGCCTCTCCCACTGCCAGAACCCCGCGGGCTTCCTTATGTCCAGCTCCTTGAACACCTTGTCCACGTACTTTTCGGCCTTCTCGATGATGTCGTCCGAGTCCGTTTTCTTCCCGGCGTTGTAGACCTCGAACAGCCTGCCCTTGGCTTCCTTGAACTTGATATCCTCCCCGAAAAGGCCGGCGGACGCCGGAATGAGCAGAATAGCGGCCGCGAAGGCGATATGTCTCAGTTGTTTCTTCATGATATCCTCGCATAAGTATACTCACATGTGGCTTTCTGTCAAGGGGCCGATTACGTAACGTTCTGTCGACATTTCCTTTATGGCGGGTAAAGTTCGGGCGAAGCCGTTCCGATAAGAGGGGTGCAGACGTATGGCACAATCGGATTGTTACGAAAAGGGGACGAAAAGGGGATATTGGAATGAAGACTCTGCCGCAGAAGATACAGATTACCGTGCCCTGTTCGGCCGACCACCTGGGCCGTGTCCGGGAGGCCGTCCGGGGGGCGCTCCTCGGGTCGCGCGTGTCGTGCAAGACCGTCCGCGAGATCGTCGCGGGCGTGGACGAGGCCGTCAGCGAGGTGATGCTCCGTTCCTACGTGGTGGACGTGGGCCGGGAGCTCGACCTGGAGATCACCCTGGACGACGAGCGGGTGCAGGTGAGCATCCGGAACGACGGGGCGTGCTTCGACCCCGCGGCGCCGGTCATGAAGGGCGGCTTTCCGTCACTGGGGATCGAGCTGATACGGAAGGTGTTCGACGACATCCGCCATTCCTACTCGGAACAGGGCGTGAATCACCTGGTGCTGGCCAGGAACCTGGAGGCGATGGAGCCGATCGCGTCCTGAGGCTCACCTGGCTCTCGATTCCCTCCCAGTACAGGAAATCGCTGAAACGCTCCGCGTTCGGTCTGTCCTGGATGTTACCGGCGAGCCGCATGTGCCGTCACTTCTCCTTCAGGTCCTTCGACCGGTCGGAACGGATCCGGTATCTCTTCAGGATCTCCGGTCCCCGCGCCGCCGTCTTCTCCCGTTCCAGAACGATCCTTCCTCCGTCGTCGGTCACGAGGATAATGTATTTCTCCTTACTCTGCTCGATCGTCTGGATCAGGTCCTTCATGCCGCGGATGTCCCTGCCGTTGACGGAGCAGATGACCTCGTGCTTCCAGTCGTGATAGCCGACGTTCAGCTCGTCGGCGAGCACCTTGACCAGAACGACGAGCTGTTCCCGTCCATCCTTCGAGACCGCGTCGAAGTAGTAGTCCACGAGATTGACCGGGGCGATGTCCGTCCAGTCCGGTCCCCACGCCTCGAGAAAGTTTGAGGTGAGGGGCTCGAAGACCAGGCCGCCGACGATGTAGTACGTGGGGGTGACGTCGTACTGCTGGTGCGGGACGGACCGCCAGCGGTTCGTCGCCATCGTCAGCTTCACCCGGACGTCGAGGACCTTCTTTTCCCGGAGGATCTTCATGGTGATGGTGTCGTTCAGGTGCTTCTCCTGCGCGTGGTAGTAGAAGCAGGTCCGCTCCCCCTTCCGGAACTCCACCGTGGCGTTGTTCGCCACGTCCCTGCCGTCGATGGCGAGGATGACGTCTCCGACCCGGAGGATCCCTTTTGACGGCGAGCCCGGAAACAGCCTGCTGACGAGCACGCCGGTCTGCTCTTCGGTCATCCCGTACCTGCCGCGAAGGGCGGGACTTTCCATCTCCTGGGTGTCGATCGCCAGGTCCGGGATGCCCTGGTAGCTGCCGTCCTCGATGTCCTTCAGGAAGTGACGGATTATCGGCACCGGAACCATGTAGCCGATGTTGTCCCCGCCTCCGGCCTGGAAGGCGACCCCGATGAGCCTGCCTTCCTTCAGCACCGGACCGCCGCTGCTTCCCGAATTGATCGCGGCGTCGATCTGGCATGCCAGCAGATACGCGTTGCTGTGGGTGTACCAGCGGTGCTCGATGCGGGAGACGATGCCTTCCGTGATGCACATCTCGTCCCCTCCCTCGGGGAAGCCGTATACCCCGATCTGATCCCGCACCTTCGGCAGGTCCCCGAACGAGAAAGGGATGACGCCGGCGAAGAAGGTCTTGTCCTCCACGCTGAGAACGGCGAGGTCGCATTCGTGCGCGACCACCTCGAGCCGGGCGGTGTACTTCTTCGCCTGGCCCGCTCGCTTCACCTGCAGGAAGGTCTGGTCGGACACCACGTGGGCGTTGGTGAGGATGCGGTTTCCGTCGATGACGCAGCCGGAGCCGTGCCGGCTCCTCTGGCCCTGCATCTGCCACGGGTCGTAGTAATCCGGCGGGTTGTACACGCAGTAGATCTTTACCACGCTTCCCGTCACGTCTTCCGCGGCGTGCGCCGGAAGAAGCGCGGGCAGCAGGAACAGCAGCGCGGAACACGTTGCGAAAACCATTTTCATGTTATTCGTCTCCTTCTCACGATCCGGCGCCCTTCACCTTGATCTTCACCTTCTGTCGGTATGTCCAGACGGTCTTCCCGGGCTTCGTATCGTAGAAGATGACGCCGAGCTCGCCGTCGCGGACCGCGTCCTCGCTTCCGCCGGTCGTGTACATCGTGTTTCCGATCATGCAGAAGACGATGTCCGAGCCGGCGGCCCCGCCCATGACGTCGTACCGCAGCGGTTCGGCGGGGCGGTCTTTCCCGGTGTAGTCCGGACGGTCCGGGTTGATGTCGACCGCCGCTATCCTCTTCGCGTGCGTCAGCGACGGGACCTCGAGGAGATGGACGCACTCGTCGTCCTCGAAGATCGCCTTGCCGTCCGCCGCGGTGCCGAGATACTCGAGGGAGCCCTTGCGGCTGAGGAACATGACGTTCTCCTTCTCCTGCACCAGCGCGCCGGCCGCGTCGTAGACGTCCATCCATCGGTGGAACGGCTCGATATAGACCAGCTTCTTTCCCTTGCCGGATGTCTTTCCGTGCTTCTCCCGCAGGTCGGGCCGCTCGGACTCGGCGTAGTGGATGAGAAACCCGGGCAGGAGCGC
Organism: uncultured Planctomycetota bacterium; assembly: GCA_964389785.1. Lineage (GTDB taxonomy): Bacteria > Planctomycetota > CAYMFW01 > CAYMFW01 > CAYMFW01 > CAYMFW01. The sequence goes on from CAYMFW010000038.1 coordinate 12,468, forward strand.
CCACCGGGTCTGGTCGTATCGGGGACGCTTCGAGACGACCTCTTTCTCGGTGCCCTTCTTCGCGTCGATGATGACGGCGCTGTGGTCCCAAGACACGGCGCTTGCGGGGCGGCCCCGGAAGGGATGGATCATCGCCGGAGAAGGGCTCATACGGTACTTGGTCTTCGCCCGCGGCCAGAGGTTCTTTTCGAGGATCCGCAGCAGGTCCTTCTTCCGGAGCTCGCCCACGCCGCCGACCGCTATGGAGCCGTCCCGGAAGGATTCGCGAACGGCGTCCGCGATGCCGCACGCCCTGTGGAACGACACCGCGCCCGTCCTCCGGTCGAGCAGGAAGGTCTCCCGGCCGGCCAACGTGTTGATGCTGCCGCCCCAGTAAACCAGGTCGCGCGGCACCAGGATCTTCGGTCCCATCGGCCAGAACTCCGGCACGAAGGAAGACGGCTTCCTGCCGTCTCTCAGCGCGATCATGTCCCTGGCGTTCAGGGAGAGCTTTGCGGTGACCCCGGGCAGCCCCGCGCGCCAGAGCACCTCGCCGCCGGCGGTCTTCCGGCAGACCACGTCCGCGTCCTCGACCGTGAACAGCCTTTCGGCCTGCGTATCGCAGAAGCTGCAGTTGGTCCGGCCGCTCTGTTGAGTCCACAGCAGCTTCTGCCCCGCCGGGTTCAGGGCGATGAGAGAGTCTCCTTTGCCGGTAACGGAAACGGAACACACGGTGAATTCCGGGGAGTAGTGCTCGACGCGTATCCGCGCCTCGCCCGCCGGCACGAGACCGGCCGCGGCGCAGCGAGCGCACGCGAGCAGGACGATGAGGAGCGCCACCGCTTCTCTCGCTCGGCTGTTCGCCGGCTCGTTCATCTGCCCCGTGTCTCGATGAACGCGACGAGTCCGGGCTTGCAGAAGAGGCTGCCGATGACGGCCGCCGCCATGAACGGATACGCGTTGCTGCCGGTCTTGGTCTGCATCGCGACGAACATGCCGAACAGCGCGCACGTCTGCACCATGCCGAGCGCGGTTATGTAGAGGGGAAGACTCTTCGCGACCATGCCGAGGAGCTCCTTCTCCCTCTCGTCCATGCCGGGTATCGCGACGCCGGGCACGGAGCCCGCCACCAGGCGATACGGCCAGCCGCTCGAAAAGAGGCCCCTGCAGAGAGTCACTCCCGCCGCGCAGATGAGGGCGCCCAGCGACAGGAGGACGATGGTGAGCGTCTGCGACGAGAGATCGGGTATCTCCTTCAGCGTATGGGGACAGCTCCGGTACACGATGAAGAAGTAGACCCCGAAACAGCAGATGCTTCCGAAGTACATCATGTACATAGTCATCTGGGACTTCTTCGCGAGGCTCAGCAGTACTCTCGACAGCATATGTTCCTCCAGGTGAATGCCGCTTCTATTCTATCCGCGGAAGGTGAGGAGTCAAGGCGTGCAGAATGTGTCGGAATGCCGTCATCGTGAGGACGCGAATTTAGATAGTCGGCGGCGGGACAGTGGTGGGGATGGTCGCGGAGCAGTGCTCAGTGCCCGCCGCCGCAGCCTCCCGGGAAAAGGAAGGCTGCGACAGCAGTAAGCATTGATGTTCGCCGGCTCGATGCGGCGAGCAAGACACTACTTCGAACGTTCGAGCTAGTCGGCCTTTTTCTCTTCGGTCTTGGCCTCGGAACTCGCGGGGGCTTCCGCCGGCAGTTCCGCCTTCTTCTCCTCCGTCACCGTCCCGGAAGCGTCGGGGGCTTCCTCCGGCTTCTCGGCCTTCGGCGCCTCTGACGAGGTGCTGCCGGACTGCCCGCAGCCCACCATCACCAGCGAAACCGTCGCGGCGATAACGATCGCCAGGACGCCCACGCGCATGCCTCTGATCCTCTCCATCTCCACACCTCCCCTATAGAAAAAAGACGTTTCTCAAGCGATAGAATAGCAGGAAGCGTGTCAGGATGCCAGAAGTCTTCGCTGTCGTCTCGATTTCGTGACGCGTGTCCCGATGTTCCGCTGCAGAGGGGGGGGTCAGTTGTCCGGCCCCGTTTCGATCTGTTCGACGACGGCCGGGTTGACCGGGCGGTAGGAGAAGTCGCACGAACTGGCGTTCACAAACACCGTCTGCCCGTCGCTGTAACGGCCGTAGCCCTCGTGGATGTGCCCGAAGATGTGCAGTCCGGGCTTCACCCGGACGATGGTCTCGAGCAGGTCGCGGCACCCGGCGGCCTCCCCGCGCATCGTGCGGTCCAGGATGCCGTAGGGCGGGCCGTGGGTGACGAGGATGTCGGTGTCGTCCGGAATCAAATCCCACTTTTCCCGTATCTCCGGCCCGCGTCGGAGATTGAACGCCCAGTCGAAGAACCACGGCTGCCACGGACTGCCGTACACCCGCAGGCCCCGCACGCGCACCGAGCTGTCCCGCAGGTACGTGCAGCCGGTCAGGAGCGCCTCGGCGGCTTCCGGCTCCCGCTCGAAGCAGAAGTCGTGGTTCCCGGCGATGACGATCTTGTGCGGGTGAGGGAGCTCCCCGAGGAAGTCGTTGAAGTCGCGCACTTCGTTCATGTCGCCGCTTCGGGTGATGTCCCCGGCGTGTATCAGCACGTCGCCGTCCGGCACCTCGATCGACCGGTGAAGGGCGTGCGTGTCGCTGATTGTCACTACCCGCAGTGTCATAGCGCGCGCCTCTTCAGCGTTTGCGGCTGGAGAGTCAATGGAAGAACAGCTCGACGGTCTGATAGTAGTTCCATTCAGTGTCGCTCACGGTTAACCTGATGAGCGGCGAAACTTGTTCATAGTCCGATGCTGTTCCCTCCTGAATTACATAAGTCATTATACTGATTAGGGGTAGGATGTCAAACCTCGAGGGCGTGTACACTCTCAGAATCCCCAGGGCGTCGAAGCGCTGTCGTACTGGAATCATCCCTTCGACGAGAACTGACAGAATTCAGCCATGCCCGCCGGAGGAGCAATTGAAACTTGCGGAAAACCTGATCTTCTTGATATACGATAATCAGGTGCGGATGACTGAAAAGGAGATTCCCAGTGCCTTCTTCTCCACAGCACAAGAGCATTAGATCTACGATCGGAATCATACTGATCGTGATCAGTTTCCTCTTCCTGGGGCTGGCGTTCATGTGTGGTGCGTTCGCGCTCTATGGCAGCGAACTCCCATGGGCCCAGGGGGCGGCAGTAGCGTTCGTCCTGAATTGGATAGCGTTCGCCGTGGGGATCGTGCTGGTCGGTCCCGTAACCGCTCGCCGTATTCGCCGCTGGCTGTCGGGGTCTTCAGCGGAAGAAGAGTAAACCCGGGATTCGGAGTTCCCTGCAGGGGGAGGCTCCAGGCGGCAGGTGGTGCGTGCCCGGCTATTGTTAACTGTCAGGGTCTGACCCTGATGATAAACGATTTCGACGTGCCGCGGGTATCGGGATCGTACATCGCGAAGGCGGAGGCCGGCAGGATGCGGTACGTTCCCGGAAGCGTCGGGCGCAGGTAGTACCGTATCGACTGTTTCCGATTGGAGATGCGGTGCGCGGCGATGCTCACCCGGTCGTCGCGAAACTCCCTGCGGCAGAACCACTCGTTCCACTCCCATTCATATTCCTGCGGCTTGAGCCGCGGCTCCAGGCCGGCCGCGATCGGCGACTCGATCATTACATATCTGTGCGGCGACGGCGCGCGTATGTCCACGTCCACGGCCACCTGGTCCCCGACCTGCACGGACGCGCCGGATTCGAGCGGCACGTCTCCCTGCCGGTACTCGTCATTCCGGCAGAGCACAAACCGGCGTGTCAGCTCGAGCGGCCCCTCCTCCGTTTTGCCCACGTCTTTCGTCGTGTAGTACTTCAGCGCGGCCGAGGCGAACACCGGCTTGTTCCCCTGCTTCGATATCTCCACCACGTTCTCGCCGCGCTTCAGCGCGGCGCCCGGCACCGACGCCCGCCGCCGCTCGAGCGCGACGTCTCTGCCGTTCACGCGCACCTGCACGTTAAGCTCTTCGGGCGCCGTCGTCACCTCGGCCAGCGCGTACACCGCGTAGGCGGAGTCCAGCGTGGAGAACCACGCGTCCCCCTGCCTGTGCTCCATCAGCCAGCCGGTGAACTTCCCGATGCGCGGGTCCTCCGGGTCCACGGCCGCGATCGCGCGCACCACCAGCGCCGCGGTCTTCACCGTCACCGGCGACACCTTCTTGTCCGGAGCGGCGGGCAGAGCGGCGAAGAGGTCCTTCCTCCCCGCCAGCACCAGGTACGCCGCGTCCTCGACGGACCCGTTCTTCGCGGACGCCAGCTCTTTGCTCACGTCAACGCCCGCCAGCGACTGCGTGTACAGCGAGAACGGGTTCGGCTTCATCTGCTTCAGCCGCCTCGCACCCTTCGCGATCACCTCGTCGTCGATCTCGACGCCCGCCTTCTTCGCCGCGGCGAGCCCGAACACCACGTACGCGGTCATGAATGGGTCCGTCTTGTCGTGCTTCCACCAGCCCCAGCCGCCGTCCTGGTGCTGGAAGCCGTACAGCCGCTGAAGGCCCTTCGATGTCATGGAGGGAAGCTCCTTCTCGAGCTTCTCGTTGCCCAGCTTCAGCTTCTTCATCGCCCGGAGCGCCACCGTGGAAGGCAGGAACCGAGACATCGTCTGCTCGACGCAGCCGTACGGGTACCCCGCCAGGAACGGCAACGCGACCTCGATCGCGGAGATCCCCGGAGATGCGGCGCTGATGTTCAATTCGGCGGTCTCCTGCCGGGCGTCCTCCGGCAGCACGAACACCCGGCGCCACGTGCCTTCCACCCGGCCGCTCTCGCAGGCGTGCCGGACCATGCCCCAGGGCCGAACCGGCACGGCGATCTCCATCGCGTCCGACCCGGCCCGCGAGATCGCCTGCGCGGTGAGCTTCACGGACTCGGAGGCGCCGATCTGCAGGACCCAGTCGAACTTCGCGACGCCGCACGGGTCGATCGTCACCCGACGCTCCTCCGGAGGGCGGCGTAAAGCCGCACCGGGCGTTGCGCCGCCCGCCTGCAGGCGCACGGTGAACACGGCGCGCCGCCTGGTGTCGTTGTGAACGATGGTGGAGACCGTTCCCTCGTCGCCCTCCGTGTAGAATCGGGGAGCGATCAGCCGCAGCACGACGTCCTTGCGCGTGGCCGTCTCCGACCTGGTCCACCCGAAGCCGTCCGTCCCCGCCGTCGCCCGGGCCACCACCCGCCATTCCGTGAGTGAGTCAGGCGTCTCCAGGTCGAGCACGGCGCGGCCGTCGTCCTTCGTCCGCACGTGCGCCGACCAGAAGAATGTGTCCGGGAACCATTTCCTCGTCGCGGGCAGCATTCCCGGCATGATACAGGTCGGCTCCAGGGCGGCGTCCGGAAGCTCGAAGCCCTCGCCGGCTGCGCCGCCCAGTTCGAAACCCTCGTCGGCGTCACTGAAATACTCGTATTCGGTCCACTCCTTCAGGAGGGCCGTGCGGATGTCGGGGGTCTCGTCTTCCTTGATGCGGAACACCGCCTCGTCCACGATCCCCAGCTCCACCTCCGCCGGCACCGGCCGGCCGTTTCGCACGGTCCGTATCGTCACCCGGGCTTTCTCGCCGGCCCCGTACGACTGCTTGTCCGTGCTCACCTCGACGTCCACGAAGTGCCGCCGCGGATACACCGCGAGGTTGAGCCGCCTCATACGCCGTCTTCCCTTCTTGAAGGATATCAGTCTGACGAACACGTTCGGGGCGTAGCCCTCACCGATCGGCACCTCCAGTATCTCGCAGCGGCTCTTCAGGTGAACGCTCCGTGCCTCGTGGATGGTGCTTCCCTCCACCAGCAGGAGCGCGTGCACCGGGGCCTCGGGAACCGCCACCATCAGCTTCGCCGTCTCGCCCTCTTCATATATAGAACGCTCGGGGAGAGGATTCGTGGGTGCCGGCCCCCCCGGCGTCGGCAGCTCGAATTCCTCGTCGTCGTCACTCCACTCGGCCAGCATGTCCGCCGCCGCGTTCCCGGCCACCCAGAGGTACTTCATCTGCTTCTGGACACGCCCGGTCCGGTCCGACATCACCGCCGTCACCACCACCAGTCCCTCCTGCGGCGGTTTCATCTTGAATTCGGCGATGCCGTTGCGGTCCGTTCGCGCCTTCCCGCTGGCGAAGGCGCGGTAGTCGAACGGCAGTTCCTCCATGAAGTCGTCGTCGGGCCGCCGCTCCCTCGCCAGCGCCTCCAACACCGAATCGGTCTTGGGATTCGCCCGCTGGAACGCGAACGACGAGGTGAACTCCACCAGGCGGTTCCGGAGAGGGCGATCCTCGAGATCCACCACGCAGGCGCGGACGGCGACCTCTTGCCTGGGCAAGCAGAACTTCCTGGGCGTGCTCAGCGACAGCTTCCCGGTATCGCGGCCGATAGTCAGCGTCCCGATGCCTCCGGAGACGTATCCGGACACGTCCGCCGCCATCACCCTGATCTTGTACGCCGGCAGCGGACGCTCCTTCGGGATCTGGAACTGTATCTCGAGCGTGCCGTCCGGCCCGGTGCGGCCGCTTCCGCTGGCGACATCAGTAGCCGCCCAGAAGCCCGCCTCTTCTTCCTCCATGCCCATGAAGTAGCCCTTGCGCAGCTCCTTGAAGAACCACGCGCGAGGATCGTTCCTGTCGATGCCGGGCCAGCCGCTGGGCTCGAACGGATGCATGAAGGCATCGTACGCGTACAGATCGTAGTCGTCGAATCCGCCAAGCACGGTCCAGCTCACCTCGGCGCCCTCCACCGGCCGGCCGAAGAAGTAATTCACATGCACCTTCGTCCGGACCGTGTCCCCGCCGGCCGCCTTCACGCTTTTGGACTCGACGTCCACGCTGAACTCCGGCTTCCGGTAGGCCTCCACCTGGAACTCGCGCTGCCAGTAGTACGGCTCCTCGTCGTCGTCGAACCAGAACCAGTCGGGGTCCTTCTGCTCCACGTGCACCACCACCCTGTACGTCCCCAGCGGCGGCTCCGCGTCCAGCTCGAACGTCCCCGAAATCGAACCGGCGTCGTTCCACGCGTATTCCCCGGACTGCACCTCGGTCCCCTGGGGCGCCTCGATATGCACCCGCACCTTCTTCCCGGCCGGGATGTGGTATCCCGCCGCGTTTCGCGACCGCATCACCGCCTTGAACTTCACGGTATGCCCGGGCCGGTAGACCGGGCGGTCCGTCGTGATGTAGACGATGTCCTCCGGCCCCGCCGGGGGCGCCGGGAGCGCGCAGTGCGCCGTCTGCTGCCCCCGCGTAACCACCACGATGCCGGTTTCCGGGTCCTCGAAAACCGCGACGCCGTCCCTGTCCGTGCGCGCCTTCCTGGACGTCTTCTCCATCCGGAGCATGACGTCCGCGCCTTCGAGCGGCGCGCCGGAGTGAGAGTCGACCACGTACGCGATCGCCTTGTCCGGCAGCGCCTTCGCCAGCACGAAGAACTCGCAGACGTTCACCATGTCTATCTCCACAGCGCCCGCATCGTCCTCGTCGCTTTCTATCAGCGCGTAAAGCCCGGGCGTTGCCATCTCGGCGAGAAGGTCTCCCTGCAGCTTCTGCCACCCCGTGCGGGGGACCTTCAGGCACTCCTCTTCCAGAACGTGCTCTATCGAGGCGTCGTTGACGGCCTTCACGTAGGTGTCGCGCGGCACCCGGTACACCACGAAGCGCTCCTGGAAGTCCTTCTCTCCGGTCAGATCATAGAAGTCGTCCATCCTCTCCTTGAGATCGCGGGGATGAACCTGGAGCCAGTAGTACCCGATCTCCGCTTCCTCCTCCCCGGCCCGGCCGCACACCGCCGGCGCGACCATCAGAATGATGAGCAGCAGTGGAATGATCGAACGTCGCATCGCTATCTCCCTTTGATTCTATTCACTCTTGCCGGCCTTCGCCGGACTGCTGGGTTTCCCGAGAACGGTTGTCGTACCATCCGGCAGCACCCTTGATCCACTGATATGGATTTCCTGCACAAAGCCGTCCGCATCGTACATGATGTCGAGTACCTGACTCGGGGCGAAGTAATACGATGTTCCGTTCTTTCCGCTCATCACCTGATGATCGTACAGTCCTGTTGTGTCAATCAGGCCCTCAACCTGTTTCTTGGAGAGGCGCTTTCGCAGACATAGCGCGGCGGCCTTGACGATCCTGTCGTGTCCGCCTTCGAGGCAATCCGATACCAGCGCTTTCTCTCTTCTTGTCAGTGCAGGTCCTGCCACATAAGCCCGGCCTACGTCAGTGAAGAAGAGCATTCCCAGAAGCAATGCGACGACCAGACCAGCCAAGGCCGCAGGTATGCGAAGCGACCGTGCGAGGCCACGGATGGACGCCTGCTTCCTGTCCTGATTGCCAGGCAATCCAGAGCCATTTATTCGATTCTTTGCCACTTCTCAGCCTTGTCCCAAGGTGACTTGGTAGAGGGGGGAGAGGCAGAGGGCCAATATCGCTCGTTTCATGTTGGAGTCATTCTACGGGGAGGGAGGTGTGGTGGCAAGGTGGGGCCACTTACTCATCATCCTTGCCGCCGCGAAGGATCTCAATAAGACCCATCTGACGCAGCTGCTTGGCACACGCCTCGGGGGTCAAGCCCATCTTGTCCTTTGCATTGACGTCCGCACCGTTCTCTATCAGGAGCTTGATCGTCTTCTTGTCCTGCAACAGCACTGCCTTGTGCAGCGGCGTTTGTCCGTCGTTATCCTTCGTATTGATCTTGGCTCCATGTTTCAGGAGCGTTTCGACTATCTTCCCTGAAGGGATTACCACGGCGCATTGAAGGGGCGTTTCCCCGTCAGCATTCTTTGCTTCAATGTCTGCTTTCTTCCACAGCAGGAGCTCTGCGACTTCTTTTGCCCCAAGGCTGCTCGCGGAATGCAGGGGAGTGTTTCCCTTCTTGTCCCTTGCCATGGGGTCTGCTCCCTTCAGCAGGAGATAGCTGGCAATCTCTCGGTTCTTCGCCAGATGCAGCGGCGTGTTGCCGCTGTTATCGGACAGGACAACATCGCTTTCTTTCTTCAGGAGAAGCTCTACGACTTTGACGTCATCTGACATCGCAGCATAATGCAGCGGCAGCCGGCCCTGCAGATCGGGTATCTCCGAGTCCTCCATCTTCGCCGTGGCAATCTTCAGCACGTCCTGCATGCCGGCCAAAGCCGCATGGTGCAATACGGTGCGCCCCTGAGCGTCCTTCCCGAAGGCCTTCGCGGGGTCTTTGCGGAGGATGTTCCTTACCGCCTGCCAGTCCCGTTCGGTGATCGCTTTCTGGAGGACCTTGAACGAGGGCGCTGGAGCCTTCTTGGTCTTGATGGATTCGAGAAGCTTCCGCTCGGAGTCATGCATCGCCGGCCATGCGCCTACCAGGACAGGTTTCTGTTCGACAAGGCGGTCTGCCTTCTGCTTGTGGATGACGGCAAGCTTGGAGAGCCCAAGCTGCTTGCTCAGTACGGCAGATTGCACGTGCAGGCCGAGGGCCTCGGCTTCAGCATCAATATCGCTGTCGCCCTCACAGGATGCCAGCTCTTCGAACAGTTGGAGAAGCTCCTTTCTCTTGTCTGCCGTAGAGACGACCTTCTTCGCATCTGCCGCGTATGCGCGCGGCACTAGAGCGGCACACGCAAGGATTGTGAGTGCGATTATGCGGGTCATGCTATTACCTCCAGTGTTTGTTGGTTGTTTCACCTTCATTTCTTCTCTTTCCAAGGCGCAGGGCGAGAGTGAGGGCCAATATCGCTCCTTTCATGACGGGGCTATTCTACGGGGAGGGGGGTGAGGTGGCAAGGTGGGGAGTCGTGGCGGCCGGCATTCTCTCGCCTTGACAGCCGTTTCTCGCCGGGGGTATCCTGCTTCCGCCGGATTTCGGTCATGAGGTGTGTGCTTCCGGAGGCCCTCTGTGAGGATCTCTGAAAGAGGAGATTCCTAGTGGTTAAATATGCAGTGCGCCTGACGGTGCTTACTCTCTTGCTTGCGAGTGTGGTTCTCGCCGCTGAAGAGCCCAACGCTTTCTCCAAGGGCAATTCCTTTCTTGTGAAGAAGGAATGGAAGAAGGCTGCCGTCAGTTACCGGGAGGCCTTTGCCGCACACCCAACCACAGTCGAAGGGCGGCAGTCGCTCAGCCTGTTCGTGAACATCCACGTACTGCTCTCGAAACTCGACGAGCTGATTGAAGCGGAAGAAGCCGCGTACCGCGCCGGCGGCGACATCAGCTCGGGCAGGATACTCATTCAGTGTTACCGGCGGGACTTCGAGACGGACAAGGCGCTCGATCTGTGCCGCACGTTGCTGAAAGCTGCTCCGGATGATGTGGCGTTATTGGAGGAATACGCTCACGGTTTGGGTATTGTCGAGCGATACGCGGAGGGTGTCGAAACGTATCATCGCCTGGCGAAGCTGAATCCTTCCGGGAAGGCAGGCTATTTCCGGGCTGCTGCAGAACTGCGCCGGGGGGAAGGATTCTATGCCGGGGCCGAAGAAGAGATCAACAAGATGCTGGCCGCAGGCGGCGAAAACACAGGCGTGTACAAGGATGCGGCATCGCTTCACGGAAAGATGGAGGGATATCGGTCCACGGGAAGAGTGCTGGCGATGTTCGAGGAGGCAGTGCGACGGAACCCTTCGAACGTCGCGCTGATGTTGGAGCTGGCGGAGCGGTACGAATGGCAGGGATATACGAACAAGGCCGCGAAGTACACGTGGGAGGCAGTCGCACTGAGTTCGCACCAGCAAGATTCGAAGTTTAACAGGTACGATGTTGCGTACGAGCTTCTTGCATCTGCGGGGCGCCTGGGGGCATCCATCGAGAACCTGACTACGAAGGTCCGGAAAGACCCCGGTGATATACAGTCTCTGACGCCCCTGATATCTCTCCTGATGTTCAATGGAGATCTGCTCGAGGCACTCGCACATATCGAAAAAGTCCCCAACCTCGTGCCGGACCATCCCACGCTGGTGATCATGAGGAGCGCTATCTGTGAGCGGCTCGAGATGGAAGAGGAAGCGCTGAAAGGCTACGAGGCCGTTCTGGACCTCGCGAATGTGGATCGCGACGCCGTGCTCGAGAAGATCACCAAGCTTCGCGCTGCAATGGGTCGGCGCGAGAAGGCCTTCGAGGCCTGTGGCAAGATCTTGGACCCGGAGAAGCGTGCCAAGGCATTCATCTTCATTGAGAATGAAAAGGAGGCTGAGAATATCTATCGGGCGCTCACGATTGAGCACCCGCTCGAGAAGAAATATTGGGAGGGACTTGCGGGGGTGCTGGAGAAGGAGGAAGAGCTCCAGGCTCTCCGGCATGTGCTGGTGCTCGATCCCGACGAATACTCGGCGATATCTCGAACGGCAGCTATCTGCGAGACCCTCGAACAGCCGGAGAGGGTGGTGGAAGCGGGAAAGAGAATCCTGCGCATGCGCGACCACTGGAACGATAAGGAAACGCGCCGGGAGAATGTGTTTGTCACTGCTCTGGAGTTCTTCAAGTCTCACGATCTGCAGGATACGTATATGGGTATTCTCGAGGATCTTCTGAAGAGCAAACCGCGCAACGTTCGTATGGCGCTGGATATCCGGAAGATGCTGGGAGGTGCTCAGAACAAGAGGCTGCTGCCGATGCTTGCTTCCCGCGTGATGGCCGGCGATACGAAGATCGACGAGAAGGAAGCCGTCCTCAGGGACCTGGTCGAGTTCTACAAGGAGCCGGAGAATCACGAGGATGTGATGACCGGCTACAAGGAAAAGATTGAGAAGAGGCAAAGACTCGAGCACGATTACGACTACCTGGTGTACGCGGCTCTGCTGAAAGCTGAGGAAGAGCCTGTCGCGGAGCGTGCCGTGCTGGATGCGGGCATAACCGCGGTGAAGGATTCCACGCCGTTGCGCTGGCGCCGGGTCGCACTATATATGAAAGCAAAAGAGTACGGCAAGGCGCTGGAGGATCTTTCCTGGATTCTGGAGAACGGTGCGGCGAAGCCGGTCGAAGAAGACATCGAGGCTGACGTCGAACGGCGGCTGGGCAACGCGCTGTACGCCGTGCCGGTTCGGTATCGTGAGATCGCCGCCGACATCGATAAGAGACTGCTTCGGGAGGCCATCGAGCGGGAGAGCAGGCGTGGGACCCTCGAGAAGACATGGTTGGCGCCGCCGTCTGAAATGCAGTGCGTGAGAATGATCGGTCGTGCGCACTATCGACTCGGCAATATCCAGAAGGCCCGCGAGGTGCTGAAGGCGCTCCATCCCGGGGATGAGACGAAGAGCGGAGACAGAAAGTCCCTGGCGGTTCTCTACCGCGAGGAAGGCGACGTCGAACAGGCGGTGCGAATGGCGGAGGAGGATGTCCGGTTTCGTGCGTTCATCAGGAACTCGGCATCTCCTGTCTTTCACGGGGCAATCTGGGACCATACCTATTTCTACGCCGGAGGATACAGCGGCGTGGAGGATTTCGATCGCATACTGCTGGAACATCATCTGGGCAGGAAGGAGTATCTGAAGGCATACGATGTGATGCGCACCAGATATCTTCTGCCTGACAGTACTCGCGGCTGGGGAGACAATATGCACAAGTCATACCGTGCCTTTGTCAGCCGATACAACATCGTCGACGAGTTACTGGAATTCTATCGAGCCCGGTATGAAACAGCCTTGAAGGAATACCGAACGTTCAAAGAGACGTTGAAGGAGGCCCCTGGTCTGCGGGAACACTTTCGCGCCCAATTCCTGCGGAATAAAGCTATGGTGGAGGGCTACAAGCTTGCGGAAGTGTACCAGGGGCAGAACCGGTTCAAAGACGCGGCGGCCGTGTACAAAGAGCTGCACAAACTGGATCCCAACGATGTGTCGGTCTTGGGCTGTCTGCGGATCATCGCCATGAAGGAGCAGGACTTCGATGCATCGATAGGGTATCAGGACAAGATCATAGCGTTCTATCGGGACCTCGCGTCAGATCCGGGATCGAGCCGGGACACGATCCATCCGAATCTGTACCCGTTCAACCCGAAATCGGACAGAGACGATTGGGACGACGCATTTCAATGGGGCAGGCATTCGTACTCCATGTACTATCGTAATGCCTGGGGTACCCGGCAGCTCCGCACGGAAGTGGCGGAAGCATACCAGCGGCAGGCGGCGACGCATATCAAGGCCGGCGATAAAGACAAGGCCGTTCAGACGATGAGATCATACGTGGAGTTCGAGAGTGATTATCCCGGGATGGCGTGGGACCATCTCAACAGATTCGCCGGCCTGTGCGGCATGGAGGATGAGCTGTTCCCGATTGAAGGGGAGCTGGCCCATCGGAATCCTTACGCGCACTACCTGGTGCTGTCGTACGCGAGCGGGCTTGCGTACCGGAAACGCTATCAGGAGGCGATCGATCTCTGTCTCGGCCTGAAAGCCAGGCTGGGAGCATGCCGGGAGAATGAAGACTTCCTCAAGCGCGTGGATAAGCAGCTGCGGGAACTGGAGCAGCTTACCGGCCGGGAGCTGATAGACGACCGGGAGTTTTCCGCCGAAGGGATCCGAGAGAAGGCAAAGAAGCGTCCGCATGACCGGCGGGCCCGGGTGCAGTTGGTGAAGCTGCTCTATACCGAGGGGAAGTTCGAGGAGGCATTGAAGATCTCCGAAGCAATCGGGACGGAGCTGGGGCCGGACGCGGAGAACGAAGCGGTGCAGGACCAGCTCCTGCTGGCGCTGGGAAAGGATGATGTCTGGGCGGGGAAGGGCCGGCGCAGATACCTGGAGCGGCTCCGATATCACTACGAGCATGATAACACCGACCAGGTTCTCGAACTGTGCATGAAACTTGGCAAGCGCGAGGACGAGGGAAGCAGAATGCCGGCCTTCCGGATACTCGAAAGCCTCGGGCGATACGAAGAGATCCTGGATATCCTGAAGGCGAATAACGCGCGCAAGGATGTGCAGGCTTCCGTGCTGCTGCGACTGGGAAAGGACGCCGATGCGCTTGCGCTCTACAAGCAGTATATGACGACATCGAATCCCGGCGTGTACCGGGCTTCCGACTACGATCCGTGGAGGCATCCCTTCTGGGAGCTGTTCTGGCAAAGGGGAAAGATGGGGCTGATAGAACCGCTGATAGAGAAGGCGGTCGCGGACCGACCGGACAGTGTGAACGCGCTGACGAGGAAGTGTGCGTTTGCGTACTTCCTGGGCCGGCCGGACCTCGAGGCCGAGGGCTGCAGGGCGATCCTGCAGAGGAAGCCCGCCCGGGCCGACGCGCGCCGCAGGCTGATAACCCTGCTTAACGACAGAGAGGACTTCGCGGGGATAGAGGCGCAGGTGCGGAGCGCCCTGGAGGCGGATCCGTCGGATACGTATCGGTGGATGCTGGGAAAATGCCTCCTGCGCAGGGGATTGCGGAAAGAAGCGGTCGAATGCTTCCGGCAGTTCTACGAAGAAGGAAAACCGGAGTCCGCGTACCGAACGGCCGGGATACTGGCGCGCGAGGAATTGTTCGAAGAGGCATCGGCCATGTTCCAGCTCTACATGAAGTCTTCACCGCCTCCGAGTTCGGAATTGTATGATTTTGCCGTCTACATGCATCTGGCCGCGGGTGATTTCACCGCCGCGTTTGACACCGCGGCGAAGAAGCTGAGACTGTATCCGGCCAGCATCGCGCCGAGACGCCATACGCGTGAGGAACAGTTCACGCCGCCCCTGTACGCCGGCACGCTGTACCACCTGGCGCGAGCAACGGGAAAAATAGACGAGTACATCAATCTTCTGAAGGAAATCGCGGCGGTGGATTCCAGTCGCGTGGCGTACCAGCTCGAACTTGCGGCAGCGTACCTGCGGGAGAATCGAATACCGGAATACGAGGAATGGCTGAAGCATCTGGTAAAGACCTTTCCTCGAAACGGTCAGCTGCGGGGGTATCTGCTGGCCAAGTACGAAAAGGATGAAGACTGGGACCGGTGTCTCGCCGCGGTTGCCGATCACACGGCCCACATTCCCGGGGACGAGTACTACTGGAGGATGAGGAGGGGGCGCTATCATGAACTGCGAGGCGATCTGAAGAACGCGGAGGATGTGTTCCGGTCGCTTGTTGAAGACCACCGTGGAGCCGCCGCGCATATGTGGTTTGCCAGATGGCTTGCGTATCACGGACGTTTCGAGCAATCGCGCGCAGCTCTCGAGCGGGCCATGAAGGAGGATACGGATAACCACTTTATTCTCCTGGACTATGGCCTCATCCTCACTCGCCTGGGGAAGACGGATGAAGCCATTCACGCGTACCATCGAGCCCTCAAGGAAGATTCCTGGAGTTCCTTCCAGGGAAATGTCGGCGGCGCGTACCGCGCACTGCGGAGGCTCTATGGGAAAAGCGACTTCGTGCAGAAGGCTGAAGACCCGTACGACATCGCCATCATCAAGGAAGTACAAGGCCTTGAAGAAGAAGCACTGGCCCAATACATACGGCTTCACGAAAAGGATCCGTACAACAAGAAGTTTCTGGGCAAGATCTGTCTGTACCTGACGCGGTTGGGAAAGCGCGCGGAAACGCTGCCGTATCGCGAGAAGATGCTGCGTGTCATCCAATGCCGGCTCTACAACCTCGGGGATGAGAAGTATGTGCGATCCTTCCTCCGGGGGACATATAAACAGGCCGGCCGCGATGAAGGGCACACGGCCGAGCTCAAGATGGCAATCGGTATGATCCGGTACGATGCCGACAAGGATGCCGGGCGGGCGTTGCCGTACTGGCGGTACTCACTGGAGGAGCTGCCTGGATCCGACTCGAGCTGGGGCCGGATGACGTCCGAGAAGTTTCTCTTGAATCGAGGGCTTCCCCGCATGGCAATTGATTACTCCGGCAGGATGGTAATGCCGGATCGAGACGAGCGCCCCGTGTGGCTCGAGTATTTCGACTATCTGCCGGTGATTGCGCACCTGGAACTGGGAGAGAACGATGCGGCGAAGGAACTGCTGTCTAAATACATACGGACCCCGAGGGGGTACAGAAGGACGAGGCATCCATACAAAGGGTATGAGTATTATCGCGGAAGCGAATGGGAATATGAGCTGGAGGGGGTGTTCATTGAGCCGGGCCGGGAAATATCCGGTTTCTACGCCGCTCTCGAAGGACTGGGTGCGCTGAAGCAGATAACGACATTTCTCGAGGAAAGATTTGCCGGTCATGAGGGGCAGGGCGTCAATGACACGTTGTTCACGCTGTTAACGCACCATTACTATCGCGTGAAGAACTTCGCGCGTATCGAAGAGTTGATTCGCGCCCACTATCCGGAGCGCAACCGGCGGCAGCGTGATTTCAAGGCCAGGGAGTTGGCCGCGCTGGCTCTCGAACAGGGTGACCGGGACAAGGCAGCGGGGCATCTGAAAGCCCGGCTCGATGATATCGATGCGGAAGACCGAGACAGACTCCGCGAGAGCGTCGCGGAGATCTTCGAGCAGGGTGACCGGTCCCATCAAGTGCAGGCGCTTGCCCTTTATCGGGAGCTGGATGCGGATAAGCCTCACTTGAGGGATGACTACATGGCCAGAAGGCTCTTGGGTGTGGGAGAGAGTGGCTTGTACCTGTCCAGCCTGGGAATAGACGACGACCTTCCCGGGATAATCGACTGGCGTACGATGGGTGACGATATAGACTGGGATTTCACGGAGTTCGACATCGATGACACGTATCACTCGGAGGACGTCGGGCTGGGAGACGAGAGGGAATATCCTTTCAACCATAGATCAGGTTTCCCTCTTGTCATAGACGGCGACAGGATGCTTCGTATTGTGAAGAATGATGCACGTGAGCTGGGCAACAGCGCGCGGCGTCTGATCGAGAGAGAGATCGGACACGGCTTCGATATCGTGCGACTGCTCCTGAAGTTGAAACAGCCGGGCGAGGCGGCTGCGCTGGAGAAGAAGCTGCTATCGTTATCTCCGAAGGTGCTGGAGGGAAGGGTCGCTCCCCAGGCCATCCGGATCTACCTGCTGAGGCGTGCGGCTGCTGCTCGCGAAGGCGCGAGCGACGTCAGGGGCTGTGTGGATCTTCTGGCCAGGGCCCATGCGCTCGAACTCGAGCTGATCTCCGCTTCGATGGAGACGGCGAAGCGTCGAGAGAGAGCGCTCTCGGGCGCGAGATTCAGGCATTGGGAGCGGGTGATGGACCTCGCGCAAAGGGCAGGATGGGCCGAGAAGTACTACGAGGCATTCGATAGCTGGCGCCCGCTGCAGGAGCAGGAGTGCAGGAAGAGTCGAGACTACGGATTGAGCGGTGACGAAGAAATGACAGCGATCATCCGGCGCCTGGTTGACGTACCGTCCGCGCTTATGCAGGAGAAACGCTTCAAGGCGGCCGAAGAGCTGCTGCGGGCCGTTGAAGATGCCGACACGAAAGAAATGAAACTCCTGACCGCGGCCGTCAAGGTATATCGTAAACAGCTCAAGGAAGCAGGTGATCTTTGCATGCAGGTCGTCAAGGAGCTGGACGAGAAGCAGGCTGAAGGAGAGCGAGAGAGGTGGCTTTCCGGTCAAACCGGCAGGCTGCTGAAGTATGAGGAGCTACCCGATGCCCTAACCGAGCTCGATCGTGGCGACGTGCTTCTCATTGCGCACATCAGCAAGGAGCTTGGGGACGGAAAAATGATGCGTCGTGCCATGAAGGTTGCCGGGGATTCCGATAAGGGCCGGAAGCATTTTCGCTGGGCAGAGATCACTCCGCCTTCCACGGATTGAGATACAGGATGAGGCCGAATATGACGGCCGATGTGGCGCGTTTCATGATGGAGTCATTCGATTTCCCACCCCTGCTCAATCAGGTCCCCGGCCGGCCACTGCTCAACCGGCGCGCCGCCGATGTCTTTGCGGTAAATCACCTTCTTTTCGTTTGCGATGAAAGTGTAGACTCCGACCTTGCCATACTCCGCCGGGAAGGTGCAGACCGCATACTTGGACGGATTCGTGTAGCTCTTACCGTCGCCATCATCATCCCGGCAGTACGGCTTGCCGTCCGCGTCTCTCTCAATAACCTTCCACAGATAGCCTGCGCAGGGTTCCGGCTCCAAAGGCGCCTGCCACGAATACGCTTCCTTCCGCGGCTTCACGTCCGCCTTCGCCTGGCCGACGTCGATGTACTTAATCATGGATCCTCCATCCGGATACTCGAGGGCGTAGAAGCCGGCAACGTCCGCCGTCCAGTAGTCTTTGGCTTCGTTTCCGTCGGCGTCGGTCTTGCTGAATGCCGCCTGGTGTACGCAGAACAGCCTCATCCGCTCTCCGGCCATTGCGTGGGGGTTGCCGCCGCCCGTTCGCATGGTTGTTGGGATTGCGATCCACACCAGGATAATCAGTAAGGGGAGGAGACAGAGGGCCAATATCGCTCGTTTCATGGTGAGGCTATTCTACGGGGAGAGGGGCGGA
>CAYMFW010000039.1:0-30676 GCA_964389785.1 uncultured Planctomycetota bacterium
TCTCCATGCGGTAGCCGTTCGACCTGGTCTGGATCCGGGAGCCCTCGCCCCGGCTCTCCACACCGAAGTCCTTCTTGACCTCCTCCAGGTCCACGCCGCCCGGCTTCCCGTCCTTGACCACGATCTCGATGTCTATCGGCTCGCCGCGCGTCACCCGGTCCTTGTTTATCCGTATGAACGCGGCCGGCTCGGCGGCGAGGACCGCCGCGGCCAGCATCACGATCGCCGCCGCGACCGGCATCGATCGGGTTGCGGCGTTTTTCACCATGGCTTTATCACTCCGGAGCCCCTGCCCTTCATCCGTCGGGGCGATTCCTTCCTATTCCGATCGTTCTCCTCCTCCTCCGCCAGTATCTTCCGCGCCTTTTCCTCCTTCGGGTCCTTCTGTTCCTCTTCCTTCGGCGACCCGTCCTCCTCGTCCTCCTTCTGCTCCTCCTTCTGCTCCTGTTGCTGCTGTTGCTGCTGCTGCTGTTGTTGCTGCTGCTGATCCTGCTGGTCCTTCTGCTGATTCTGCGCCTGGTTCTTCAGCCGGTCAAGTATGTCTTTTATCAGCAGGCCGGTCAGCTCCAGGTTCTCCTTCGCCTGCCGGTCCTCCGAATCCAGCTCCAGCGCCTTCCGGTAGAAGATCATGCCGCGCCTGAGGCTGGTGAGCGCCTTCTGCAGGTCCGTCTCCACCATCCTCATCCCTTCCTTCACAGAGCAGTTGCCCATGTTGTAGTTCGCCTTCGCCTCGAGCGAGGTATCCTTCGTATCCCCGACCGCCTGCTCGTACATCTCGATCGCCCCCAGGTAGTCTTCCCCTGCGTAGAGGCAGTCTCCTTTGTTGAAGGGAATTTCCGGCGACTTCAGCAGGTCCACCGATGCCTCGTCATACCTGCCGATGGCCTCGTCGAATTTGCCCTGGCGGTAGAGGGCGTTTCCCTCCTCGACCAGCGCCCGTCCGTCTCCCGCGAACGCGCCGGGTACGGCAAGCGCCGCGAGAAAGAGGGACCATGCCAGCCGCCTCATCGCTTCTTCCTTTCGCTCACCGTCATCTCCATGCACAGCATGACCAGCCCGAGCAGGATGAACGGCTGGAATCGCTCCCGGTACCGCTTCACGATCTCCGTCTCCCGCTCCGTCTTCTCCGCCTCACCGATAAGCTTCCGATAGATCGAGGCGAAGTCGATCGTCTCTCCGGGCCCCACCCGGTACGGACGGCCCCCTTCCGAGGCGAGCGCCATCTCCTGCAGCGTCCTCCACCCCAGGCGGGAGTACACGTATTCGTCTCCGTCCTTCAGGAAGGTGACGTTGCCCTTCTCGTCCCGGACCGGGATGCGGGTGCCCTTCTCGTGGTCCCCCAGCCCCACCGCGATGATGCGCACGCCGGCCTTGCCGGCGTCCTCGGCCGCCACCACCGGGAAGCTGTCGTGGTCCTCTCCGTCCGTGATCAGCACGATGTCCTTGAACTGCCGTTCCTTCGAAGTGAAGATCTCCGTCAGTACCTTGCGCACCGCGTCGCCGATCCTGGTCCCGGGCCGGGTCACCGAGTCCTCCGCCAGGTCCTTCACCGCGGTCCGGAAGAAGCCGTAGTCGAACGTGAGCGGGCACTTGGTCACCGCGTTGCCCGCGAAGGCCACCAGCCCCACCCGGTCGCCCTCGATCACCTCCAGCGCGTCCAGTATCGCCAGCCTGGCGAGCGACAGCCGGTCCGGCTTGATATCCGTGGCGGACATGCTGTGCGACACGTCCACGACGAACACCACGTCCCGCCCCCTCTGCCGCAGCTTCTCCGGCTCCGCCTTCCAGGCCGGCCGGGCCAGCGCGACGACTATCAGCACCGCCGCCGCGATCACCATTATCGCGCGCCGCCTCTGCCTGCTCTCGCTGGCGTAGACGTGTATGCGGGACAGCACACCGGCATCCGCAAACCGCTTCAGCAGTGTCCGCTTGCGGTGGAATACCGCCACGTAGAACACGGTGAGACCCGTCGGCACCACCAACAGCAGGTACAGGTACTTCAGTCCGTTGAACTGGATGTCGTCCATCACGGGATCCTCCGGAACACCGTGTTCGCCAGCCCCACCTCGAACAGCAGGAGGAGCAGGGCGGGGACCGCCCAGCGGGAGAAGCTCTCGCTATAGCTGACGTACCGCTCCGAGGCGACCGCGGTCTTCTCCAGCGCGTCGATCTCCTCGTAGATCCGGCGCAGGCTTTCCTCGTCCGAGGCACGGTAATACCTGCCGCCGGTCATCTCCGCCACCGTTTTCAGCGTCGCCTCGTCCACCTTCCCGCGGGCGCTTCTCACCAGGAGTATCTGCTCGAGCGAGGTGATCTGCTCGCCGACGATCCCGATGCAGTAGACCTTGATGCCCCATTCCTTCGCGATCCGGGCGGCCGCGCGCGGCGTCCGCTTCCCGCAGTTGTTCCTCCCGTCCGTCAGAAGAACGATGACCTTGCTCTTGATCCTGAAGGACTCCTCTCTGGAAAGCTGTTTCTGCTTCAGCTCCTTCTCCGCCACCTGCAGGCGCGCCGCCGCGAGCGCGAGCGCGTCGCCCATCGCGGTGCCGTCCTCGGGATTGTTCGGCACGACCAGCTCGGTCGTGTCCACGAACTGTATCAGCGCCTCGTGGGTATGCGTCAGGGGGCACACCGTATCGGGGTACCGTGCGAACGCGATCATGCCGAGCAGGTCGGAGGTCCTCCCCTTCAGCCCGGTGTCGTTTCCCATGATGAACTCGCGTGACACCTGCTTGACCACCTCCAGCCGCTCCATGGCCCTGTCCCGGTACTTCATCTGCGCGCCCATGCTGCTGGACCGGTCCACCACGATCTCGAGCGCCACTCCCTCGCTTCGCTCCGTGATGAGCTCCGTCCCCTGACGTGGGCGGGCGAGCGCGAGCACCAGCAGCACCAGCACCGCGATTCGGATGACGACCGGGATATGCCGCAGGTGGTAGAGCGGCGACGGCTTCAGCTTCTTCACCGATTCCACGGAGGAGAAGCGGACCGCGGCCCGCCGCCGGGGACGGAGATGGAGTATCACCGCGACCGGCACGAGCGCCAGCAGCGCGAATGCCCACGGTGAATGAAACGCGCCCATCACGACTCCTTCGTCCCGCCGATGAACGCCTTGGCTGAATCAAACGCCTTCCGGATCTCCTCGTCCGTCGGCCGGTGCTTCGCGAATTTCACCAGGTCGCAGTGCGCCAGGAACTCGTCCAGCAGGCCGGCATCCTTCCTCTTCAGCGTCTCCCCGGACGACACCTCAGCGAGGAATTCCTCGGTGGTCATATCCGGCGCGTGCAGACCGAACCGGTCCTCGATGTACCGTCGGATGATGTCCGAGAGCTCGACGTAGAACTCGTCTATCTTCCCCTGAGCGATGAGGTCCCTATCCACCAGCTCCTTCAGCCGGCGATACGCGGTCTCGTGCGCCGGCGGCGGCGCGACCGCGAGCGCGGTCGTCCCTCCCCTTCTTTTCAGCATCTTCGCGCCCGCCGCCAGCAGGCAGGCGAGCGCCATCAGGACCACCCCGGTAATCGCGATCCACGCCCGGCTCGGCGGGGGCAGGGACACCACGTCCTTGATCGGGTGTATATCCTTGAGCTTGTCCCTGTCCTCTCCCATCAGCGAGACAACCTTCACCTTCACCGGGTCGGTGAGGAGCGAGTGCTTCTTGTCCTCACCGGCCTGGAAGAACGCGATCTCCAACTCCGGTATCTCGTACTCGCCGGACAGGAACGGCTCCAGCACGTACCACTTCACCCGCCGCATCAGGTTCCCCTCGATGGCCTCCGGCCCGGAGGCGCCGTAGTCGGACACCGCAAACGCTTCCAGCTCGTCCCCCAGCACCGGGAACTCGATGTCCCACTCCGGCGCGGACACCGTCTCCAGCTCCACGCGGAGCCGGTCCGCGATCGTCAGCTCGTCGTGACTCAGCCGCATCACCGCCGTCACCGGCCCGTTCTTCTTCTCCTTCTCGACGGCGAACGCCTTCTTCTCCGTTTCTTCCTTCCCCCCGCATCCGGCGAGGGCGGCGACCGAGAGGATAACGCACGCGAGGACACGGGAGGGTACGGGGTTCGAACGGGTTCGAGGTTCGACCGGCGGCCCGCACGGACCCCGACCGAAGCCGAGGGGGAGGCGAGCCAGTTCCTTGTACGAGCCGAGAATGAGTGAGAACACCGTGCCCTCCCGCGTCAATCCGTCTCCGCCTTCTTCTCCATGCTCAGCCTCGACGGATGCATCACGACGACGTATTTCTCCTTCAGCCCCGCGAACAGCCGCGCCTGCACCTCCTGCCGTTTCTGCAGGTACAGCGCCTGCGCGACCCGTTCCTTCACCTCGTCGAACGGCAGCTGTCTCTCCGTCTTCTTCTCCTCGTCCTTCTCGACGAACTCCGCCTTGTGCGCCTCGTAGTAGTTTTGCAGATCGCTCGGACCGATCTTGATCTGCTTCTCCATCTCCTGCTCGAGGACCTTCCCCGCCAGCAACTGCCGCTGGAGCCGGGACACCAGCCGCTTCAGGTCGGCGTCGCCGGCCAGCCCGTTCTCCATCGCCTTCCGGTAGAGCACCTCCTCGATCACCATCCTCTGCAGCATCTGCTTCTTCGCCTCGGCCGTGGACATCTGCTTCAGCATCTTCTCGCGAATGGCCTTGCGGGCCTCACCCGCCGCGTACGGAGAGGCCTGCAGCGCGGTGTCCGTCTGCTGTTCTATCGCCGCCTCCAGGTCCGCGAGGGTGATCTTCTGCTGTCCTATCTCGGCGATCACCCGATCCGCCTCCGGCGACACGCCCTCGGTCCGCTCGGTAAGCTCCCTGCCGACGGCGGAGAATCTTCCAAGCCGCTCCAGGCATTCCTTCACCCGCCGGCCCAGCTCGTTCTCGATATCCGGCAGCCGGTGCGCCGCCTCGCACCGATAGTACGCGCCGACCGCCTCCTCGAATCGTTCGGCCTTCCGGTAGAGACCGCCCAGTCGCCAGTAGATCTTCGCGCGCTCCTCGCTTCCCAGGGACACACCGGCAAGGTAGCGCTCCCACGCGTCGATCGCCGCGTTGTGAAGACCCTTCTCCTCCAGCCGGAGAGCGAGCGTCTTCTCCGCCTCCCCGCCGGCCGGGACGGAAATAGTCCCCGTGGGCGCGTCGCGGAGCTGTATGTACACGCCGGCCACGGCCAGCAGGAACACCAGTATCAGAAGCAGGCTGTTCATTCCCCCGCCGCCCGGCTTCCGCGACTTCGGGCCGGCCTCGGGTACGGAAAGATCGAGTTTGCCGTCCATGCTCAGCGCCTCCTCTCGCGCATCCTGAAGAAAAGCTCTATCGGCCGGACGTACGATTCGTCCGTCCGTATGTCTATCCGGTCCACGCCGACGGACCGGAGCGTCTCCTCGAGGTTCTCGTCGAACTCCACCGCGTTCTTCCTGTACGCCGTGCGGAGCGACGGGCTCCAGGTATCCACCAGCACCGTCTCGCCGGTCTCCGCGTCCTCCAGCTCCAGGAAGCCCATGCTGGGAAGCTCCATCTCCCGCGGGTCCACGATCCTCAGCGCAATCACGTCGTGCCGCCTGGACATGATCCCGAGCGGCTTCTCGTACCCGGTACAGAGGAAGTCAGACACCAGGAACACGACGGACCGCTTCGAGGTGACCCTCCCCAGGTACTCGAGCGCCTCCGCCATATTCGTCTCGCACGGCTCCGGCCGGAAGGCCAGGAACTCGCGTATGATACGCAGCGAGTGACTGGTCCCCTTCTTCGGCGGAATGAACTTCTCCACCTTGTCGGTGAAGATGATCGCGCCGACCTTGTCGTTGTTCTTCATCGCGACGAACGAGAGCACCGCGCACAGCTCCGCGGCGACCTCGTTCTTCAGCTTCGGCGTGGAGCCGAACTGGCCGGACCCGGAGAGGTCCACCAGCAGCATCACGGTCAGCTCCCGCTCCTCGACGAACTGCTTCACGTACGGCTCGCCGGCCCGCGCGGTGACGTTCCAATCGATCGTCCGTATCTCGTCGCCGGGGGAGTACGGGCGCACCTCGTCGAACTCCATGCCGCGGCCCTTGAACACGCTCTCGTACTCGCCGGCGAACACGTCGTTCACGGCGCGGTCCGTCAGTATCTGGATCCGCCTGACCTCGCGGAGTATCTCTTTAGGAATCATGTGGGCTACGGTACCTCTACGTTGTCGAAGATCTTCGTGATGATGTCCTCGGACGTCATCTCCTCCGCCTCCGCCTCGTAGCTGATGATCACCCGGTGCCTCAGCACGTCCATCCCGACGGACTTCACGTCCTGCGGGGTGACGTACCCGCGCCCCTGCAGGAACGCGTGGGCCTTTGCCGTCATGGTGAGGTAGATGGAGGCCCGCGGGGACGCGCCGTACCGGATGAGGTCCGCAATGTCCAGCTTGTACTCGGCGGGGGCGCGCGTGGCCTGCACCAGGTCTATTATGTAGTCGCGCACCTTCTCGTCCATGTAGATCTCGTCGGCGAGTGCGCGGATCCGCCTGATGTCGTTCGGAGTCATCACCGACGTGACGTCCAACTTCGGTGAAGACGTGGCCATCCGGTCCAGTATCTTCCGCTCCTCCCCCTTCTCCGGGTACGTGATCCGGAGCTTCAGCATGAACCGGTCGACCTGGGCCTCGGGAAGCGGATACGTGCCCTCCTGCTCGATCGGGTTCTGGGTGGCCAGCACCATAAACGGATCGTCGAGCGGGTAGCTCGTCTCCCCTATCGTCACCTGCCGCTCCTGCATCGCCTCCAGCAGCGCGCTCTGCACCTTGGCGGGGGCGCGGTTGATCTCGTCGGCGAGAATAATGTTGGCGAACACCGGACCCTTCTTCGGGGTGAACTCGCCGGATTTCGGGTTGTATATCAGTGTGCCGATCAGATCGGCCGGCAGGAGGTCAGGCGTGAACTGGAGCCGGTGGAACGACGCCCGGATGGTCTTCGCGAGCGTCGTCACCGACAGCGTCTTGGCCAGCCCGGGAACGCCCTCGATCAGCACGTGCCCGCTGGTCAGGAGCCCCACCAGGAGCCGCTCGATCAGGTAGCTCTGGCCGACGATCACTTTCTCGATCTCGGTCACCACCTTCTTGAGAAGCTCGCTCTCCTTCTCCACCTTCTCCGTAATATTCTTCACGTCTACGTCCATGGGTAACCTCCTGCCTGTATGAACCGTTCCGGAAAATCGATTATATGTGATATACGCACACGGGGCAACTCCGTTACAGACCCTGCGTTATATTGAAAATTCGCTTGCCCTTATTTCACCGGGCCCAGCGGGGAAAGCCGGTCCGGATGCGGGGCGCGGGCGCGCACCAGATAGGCCTCCAGCCAGCCGCGGGCCCTGTCCGGGTGGTGTACCGCGTAGAGTACCGATTCGTGGTCCATGTCGTTTATCCGGTCGTTCGCGGCGCGAAGGGCGTCCATGGATATCCTGAGCGCGGTATCCACCGGCATCCGCTCCGGGTTGATGTCTATCCCGAAGTGGCCGTCATAGCCGTGCATCTTCAGCACGTACAGCATCGCCTCGAGCTGTTCCGGAGCTATCACCCCGACGTTCAGATCCTGGTCGTAGTTGCCGAGCGGCTGGCTGTTCATGTGGGTGTGCGCCAGCCGTCCCTCCTCCAGCGGCCAGCTGAACGCGCAGGGCAGGTCCTCGAAGCCCATCAGCACGTGGCCGATCTCCGGGTTCAGACAGATGAGCGCGTGTCCATCGTCGAGGAGCTTCCGGTTCTCTTCGGCGGCCAGCATCGGCTCGACCTTGTGAGCCAGAAGGATACCCTCCGGCGTCGTGCCGTAGAGTATCCGTCCGCGCGGCTCGTATGGCTTGGGCTCGAACGCGATGCGCACGCCCGGGACCGCGTCCATCGCCTCGGCCAGCCCTTCGGCGAACCGGGCGCGCGCCGCGGCGATGTCCATCCCGAACGGGTTCTCGTAGCCGTCGATGCCGGGCCACACGACGGCGAAGTCGGTATCCAGCTCCCTGTTGAGCGCGAGCGTCTTCTTCGTTCTCTCTATCGCGGCCGCGCGCGGCCCCGGAAGCGGGCTGGAGAGCGATCCGAACTCGAACTGCCGATCGTAGAACAGGAGCGGTATCACCGTCGCCAGCCGGATGCCGGTGTCCTGCGAGAATTTCCTCCATATGTGTGCGTTGTTCTCGCTGATCTCGTTGGGGTAGTGCGCCTCGAGCGCGGCCAGGCCGCAGTCCGCGAGGCCCGCGGCGATCTCCAGCCGGGCCTCTATGCCGCGTGCGTCGCCGTACGTGTCGTGGAAGCGGCTCGCCCCGGGCGAGAAGAACCAGATGCCGGCGCTGAACTTCATGTCCAGCTCGAACGAATTCATGTGCGCGACGAGCTCGTCGGGGGTGCGCGTTTTCGCCTGTGAACGAAGGTCCTTGAGTGCCATCACGTCTCCTTTCGGTCTTCTTGTCGCCGGGCGTCTTCGAGCATTGAGGTGAGCTTCTCTCCGGTCGCGTAGGCGCTGGCGAGAAACTCCGCGATGTCCTGGTACGGCTCGTTGACCATGCCGCATTCCATGCTTATCCACTTATCGTACGGCGACGCGGCGATGGCATCAACAACACGCGGCCAGTCCACCGTGCCGGTAAACGGTATCCGGTGCTGGTCGCCGGACCCGTCGTTGTCGTGCAGATGGATCGAGATCAGACGGTCCGCGTGCGTCATCGCCCAGCCGGGTCCGTCCGGGCGGCGGTTGCCGTGCCCGGAATCGTAGCAGATGCCTATGAATTCCGGCTCGTAGTTCGCCAGCACCTTCTCGATGGGCTCGATATCGCCCAGCTCTATCGCCAGGCGCACGCCGCGGTCGACCGCGAAGGCCTTGAGCTCGTCGAGGGATTTGAAGAGCTGTGTCCAGTACGTGTCTCCGTAGACGTCGTCGCTCCCGTCCGGCTCTATGTGCATGATGACCACGTCGGTGCCCAGCCGGACCGCCATCGCGATCCGGTTCTCCACCAGCTCGACCCCGGCGAGCCGCTCGTACTCCCTGGACGACGTCCATTTCTTCTCGACGCCGCTGGTGCCGTGAAGGTCGGTGACGCCCAGCCCGAGGTTCCTCAGCCATGCCTCTATCTGCGCCAGTTCGGCCTCTCCGTAGAGGAAATCGGAGTTCCACTGGTGGCACCAGTGGACGTGCGTGAAGCCGGCCTCCGCGATGGCCCTCAGGCTCGGCTCCGGACAGCCCCTGCCTCCTGCGAAATCGGACGTGACGGACAGCATTGGGATCACCTCACCACGTAGTCCTCGGGGGGCTCGACGCGATGTTCCGTGTGCGCGTCGAGCAATGCGTTCAGTCGCTTCACCTCCCCAGCCAGCGCCGGATCGTCCGCGCGGTTGCGCGTCTCGAACGGGTCCTCCTTCCAGTCGCAGAAGAAGACGTCTTTCTCATCCTCGCCGACGGACTCGCCGTCCATCCGCACCGTGCGGTCCAGCCGGTACCGCTCGGTGCGCACGCACGCGCGCCGCGGCCAGCCGCGGCCGCCCGGATATCTTCCGTACCCGAGATAGGGAAACGCCCAGCTGGTGCCGTAGCCGTAGCCGATGGTGCCGAACACCGCTTCGGGCGGCGACGAATCCATCAGGTTCCGTCCCTTGAACTGCTCCGGGGATTCCAGCCTCGCCAGCGCGAACAGCGTCCGCGCCAGATCGAGCCCCTCGCAGATGTCGTCACGCACCTGACCGCCGGGGATGGTTCCCGGCCACGAGATGACGCGCGGGATCCGGTGCACCTGGGAAGCGAACGTATGCTTGGCGAACACCCTCCCCTCGCCGAGAGACGCGCCGTGGTCGGCGTCGAAGACAACGATGGTATTCTCCCTCTGTTCGCTCTCCTCCAGATACTCGAGCACCCGCCCCACCTGGGAGTCTATCCACGATACCAGGCCGTAGTAGTGTACCTGGGCGAGGCGGCGCTGCTTGTCCGTAAGCCGTTGCGCCTCCTGCACCTCCGCGAAGCGCTCCTCGAATCGGCTCGTGGACCGCTCCTCGGAGAACCGGTCGGGGATGTCGGCCTCCCCGTACATCGTGTCGTACGGGGGCGGCGGAAACACCGGGGTGTGCGGCTGAACGTACGAGAGCCGGACCAGGTACGGCCCGTCCATGCTGCGCATCCACTCGAGCGCCTCCTCCGCCAGCCGGGAGGGCGGGTACGGCCGGCCGCCCGGGTAGTGCCCGCCTATCGTGGAGCCGGGCCCGGGGATTTCTATGATCTCCAGCGCCTCCGGGTCCACTCCGTCGAACAATGCCGGCTTCCCGTAGTCGCTGGAGTTCCGCTCCTGCCACGGGTTCAGCCCCCGAGCGAGGTGGAGCTTGCCGAAGTCCGCCGTGCGGTAGCCGTGCGTGGCGAACACCTCCGGAAACATAACGAAGTCGCCATCGACCGTGTAATTGGGCCACGCCCCCTCGTTGTGGTAGACGCCGGTGTCCTCCGGATACAGGCCGGTCATCTTCGCCATCCGGGACGGCACGCAGACGGGCGAATTGCAGAAGCAGTTGGCGAAGCGAACGCCGGCTCCGGCCAGCACGTCCAGATGGGGCGTTCCGACGTCCAGATGAGGGTTGCCGTAGCAGCCGAGCGCGTCCGTGCGCAGCTCGTCGCAGTATATCCAGACGATATTCGGCCTATCTTTCATGTTCCAAAGCCCTTGTATCCCGGTTCCGGTATCCTAGTGGTGTCGGCGTGACAATTCAAGCCGGGACTTCCCCCGGGCCTTGCAAAGACCGGTCCCGTTCCCGTAGAATCCCACCCGCCGTGCGGTCCGTTTCACGGGTTCTCAGGAGCGAGAAGCGTTATGCTCGCGTATCTCAACAGCTCGGTTCTGACGAGGGTGCCGACATCCGGCCTGCTTTTCGTCTTCAAGCTGCTGTCGAAGCTCTATCCGTCGCATTCGACGGAGCCGATAATGAAGCGGGCCTCGGAGCTGGCGTTCGGCTCCGGCAGCGCCTTCATCGAGCTGTACAAGAGGGTGATGAGGCAGTGCGCCCCCAAGGTGCGCAAGAAGTTCATCAGCAACATCATCATCAAGTGGCGGGCCACCGAGGGCCACGCGAAGCGGATGGCATTCAGGGAGCAGCACGGGTTCGCACCGCCGATGTTCTTCGTCATCAGCCCCACCATGAGGTGTAACCTGAGGTGTACCGGCTGTTACTCCGGAATGTACGCCAAAGACGGCGATCTTCCGATCGAGCTGGTGGACAAGGCCATCGAGGAGGGAAAGGAGATCGGGATGCGGTTCTTCACGATCTCGGGCGGGGAACCCTTCATCCGCGACGACCTGCTGGACCTGTACGAGCGGCACGGGGATTCCTTCTTCCAGGTCTACACGAACGGCTACTTCCTCGACAAAAAGATGGCGCGCCGGCTCGCCGAGCTGGGCAACGTCTCCCCGGCGATCAGCGTGGAAGGCTACGGCACACAGACGGACGAGAGACGGGGCAAGGGGACCCAGGAGCGGGTGGAGCGCGCGATGGACAACCTGCGCGAGGCCGGCGTGCTGTTCGGCTTCTCCGCCACTCCCACCCGGCACAACAGCGATATCATGGCCACCGAGGAGTTCTTCGACTACTACATAGACAAGGGCTGTTTCTTCGGCTGGCTGTTCCAGTACCTGCCGCTCGGCGTGAAGCCGGACATCTCACTGATGTCCACGCCGGAACAGAGAAACAAGCTGCGCGAGATGGTCTGGGAGGTGCGCCGCACCCGCCCGGTATTCCTCGGCGATTTCTGGAACGACGGTCCGCTCGTCGGCGGATGCATGGCCGGCGGACGGCTGTACTTTCATATCAACGTGCACGGCGATATCGAGCCGTGCGTCTTCCAGCACTTCTCCGTGGACAATATCCGAAACACGTCAATCACGGAGGCGCTCAGCTCCGGCTACTTCAAGGCGATACGGGAGGAGCAGCCGCGCTTCCGCGACAACTGGTACACCCCCTGCATGATCATCGACCGGCCCGGGGTGCTGCGGGACATCGTCTCGCGAACCGGGGCGAAGCCGAGCTACGACGGCTCCGACTCCCTCGTCACCGACGAAGAGATCACAAAGGGGCTGGACGAGTACGCCGAGCGCATGGAGTACCTGTCCCGCCCGTGCTGGGAATCGCGCTACGGCGACCTCTCCTGATTCCGGCGTTCATTATTGATTTCTAAGTCCCCCGATCTCCGTGTATACTGCGGCCATGAAGGAAAGAATGCACGACGCCGGCCGGCACCCGAGCGACCACATACTGGAGGCCGTCGAACGGGCGATCGAGAGGGATGACCGTGAAGAGGTCAGGTCCCTGCTGAAGGGGCTGCCGCCCGCGGACGTGGCGGAACTGATCGAGGATCTGGACCCTGACGACACCGGGCGCGTGTTCGAGGTGCTGGACACCGAAATCGCGGCCGAGGTGCTCGGCGAGCTGGGTCCGCGGGACGTCTTCGAGGTGGCAAGCACCGCGCCGACCTCCGTAATCGGCGCCCTTGACGAGATGGAGCCGGACGAGCGGGCCGACATCATCGACGCGCTTCCGGAGGAGCAGGTCGATTCCGCCATCTCGACGCTGCCCGACGAAGAGGCCGAAGAACTGAAGAAGCTGCTGACCTATCCGCCTGATTCGGCCGGCGGCATCATGACCCCCGAGTTTGTCGCGCTGCGCGACGACATCACCGCGTCCGAGGCGATAGCGCTGACACAGCAGAGCAGGGAGACGGAGACGATCGCGCACCTGTTCGTATGCGATCAGCAGGAACGCCTCGTCGGCTCACTCCCGCTGCACCGGCTGGTATTCGCGGCGCCGGACAGGAAGCTGAAGGACGTGATGGACACCCGAACCGTCATGGTGACGCCGGAAACCGACCAGGAGGAGGTGCTCCGGCTGGCCACCAAGTACGACATGGACGTGGTCGCCGTCGTGGACCGGGAGGGCCGGCTGGCCGGCGTGGTGACGGCGGACGACATACTGGAGGTGGCCCAGGAGGAAGCGAACGAGGACATGTACATGCGCGCCGGCACCAGCGAGAAGGACCCGATTCACGCCAGCGCGATCCGGAGCACCAGGCTCCGGCTGCCCTGGCTGCTTCTCACCGTGGCCGGCGGTCTCGGCATCGCCTTCATGGTAAGCGGGTTCGAGAAAACGCTGACCGCCGTTCATATCGCGTTCTTTCTCCCGCTGATCCCGCTGCTGGGGGGCAACGTCGCGGTGCAGACATCTACCATCGTGGTGCGTGGTCTCGCCGTCGGCGATATCCACAGGGGACGGCTGGCACACTTCGTGGGCAAGCAGTTCGTCGTCACCGTGCTCCTGGCCGTCAGCTGCGGCGTCGCCGCCGGCCTGATGGGAGCCCTGGTGCCGGGCACTCCGGTACGCCTGCTGGTGATCGTGGGAATAGCCGCCGTCCTGGCCATCGTGGTGGCCGGAACGCTGGGAACGATACTGCCCCTCATGTTCAACCGGCTCGGCATCGACCCCGCGATAAGCACCGGGCCGTTCGTGACGATACTGAACGACCTCTTCTGCATCGCGATATACCTCTCGCTGGGGACCGCCTTCTCGTAGAGGTCAGGGACGGGCGGAGCGGATGAAGCAACCGCCTCCGCCGGAATCCTCCAGCTCATTATCGCCGTCGTCCCCGCCGACACCGGCGACGGTCACGGTTACCTCTTCGTAGGAGGTCAGCGCCCCGTCGCTCGCCGTCAGCCGCAGGATGTACGTGCCGCTCGCGCTGAAGCTGGCGGTAGTCTCCAGGGACGAGGAGTCGAGAAACGTGACGGTGCCGGGCCCGCTCGTGGCGCTCCAGGTGGTCGAGACGTCGCCCGGCGGATCGGGACTTCCATCGTCGGACACCGAACCGATCAGCACGGCCGAGTTCGGCAGCTCCACCGACTGGTTCGCCCCCGCATCGACAACGGGAGGACCG
The DNA here is from genome assembly GCA_964389785.1 of uncultured Planctomycetota bacterium. Taxonomy (GTDB): domain Bacteria; phylum Planctomycetota; class CAYMFW01; order CAYMFW01; family CAYMFW01; genus CAYMFW01. The sequence continues at coordinate 13,899 of CAYMFW010000039.1, forward strand.
TTCGGGACGCCGAGCGGGGTGAAGTCCACCTTCACGTTCTCGTCGGTGACCGAGATGTTGCTGACGATGGAATCTATTCCGTTTCCGAGCGCGGTGACGGAGAAGACCCCGCTGACCGGAACGGCATAGCCGCCGGCGGTCCCGGTGTAGGTATGGTTCCCGTCGGCCGTCACCAGAACGCCGGCCAATCCCTCGCCCAGATCGTACCTGCCGTTCCCGTTCATGTCGCTGTAGCACACCCCGGTGACGAACGGCCCGTTGTCGCTTCCGAAATTCTGCGTGTTCACGTAGCAGTCCCAAGTCTCGTATTCGCCGCGGGAGAAACCGACCCCGACCTCGGAGAACGTGGAACGTAGCAGGTTCACCCGGTGGCCCCGGTCCTCGATTCCCTCGTCCACGAACAGAAGCTCCAGCAGATACTCCACCCCATCCGCCTCCGTCATGCCGTTCACGCTGGCCAGCGCGATATTCTCACCGACGTACCGGGAGTAGCCCTCGGCCTCGCACCGGTCGGACGGCCACAGCCCGTCAGGATTTTCGTGATCGAAGAAGTCCCTGATGTACATGTCGCGCGTGTGCTTCCCCGCGGCGGAGAGGAGATCGTCGTTCATCGCGAGAGGTTCCTTGGGGGTATTCGAGATGGTCCCGGGATCGAGACCCTCGTTGAGATCGATTCCGTAGGTCGCGGCCGCGCCGTCGGGGTCCGCCCTCATCGCGTTTATCAGCTCCAGCATGTACTGCTCCGCCGCGGTGGGATCGCCGTACGCGGCCGGGTCCGCGCCGGCGCCCGTCGCCGTCAGCGAAACGGCCAGCGCCACGGCCGCCGCGGCGGCCGTTATCTTCTTCCCTGTGCTGAAGGTCATGTTCCTGCTCCTTCCATATTGTAGCAAAGAGCATACCGGCGTGGGCCGGAAACTGCAAGTGACTGAGAAAGAATGACTTACATCTTCACTCCGCGCCGGAAACCGCCCACTGCGGCACCCGGCGCCGCGCCCGGCGTAACGCTTCCGTTACTCTCCCGCGGGTGCCGGCGCCGGCGCGTCGGGAGGGGTTTCGGGCTCCGGCTCGGGCGGGGGAGACAGCTTCACCAGGGCCGCCCACATCGCGTTCACGAAGTCTCCGAGCGATCCCCGCCGGCCGTAGTCCAGCGTGACGGTGAGCGTCTTCGTTCCCGCGGGGACGTCCGTGTAGAACGGCTGAGGGTCCCGGCCCGAAACGACCCTCTTCTTCTCCAGCTCCTTTCCGTCCGCGGCGACAACGAAGTCGGCGTCGCCCGATCCCGGAAAGCTCGCGGCATCGACGCCGAGCATACAGCAGAACCTGAGGGGCGCGCCGGAGAGAGACCCGACGGAAAACTTCAGAACGGTGCGGGAGTCCATCGCCAGCCCCTTCAGCGCCCGGTATCCCCCCACCGTCATCGGGCCGCCGTCGAGAGACGCGTCCGCCCGCCACGGCCTTATCGAGTCGATCCAGGGCGTCTGCTGCTCGCCCGCGGTGCCGATGTCCGACAGGAACGCATGTCCGCCGCGGAACGCGACGCTCTTCACCTGGCCCGGTGCGATGGTGACCGGCTCCCTGCGCCACGATGTCCTGACCGTCCATCCGCCGCCCAGAAGCGTCCCCTTCACCGCGTCGCCGCTCCGGCACAGCACCGTCACCGTGCCGCCCGCGTTCGAAGACGGCTCCTTCTTCGACTTCCCGGCGGACGCGAGAACGATATCGGCAACGGAATCGAGGCCTTCCACCGGAAGTTTTCCCACACCCTCGACCTCGACGAGAATCGTCTCCCCGACGACCGATACTACCTTGCCGCTCACGTCGTCACCGTTGGTGAATCTCACCCCGCTGAACGAAGGGGACAGCGAAGGAAGGTCCGCCGCCGGCCGGACACGGATCCGACGCACCGCCGCCGCGGGAAACGACAGCTCCTTCCAGACGGGATGGCGCGCGGCGAGGGTCCCGTTCTTGAACGAGATATCGGCCGCCCGGATGATGTCGCCGGAATGAAGCTCGATGCCGACGCGGGTGTCGCGGCCGCGCCCGAGCTCCGGACGCGCCCTCGTCTTCCGCATCAGCCCCAGGCACCCGTCCACCGGCACCGTCGTCTCCTTCCCCGAGGGGCCGGTAACCGCGAGCGACGCCCCGTCCTTCGCGGGCAGTACCGCGCCGGCCTCGACCGCGCCGTCCCCGGTCACCAGTATCCATTGCTCCCCTGCCGCGGAACGGCAGAGCAGTACTGCCAGAGCCAGAAGCGTCGGCGGAATGACGGCCGTATACCGGCCGATTATCGTGTGCACCGTGTGGTTTCCTCCTGCCGTCTGTGTCCACTATACGTGCCCTCAGCCCCGGGGGCAAGGATCCCGTGTCGGACCCCTTGCGCTCCAAAGCCAATAGGGTGTATAATTAAGGTAGCATACGGCATCCGTCAAAGGAGACCAATGTCACTCCGCACACTGCTCATCTGTCTCGTATCGACAATCCCCCTCGTCTGCGCCTCCGTCGCGGAGGGCGCCGGCAAGACCGAGACGCCGCTGATAGCGAAGCGGATACAGCTCGCCGCGTCGTGGCAGGTGATAGGTCCGCTTCCGCTCGGAAAGGATCCCTTCCGCACTCAATACCCTCCCGAGAAGAAGGTGGACCTGAAGCAGAAGCTCGACGGCAGGAAGGGCCCGGTCGCCTGGCAGGCGCGCGCCGAAGACGGGAACGGCACCGTCTGGCTGCACAAGGACCTTGGAGAGGATTTCATCGCCTACGCCTCCGCAGAGTTCGAATGGAAGGAGGAGAAGAAGGGATATCTCTTCATCGGCTCGGACGACGGCATCGTCGTCTGGCTGAACGGAAAGAAGGTGTGGGAGAAGAACGTGCTCCGCGCGATGCTTCCCGGCGAAGACAGGGCGCTGGTGGAGTTCGCCGAGGGGAAGAACCGCATCCTCATCAAGCTGGTGCAGCGAATGGGCGACGCCGGATTCAACGTCAGGGCGGTCCCCGCCGACCAGGCGAGGCTCGACCCGGCGCTCAGGTCGGAGATGCTTCTCGACGCGGCGAAGCGGGACGTGCACGACGGCAATCCGTGGAAGGCGCTGGCGGCGCTGGAGGATCCGATGCGGACGATGCCCTGCGGAGGAGGGCACCGGGACCTCTTCAACGAGCTGTGCGCCGGGTACGGCTCCCTGGCGCGCACGGCGGAAGCGTTCGAGGCCCAGGCGAAGTTCCATACCGGAAGGGGCAGAACGTACATGCTCGACCACGCCGCGCGCCTCTATATCCAGGCTGAGGACCCGCGCTCCGCCGCCAGGCCGGTGGACGCAATCGAAAAGGAATCGAAGAAGCCGGCGGAGGGACTGCGGCGCGACATCGGGCTCGCGGAGCACCGCGTATCTGTCCTGCTTCCGGAGTCCATGGGAACGGGCGACACCCTCGCCTTCATCGGCAACACGGTCAATTCCGGTGCCCACGCGGAAGCGGCCGCCGCGTTCCGGGGCCAGCTCGAGGCGCTTCGCGACACCGTGGTGCTCCTGGACGACGGCACCGGGCGGAGCACCCCCGGATACCTGAAGGCCGCGTCCCGGAAGTGGCCGGCGGAATTCCATGAGGAGCTGACCCGGCTGGCCGAAAAGGAAGCGAAGACGCAGCTCGCCTCGGCCGCGCGGACCGGGCCCTCGACCGAGGCGATGGTCTGGGAGCTGTACGGAGAGAGCGGGTCCGCGCGGGCGATGGCCCGCCGCAGGGCCGCCGGACTGCTGGCTTCCGGCAGGGCGCCGCGCGCCGCGCTGTGGTACCTGGAGCTCGCGAAACGCACCGGCTCGCCCGGGGACGAGGCGGGCGCCGCCTTCTCCCTGGCCGCGGCCGGATACGGCGGGATACTGAAGGGATTCACCGCCGCACTCTCCGACGAACAGAAGAAGGCCGCCGTGTCCGTCGGCGGCAGGAAGACGACGCTCCTCGCGGCAATAACCGGGTTCGAGAAGGAACTGACCGGAAAGAGGGATCCCGGCCCCGACCGACCGACGGAGGCGTGGAGCAGGTACCTCTCCCTCGGTGCGGCCGCCCGCGGGCTCGCCGCCATACGCGCCGACGGACGGGGAGATATCGTCCCCGTGACGTCGGTCCCCGGATGTGACGGGAACCGACTGATCGTGAACACCGGCACCGCGGTCCGCGCGTTCGACCTAAACACGGGAGAGCCGCTCTGGATCTGCCGCCCCTATCCCGTTTCCCGGTGGAACTACGACTACGCGTCCCCGAGCATGCCGGTGCCCGTTCTGGGCGCGGCGGCCTACGCCGGCACCGTGTTCGTCCGGGTCGCACCCTCGCTCTCCACGGAGGGAATCGTCCGGGAAACGGTCCTGCACGCCGTCGATGCGTCCACAGGAAGAATCGTCTGGAACCTCACCGAGGTCGCCGGTCTTGAGGGACACATCGCGGTGTCGGAGCCGCTGATCGCGTACGGAACGCTGTACGTGGCGGCCCTGCGAAGAGGAGCGGCGGCCATGACGCTGTCCGCGGCCGCGCTGGACCCGGAGACGGGCGCACTGCGATGGAAGCGCACCCTCGTCAGCGGGTCTGAGACATTCGGCGGGGAGCGCATCGCCGCGGAGCTTCCCCGGCCGCTTCTTTCGCCCGGCGGGGTGGTGTTCGTGACGCACATGGGCGTCGTTACCGTCACGAACCCGCTTACCGGAGAGATAGAGCGGCTGACGCGCTACGAACGCCGGGCGGCCGGCAGAAGGCCCGGCTCCCGATATCACGTGAACCCGGTCCTGTACTCAGACGGGGTCATCGTCGCCGCGCCCAGAGACAGCGACTGCGTGCTCGGCATGGACGGCGCGTCCGGGAAGATCGTCTGGTCGGCCGACCGCACCAGGACCCCCTGCCTGGCGGGCGCCGGGAACGGCGCGGTGTACCTGGTGGGGGCGGCCCGCGTCCAGAAACTCGATATCACCACCGGCAAGCCGCCCGCCGCCGCCGCGGTGCGCGCCGCGGGCCTTCTTCCCGTCTGCTATCTCACCGGGAACCGGCTGGTGGTGGGAGCTCTCGACGTCTCCCGGGCGTTCGACGCCGCGACGCTCCAGCCGCGTCCCACCCCGGGAGAGGACCCGTCCTTCAGGGTGCTGATGACGGACGGCTGCGCCGTTTCCATATCGAAAGACTCCGTGATAACCGTCGGCCCTGAGGAGGGGAAACCTTCACCGTCCGCGTCTCCCGCGCCGGTCCAGCCCCCTTCCCTGCAAGCCCGGCCGCTCCCCCCGGCGCCGTCCGGACACCGGCCGGTACTGCGGTGGCACATCCGGAACGCGCTCGAGAATCTCTGCGTGCCGGAGGAGTACCGCGGGGCTTTCCTGAGCTGGAACCGGTACGAGATGAAGCTGCACGATCTGAACGGCTTCGGCCAGGTGCTCTGGGAGAGGGCCGTGCCGGGCGCGGCGAAGGTGATGTGGTCCAGCGACCGGCTCGCGATCGCGACGCCCGGCCGAGTGTACGGGCTGGACGGGCGCACCGGCAGGGACACATGGAAACACCGCTGCGGTGACGGGGACCCGCACCTGACGCGCGTGAACGGCGCGTTCTGCTTCCTCGGCCCGGGCAGCCGGACCGTCCTCTGCGTCGACGCGGCAACCGGCAGGGTGCGATGGGAGTCGGAGATCCCTCCGGACCTGACGGCGGTGACGATCGCGGACTCCGGAAGCGGCCTGTACCTGGTGGGGAGAAATATCCAAGCGCCCCGCCCGTGGGACGTGCGGACCCTCGACCCGAAGAGCGGCGGCATCGGGAAGCTGTACTCGAGGAAGCTGACGCATTACGCCGAGAAGTTCGCCGGCATCTACGGCGGCAACGTGGTGTGGACGCTGGGCACCACCGGCTGGGCGGAGGCCCTGAAGGACGGCGCGAAGAAATGGGAGGTGAAGTCCACGAGATGGTCGCTGGTCCCCCGACTGGTCGAAGACGGAGAGAAGCGCCTGCTCTTCATGGACGTGGACCGCGGAAACGACGTCGTCCTCGATCCCGCGACAGGGACCACGATCATCGCGAGAAACGAAGGCCGGGGACTCCGGGAGTTCCACGCGCACCGCGGCGACTGCTACCTGTGGTCGTTCACGAAGCGGATAAGCCCGAGGTTCATCAGGGTGAAGCCCGACGGCGGCGAGGGCAAGAACCTCTGGGAGTATCAGGCGAACCCGTGGGACTGGGGGTGGAGACACGCGCTGTCCGTTCGGGGCGACTCGGTGCGGGCCGCGTGGAAGTACGACCGCTGGCTCCTAATCGCCGACCTGGACAGGAAATCCGGCAAGCCGCTGAGAAGTCCGGTCATGATGCGCGTGCCGGGTATCGGAAAGCTGACCTGGCGGTACGACGGCAACGTGCTTCTCGTGGGGAACCCGGAGGGCCTGCGGTGCTTCACCATGACGGACCCGAAGACGGACGTGTCGAAGTGGGCGGCAGCCCGCCGCGCGTCGGCCGGAAAGCTTCGCGATCCTCAGAGCCGGACGGATGCGCTTGCCGCGGTTCGTATCGGCGCGGCTATGCTGGATACGCTGGACGTGTCGTGGCTGGCGGTCAAGAGGCCGCTCGTTCTCGACGGGGAATGGTTCTGGTTCCCGGCCCGGGAGCGGGAGCTCGGATACCGGGACGGCGATTGGGGGGGGAAGGATGACCTGTCCGTGAAACTGGCCGTGACGCCGAAGAGATACGCGGGTACCGTCGTCAAGATCGAGATCCGGGACGATCACTGGGAGCCGTTCGACGGGGAGCGAGGCGGCGACTACGTGACCATCAGGGCCGGCCACGTAGACGTGGCCTTCGGCGCCGGACCGGACGGCAAGGTCCGGTGGAAACAGAAGGACGGCAGGAACATCTTCGGAAAGAACGTCCCGACCGTTTCATTCACGGATGAAGGAAGAACCTACACACTGATCGTCGACGGACGCATGTTAAGCCTGCAATGGCACAACATGGACACCGTCACGGTCATCGACGACGACGGCGGCGGCCCGAAGGGAGGCATGGAATGGGGGACCCGGTTCTATCGGAAGTCGAAATGAGCGGTGCGAACCGCTGCGATGTCGCCGCGTACTACTGGCCGGCGTATCACGACGAGCCGCGCTGGCGGCGCTTCATGCCGGACGGCGAAGGGGAATGGCAGACGATTCGCCGGGCGGAGCCGCGCTTCGAGGGGCATTACCAGCCCCGGGTGCCGGCGTGGGGATACGAAGACGAGAGCGATCCGCGCGTGATGGCGCGTAAGATCGACGCGGCCGCCGACCACGGGGTGAACGTGCTGATATTCGACTGGTACTGGTACGAGAACGCCCCGTTTCTGGAAAAGGCGCTTGGCGACGGCTTTCTCGGGGCGGAAAACAACGACCGCGTCCGCTTCTTCCTGATGTGGGCGAATCACGACGCGACGACGCTGTGGGACCTTGAGCAGTCGCACGAGTGGAAGGTCGTCTGGCCCGGCGCGGTCGACCGGGACACGTTCGAAAACGCGGTGACGCACGCGATGGACCGGTTCTTCCATCACCCGTCGTACTACCGCATCGACGGCTGCCCGGTGTTTTCCATTTACGAGATCGGCACGCTGATCTCGGGGCTGGGCGGCATCGAACAGGCGAGGGACGCGCTGGATTGGATGCGCTCCCGCGCGCGGGAAGCGGGGTTCCCGAACCTGCATATCCAGGCGATCCTCTGGAGCCGGATTCCGCCTTCGCTCTCAATGGTCCCCGGCGACTCCCGCGAGACACAGGACAACACCGTCGCCGCGCTCGGCGTCGACAGCCTGACGAACTACCAGTGGTGTCACTACGTCACGCCGGAGGGGAAGTACGACCGGTGGGCCGCACAGGCGGCCGAGGCGTGGCCGCGCTGGGCGGACGAGTTCTCCGTGCCGTTCTTCCCCCACGTGTCGATCGGGTGGGATACGAACCCGCGTTTCAGGAAGTTCACCCCGCACCTGGTGACGGAAAGCTCGCCGGAGTCGTTCGGACGGTATATCGCGCGCGCCGCGGAGTTCGCCGGAGAGCGGAAGCTCTCTCCGCGCCTCATTACGGTGAACAGCTGGAACGAGTGGAGCGAGAGCAGCTACCTGGAGCCCGATGAGGTGTTCGGAATGAATTACCTGGAGGCACTTCGCGACGCGATCCGAACGTGAACCGCACCCCTGAACATGCGTTTACTCTCATAGAGAGAAGCTGCAGCGAAGAGGGGGATCTTTGGCACGTTACACGACAATATGTGTGACACTTTTTGCCGTCGCCGGCTCGGCAATCGCAGAGAACCCCGACCTCGAGTTCGCGCAGAAGCTCTTCGAGGAGCTGGGACACGCGGACCTCGCCATCGAGTGTCTCGAGAACATCACGAAGAACGAGACCCTTCCCGCGGCTGAACGACGGCCCGCCCACGCCGCGCTCGCCGACATCTACATGAAGCTCTCCGACCGCGACACCACCGGCCCCGCTCTTCGCGAGGAGTGCCAGGAGAAGGCCGCAAAGGAGCTGGAACGGGTCAGGGCCCTCGGAGGAGAGCACGCGGACGGACACGATCTGGAAACCCGGGTGGCCGGCATACTCCGGGACAAGGCGCTGCGCGGAAAGGCGAAGGCCGAGGCGATCGGCGTCACGCCCGAGGAGAAGGTCCGGCTCCATGCGCAAGCGCGGGAGGACGTCGAGAAGGCGATCGAAAAGTATCAGACGATCCGCGAAGCGCTGAAGCGGGAGCTGGAGACGGCGGAGGCGGAGGACCTTCCTGAATCCCGGCTGCACGACAAGAAGCATTCCTGCGGCATGGCGTGGTTCATGCTGCTGAGGTCGAGAATCCTCCTGGCCCGGGTAAGCGGCGCGAAGGAGAAGAAGACCGTACTCGACGCGCTGCCCGGCGAGATCGACGAGTTCATTTCGTTCTTCTCCGGCTGGGGTTTTGAGTTCTATGCCGCCCTGCTGAAGGCGGACGTTCACAAGGAAGCGGGCCGTTTCGAGCAGGCGATCGCCGCCCTCGACAGCCTCATCGAGGCCCTCAACGCGCTCCAGGGCAGGCCGCTTCAGGATGTGGTCCGCATGGCGTGGCTGCAGAAGGCGGAAACGTACGCCGCGTGGGCCGGATCGAGTATGGACAAGGCGCAGGAGCGGGGACAGCAGGCGCTGGATACCGTCGCGGAGTTCTTCAGGATCGATCCCGCGATCGCGCGCCCGCGGACAGACGACGACGCGTCGCGTAACATGAAACACCAGTTTCAGATCGCCGAGGTGGTGGCGCTCACTCACATGGAGAGACGCGACCGGGCGCTGGAGCTGGCGAGGGAGATATTCGAGAAGGGATCTCCGTCCATCATGATGAGGATCCGCCGGCACCTGCAGGAGCTGAAGGACGTGGAAATCGCACGGGTGTATCTCATGAAGGCCGACGGGCTTCAGCGCCGGGCCAGGGAGCTGCAGGAACTGGGGAAGAAGGACCCCGACAGGAAAGAACAGGCCGCGAAGCTGTTCCGGCAAGCGATCGACGCGTACCGGGCATTCGTCAGGATCGCCACGGAGCGTGACATACTCCGCGACGGAATCACCGCATGGCACGACATGAGCGTATGCTACTACCACCTGGAGGATTACCCGTCCGCCGCCGTCGCCTTCGGAGAGCTGGCGCAGACGGCGCACCTCGTCGCGAAAGAGAGCCGGACGGCGAGGGAGAGGGCGCGCGCCCGGGAGATGGAAGAGCTCGGCCTGGAACGGCGGATACGATGCCTCAGCAGGATATACCACCAAGACAGAGAGAAGGGAGAGGCGGCCGGCAAGGAGAACGATAAGGAAAAGTACCGGCTGTTCTCCACGATCGCCGAGTCGGACCTGCAGCTGTGGCAGGACTCGATGCTCGCTTTCGCGAAGCGGTTCGAGAAATCATCGAGATGTGCCGACCTGTTCTACTATATTGCGGACACGTTCCGCCGGCAGAAGGAGTACGATCGGGCGGTCGAATGGTACGAGAAGGTGCCGGAGAAATTACCGCTCTTCGACGACGCCCGGTACATGATTCCCGTCGTGATGTGGATGAAATACGGAGACCTGCGCAACGGACGGAAGGCGGGCACGGAAGAGGCACGGAAGCTCCTGGAGGACATTCTGAAGCGTTTCGCCGGGTACCTGGCGCGGAACGAGGCGCAGCGGAAGACGGCCGAGGGCAGAAGGGATGAAAAGCTCCTGCAGGAGCTCCGGGCCAACGCCTCCCGGGCCGAGATAACAATGGCTCAGGCCGGAACCGAGCGGCGGGAGATGGACGCGGCCGGCATCATAGACGCGCTGGACGGCTTCGAGACCAGGTACCCGGGCGTACGGTCGGACGAGGTCGTCATCGCGCGCGTGAGGGCCTGGGACCGGCTCGGGGACTTCGAGTGTGTCGAGAAGGCGGCGGACGACCTGCGCAAGGCCGGATCGAAACACGAGAAGGAGTGTGTCGCCATAGCGGCCAACCTGTGCATCCGGAAGGCGAAGGCGGCCGCCGGTCCCGCCGAGAAGATGAAGTGGGACCGGGAGGCGGCCGGCTGCTTCGAGCGCCTGCTCACCCTTGAACCGGATCAGCCCCTGAACACGATCGAAGGCATCGGAGACCATCTGTGCGGGACGGCCCGGGCGGCCGGCAAGGACGCGGCGGACTGGTACGGGAAAGCGGCGGCGATATACCTGCGATGGCTGAAGCGTTCGGAAGAGGATCCGAAAGAACCGAGAACCGGGACCAACGCGATCTACTTCAAGGTATTCTCGTGCTACATCGAGATGGAAAAGCTCGAAGAGGCCGCGCGGTATCTCGACAGGCTGCTCGCAGACGAGGACTGCGTCAACGAATGGTATGTCAGGAAGGCCCGGGTCAGAATCCTCTATGCCGGCGCGCTCAGAGCGAAGGGCGAGGAGCGCAAGAAGGAATTCACCGCGACTCTCCGGACGCTGGCGAAGACCGCCCGGAAACTCCCGAAATACGACAAGGAGTGGTGGTGGTGCAAGCTGAAGACCGCCGAGGCCTATATGGATATGAGCAGGTACGACGTGGCGCTGGGCAGGATCGAATTCCTGGAAGACCAGTTCCGATGGGGCTCCCTCGAACAGCGCACGAAGGTCGGCGATCTGATGGCGGCGCATTCGATCAGGATCACCGAGCGAAGACTCAAGAACAGATGGAACGTGGTTATCGAGAACCTGCGAAAGCCGGTGGAGATACCCGAGATCGCCGCGGACGTGAAGACGCCGTCCGCCCCCTGACGCTACCTCTGGTATATCGGCAGGTACCGGTACGGCAGCCCCATCGCCAGCACCGCCATCGCGGTCTGATACGGCCTGCTGCCGATGCGGCCGTCCTTGCCCTGCATCGACATCAGCCGCGCACACGCCTTGGGATACCACTCCCGCCACTTCTTGGAGTCGCGGGACTGGTACATGGACTGCATCGCGTAGTAGTGGAAGTAGAATTCGAACCTGCCGATCTTCTTGAAATCGGACGACAGCTTCCAGAGGTATTCCAGCCCCTTCCCGGCCTCCTCGCACTCGTACTCGCCGCACAGCTGGAGCGATATCACCCCCGCCGCTGAACGGGGCGGTCCCGACTTCCCGCCCCGGCGGTAGCCGAACCCTCCCCCGCTCTTCTCGTGATGGAGCCGCTTCACGTACGCCACCGCGTTCTCTATCGTCTTCTTGGGCACCGCGATCCCCGCGTTCTGGGACGCCCTCAGCGCGACGATCTGTATCACGGTCACTGAAAGGTCCGCCTCGACCGGCGTCGGGTTGTACCGCCACCCGCCCTCGCTGTTCTGACACCGGACGATCAGCTCCACCGCCCGCTTGAGCACCGGCCTCACCTCCGGGTCGCCCGTCATCCCCCAGATCTCCGCCAGGCACAGCGTGGACAGCCCGTGATGGTACATCACCCCGCCCTGGTCTTTGCCCTCCCGCGCGATGAGTCCGGACGGCTTGGCCTGCGCCAGGATGAACTTCATGCCCTTCGCGACCTCCTTGCCGTACGGGCCGTACCCGGGCATGGAGCCGTCCACCATCAGCGCGAGGGTCCCGAGCGCGGTCTGCCCCGTCCCCCCGCCAATCAATCCGTCCTGTCCCTGGGCAGCCTTCAGGAACTTCTGCGCCCGGGCGATGGACGACCGCACCTCCGCCGGCACCACCGGCGGGTCCGCGTCCACGTCCACGGATATGTTCCTCTCCCCCTCCCCCGCGTCCGCCGGCGCCGTGAAGAAGAGCATGACAACGAAGAGGCAGCCGCTTACGTACTTCATGGGTTCTTCCTTTCTATCATCTCTTTCGTCCGGTCCAGCCGGCCCTTCAGCTTCTTCTCGTCGTCGTAGATGCCGACGATCTCCTTCTCCGCGTCCCTCATCCGGGCGTCTATCTCCGCCCACTTCTCGTCCTCCCCGATGATGCGGAAACGGAGCGGCGGGCTGGACGCGCTCTTTTCCATCGCGTCCGCCGCCTCGATCCATACGGTGAGGATGTCACCCACCGCGACCCGCTTGGAGAGCATGCTGAGCGTCGTCGTGCCGAGGTCGTCCGGCGGGGACACCGGTATCTCGCTCTTGCCGGCGCGGGCCGGAGGCAGCGCGGACAGCTCCGCTTCATCGAGCGGCTCCTCGTCTCCGTTCTCGCGCGGCTTGTCCACCCTCCACGCCAGCCACGCCTTCTTCACGCCGAAGTCGTCGGAGAGGCGGTAGCGGACGGACCACTCGGCGATGGCGACGCTGGTCCGGTCCTCCTTGGGAGCGACGATGGCGGCCTTGGGCGGGTAGTCGGGACGCACCTTCAGCCGGTACAGCGCGCGCGGCTCCGGGTTCTCGAGCTCGTCCGTGTCCTTCACGGATACGGTGAAGCTGATCGATTCGGCCACCATGGTGCTGCCGGTCGCCCCGTTGCCGGCGGCCAGCGGCCGCAGCTCGACAGGCGGGCCGTCTTCCACCACGATCGAGCCCGACACGACTTTCTTGGTTGCCGGTATGGTGAATGCCACGACGGACCCCTCCGGCACCTCGACTTCCTGAAGCGACGCGGCCCGGACGACGTCGAGGCCGGTGTACGCGGGCGGGGTGACGGTCACCACCGGGTCCTCGATGGCGACCGGGACCAGCACCTCCACCTTCCGGGGCTCGCTGCGCGCGTCGCCCGCCTCGACCGTGTATTCGAACGACTCGTGGATCTTCTCCACCTTCACCGCGTACGTCCTTCCCAGCTCCGGAAGTATCTCCGCCTCCTCCCAGCGCCGCCTTCCCTCCAGCGAACGCCGGTACAGGGTGACGTTGTACGGGATCCTGCCGGAGACGCGCGCCCTGAGGCTCCAGTCGTCGCCGCGGACGATCCTCCGGACGGGATCGATCACCTCCAGCTGTGTCAGCCGCGGGTACGTTCTGCTTCCCAGCGCCATCCGCGACAGCCCGGTGGCGACGTAGGCCGGGAACCGGGAGGCCCCCAGCACGGACGCGAGCACCAGCACGGCGCAGGCCGCACTGACCTTCTGTATGAAGCCCCAATCTATGATCTCGGAGAAGTTGAGCGACGAGGTGAGCTCGGCGGTGTCCTTCTCCAGCCGGCGCAGCAGCTCGACGCTCATGCCCGCCTGCGCCAGCTCCTCCTCGGACCGGGTCAGCTGGACCACGCTTATCAGCCGGTCTCTGAGGTGCGGAAACCGCGACTCCAGCCGCAGCGCGACCGCCTCCTCGCCGAGGAGCAGCCTGAGCGGGTCGTACAGGTAGGTCTTGCCGATCCAGACGACGCCCGCCGCGCCGCCGAGAAGTACCACCAGCCGCATTATTCTCGGCATGGAAAACAGCCAGTCCAGAAGGATGAACACGACGGCGAACACGAGGAAGGATATGACGACGCGGGCCGCGCCGGCGTACACGGCGAGCGCCCTCTCTCGCGCGGCCAGCCCGTGCAGCCTTTTGCGAAGCGCGATCGTCGATTCAAGCGCCATCGGTTCTCCTATGCGAGGTTGTTGCGTTTTCTCAGAAACCACTCCGCGCCGGCGCAGAGTATGAACAGGAACGCCCAGAGCGGCGCGTCCCACAGGTCGTCTTCCGTCCGGATGACCGCCGCCTTCGCCTTCGCGGCCAGCTCGGCGGGAAGCTCCTCGACGTCCCACGGGTGATACACGTTGCCGCCAGCGATCTTCGCCCATTCGATCATCCGCTCCTTGTCGAGCGCCGGGTTCTCGTACTCCAGCTGGGGCTCGGCCGCGCGGAACACGGCGGAGACCTTTTCCTCTCCCTGCTCCAGGGTGACGGTGTGCCGGCCGACCCCCTCCGGGGTATACTTCCCCTCGTACAGCCCGCCCTCCTTGCTCACCACGTTCAGCACCACCTGCTCGGTCTTGGTGGCCCCGTCCTCCTGCGCCAGCTCCACGGTGACCGTCACCGACTCGTCCTGGAGCGGCAGGTAGTTTTCGCCGAGCACCCGGGCGCTCACCACCTGCTCCTCTCCGACGCTCACGTCCTTCTTCTCGAGGAACAGGGCCAGCCGCCGGCTTTCGCCAAGGAGGCGGGCCAGCGCGGTCTGCTGGAGAAGCGCGCCCCAGAACCGGTCGTGGGTCACCGGGCCGGGACGGTACCGCCACCGCCACAATTCTTCGGTGCCCATGTAGACGACGACGCCGGAGCCGTACCGGGAGTAGACGATGAGGGGTTCCGGATCGTCCTCGGCCGTCTCCAGCAGCGACAGCGCGCCCGGTTTCACCTTTTCGACGCCGACGCGGCGGTAGATCAGCAGGTGCTCCTCCCACGCCCGCCGCTGTTCGTCCTCGTCGTCGGACACGAAGAGCAGAGGATGCCGTCGTCCCCGTTCCGTCAGCTTCGCGCGCGTCGGCTGGGTGACCGGGTCGGTCAATTCCTGCGACGGGGTCCTGCGGTCCTGCTGTTTCTTCACGACGACGGGAAGCACCTCGTGAAGCGGTGTCTCTATCCACTGCTCCGGGCCGAAGCGGGTACCGGCCAGGAACAACAGCGTGCCGCCCTCGTCGGACACGTAGCGCTTCAGCAGTGCGATCTCGTCCTCGGACATCCGGGTCGCCTCGATGTCCCCCACCACCACCAGGTGGTACTTGAACAGGTCCTCCTCTTTCGCCGGGAACCTCTCGAGATAGAGCCCCTCGTCGTCCCTCACCTCCGGGTCCGATTCGTAGAGAAGCACCTTCGCCTCGAACCGCTTCTCGTCACGCATTATCAGGTTCTTCGCGTACCGGTATTCCCACCGCGGGTACGTCTCGACCCACAGCACCCGTATCCTCTCGTCTATCACCCGCACGTCCTTCGCCTTCTCGTTGTTGTCGGTGGAGAGCTCGTCTCCGAACAGCTCCGCGCGGACGGAGAAGGTGGCCTTGCCCGCCTTCTCCGGGGTGATCCGTATCGTCTCCGTCTGCTCGCCGGACTCGCCGAGGGTCACCGTCTTCCGCTCCACCTCGCCCTCGCCGTCGCTCACCACCAGGTTCACTTCCCTGCCCGCGTATCCCCAGTGGCGGAGCTTCACCGTCACCGGCGCCGGGTCGTCCAGGAACAGCACGTCCCGCATCGCCAGGAAGGACACCTGCAGGTCCTTCGCGTCCGGCTCTCCGATGCCCACGAAGTACGCCGGGATGCCGCGTGCCGCCGCCTGCTCCAGCACGGTGGACGGGTCGGCGCCCCCGTTGTAGGAGAAGTCGGACAGCACCACCACGCCGGCCACCGGCTTGCCCTTCAGGTCCCTCAGCGCCACGTCCAGCGCGGTGCCCAGCCGGGTCTCCGTCTCTTCCGTCTTCAGCTCGCCGATCCAGTCGAAGAGCGGCTCGCCCACCTCCTCCGGTCCCTCCCGGACGACGGAGCCGAAGCTGTACGTCCGGACGGCGAACTCGCCGAACTCCCTCATCAGCCCCTTCCCGGCGTTTCCCAGAACGGCCCGCATGACGTCCACCCGCCTCGCGGCCGCCGCCTTCCCGCGGGTCTCCGGGTCCAGTCCCTTCCCCGCCCCGGTGACCAGCCCGAGCGCTTTCGCCGTTCTGACCAGGGCCTCCTCGGACACCCGCCGGTCCGCGATGGCCATGCTCTTGGAGTTGTCCGCCAGGAACACCACCGTGGTCCGCTGGGTGTTGCGGGCCACCACCCTGAGCACCGGTCCCAGCAGGAGGAGCAGGAAGACGAGGATCGCGATCATCCGGGTGCCCATCAGTATCCATCTCTGACGGCCGAGCAGCTCCTTCCGCCGCAGGTAGATCCAGAACGAAAACGCCGCGGCCGCGATGACGAACGCCGCGATCACGACGCCAGCGTGCCGGTCCGGCAGAAACAGGAAGTCGATGTCGACTTCCCTCACGTCCCCGGTCGGCAGGGACTTCACGCCGAACAGCCAGGACAGGATGCTATTCATTCCGCCCCCTCGCCACCGCGGCGCCGGCCGGGCCGAGCCGCTGGCCCCTGCGCGCGACCTTCGGCAGATCATCCGACGACGGCGCCTCCCGCGTGAAGAGCCGGCCTAGGATGATCTCGAGGATGAACACCGCCAGCCCGATCAGCAGGACCGGCCACCACAGCTCCGCGCCGATCCGTCCGCGCCGGAGCGCCTTGCCGACGCTCTCGGAGCGGCCCTCCTCTAGCAGGGTGAACTCGCCGGAGGGAAACAGGTCCTTCACGTCGCCCGGGGCGAACGCGCGGATGTAGGATTCTTCCGGGTCCACGTTCATCACGAACGTCTCCTCCCGGGGAGGGACGGATTCTTTCTTCACCCGGTACCGCCCGGCCGGGCCGTCGCCGTCGTGGACGATCACCGGTTTGTCCGCCACCACGT
>CAYMFW010000040.1:0-30351 GCA_964389785.1 uncultured Planctomycetota bacterium
TATTCAGAAGCGTGGAGATTCTGCCGTGCCGGAGCTTCAGCAGATCTTGGAGGGCCAGGGTGGGCAAGGGCTTGGCGCGCGGAAGATTGCCGCTGAACTTCTGGGCAGTATGGGGACGAAGGCGGCGAAGAAAGCACTAATGGCTTCCTATGACAAACTTCCCAAGGAACTGCAAGGGGCGGGAGTTGGCGCTCTTGCCAATTATGAGTCCGAGGATGTAGCAGCGCTCTTGACGCAGTCGATTGTAGGAGGGACTGGCGGACCTGAAGTCATTGATGCCTTGGTAAGAATCGATGCGAAATTCAAGTGGTCTCATCTTCTCAAGCTGGTCGACGACCCGTCTCTCCAGTCTGGCTTGAAGCGTAAGGTGATCCTGACTTTGGCAGAACACGGGGTGAAAGAGTCGCGTGAGTCTACTCATCGTTTGACGCGAAGTAAGCACAAGGACATTCGGGCCGCAGCGATTCTTTCTCTTGGTGAGCTGGGGGCAGAGCAATCTGCTCCTCTGCTTGTCGATCTTGCCAGCGACAAAGGTTATGAGTGGGATGACCGCACCAGTGCGATTGTTCTCATCCCCAAGGTAGCTGGGAAGGAAACAGAAACTTACGTACTGAAGACGATTGCTGCTGATCGAAGACTAGAAACAGTCGCCAGAGAAGTTCTGGCCAAATACCGCACATCAATGACAACTAAGAAAGATTTGAAACCGAAAGGGCTTTCCGTTTCGCCAGCCAAGGATGAAACGTTCCTGCTCTCCTGGGATCGCATCGAGTCGTGCATTGGATATGTCGTTCAGGTACGACAAGAGACGAAGGCGGTGGCAACCTTTTTCTCGCCGTCTGAGAAAGGGTTGCAGTTGAAGCTTCCCCAGGGGACATTTCAGTTTCGCGTTCGATGCATCGTGCCTAATGGCAAGTATCTTGCTCCGTTCAAGGGCCCTATTGCTCGAGTCTCTGCAGGCTTCGCCGAGACTAAGGCGGAAGTCTCCAAGTCTGAACATAAGCATATATCGGTTGCCGGGAATCAACCTGAGGCATCGCTTGCAGCAATCCTAGGGAACTCTGGCAATTTCCTGGATAAAATCGTTTTCCTTGCTGGCGTGTCGGACCCCAATCCTGAGGCAGATCCCATGTGGGGACCGATCACGAGACAGGATTGGGTTCTGACTCAAGGCAAACACGCTGTCTTTATTACAGGATCCGATTCTTGGGACAGGTATTACGTGAAGAAAGAGAACCGCCTAGCGGGAAGGCCTGTTGCCGTGGTAGGCCAGGTCAAGCGCCTTGCTGCAGGAGGCTGTGCGATTGTCAGTCTTCAAGACTGGGAATCGAACTAGGCTCTGTTTGAAAAGCATCCGAGGCATCTTTGGATCATTGCGAGCTTGAGCACTGAAGCTCCTATGGGAAGAACACCGGGCTGACCATCCGGAAACGTACAGCTACAGCCAGTTCTGCGAGCATTACCGCAGATGGGCGAAGAATATCGATGTGCGCATGCGCCAGACGCACAAAGCCGGCGAGAGGCTCTTTGTGGACTATGCCGGTCAGACGATGCCCATCACGAACCCGAGAACCGGCGAGATCCGGCAGGCGCAAATCTTCGTGGGAACCATGGGAGCCAGCGACTATCTATTCTGCGAGGCCACGGAGACGCCGACTGAAGAATGGAGTGATACCGGGACATTTCACGTCACTGAAGCCTATGAGCTGTCTGTCACAGAGAATCAGGACCCGACCAACTCGAAGACAGACAGTGCCGACGTTGGGGGCGGCGGAGGAGTGCCCCCGGGAACGAGCGAGAACACCTTGATCGTCTACTATGAATCCTCGGACGAAAGGGCGATCATAGACTTGGATATCACTAGAGGCCCCCCAGAGATTGACAAGACCGATTACGTGTGGAGATTGGAGACCAAAGACGGTGGCTCCGCACTGAATTGGGATAATACGGAAGGCACGTTCAGGAACGAAGGAGAGGGAGCGGTCACGCTCACGTGGACGAAGCCTTCAGACCCGCAAGAGTTAAACGGCCACTTCAGGGTGGTCGCGGGATTCGATTTCACCCGCGACGGCTACCTTGATACGTACACCGAACCGTGCAGAGTGCTCTACGTAACCGTCGTGAAACGTGAGCGCTTGGTGCTCGGTGGGTCCAAGACGTCAATAGGACCGACGCTCTTCGAGGTGTACGTCCCAACCAAGAGAGATGGAAAGCTAACGATCCACGGGAACTTCCAGGACTTGAAGTATCCTGACGGGACACCCTTTGCCAACGGCACGGAAATTGGCGAGGACAAGCACGGGTGGTATTCGTTCCTGGTGCTTGACTCCAGCGGGTACGAGGTGTCCAATGAATTTGTGCAAGAGCATGCCCTATCTCAGACTCCCTGGTGCACATGGTGGTACCCATATGATGTAAGCACTGCAGACCCCCATCTCTGGGAGGATCCTGCTACCTATCCGCCAGGTGAACAGGGAGCTCTCAAGAAGTTTGACTTGCTGAATCCTCTGACGGATGCGTTCGATTGGGAAGTCACCAATGCCAAGGAGGATAGTGGAGCAGGCAACCGTAACGGGCATTGTGATGCTGCCGCTCATGCAGGATTCTGCGTTAGCAAGCCGGAAGGGGACAAGACTCTGGGAGGGATCGTCTTCAGGGAGAAGGACCGCTTGGGGATTGCGGTTGAGAGGTACTGGATTGGCCTCGGGCCAGATGTTGACGAGCCGGGGAACGTCCAGCAGCTCTTCTTGAAGCGCAGTGACAACGTGACGGCCGATTGGTTCCACAGGAAGCTCCGGAAGCGCATTGGTGATGATGAGGGTGGGGTCGTTGTCTACACGTACGGCTTCTACCATGGCGTCTATGAGTACAGCGCCAGCTTCACCGGTTGGGGGACCGCCAACGGAGAAGAGCGTGCGGTTACCGTTGTCAACGAAATGAAATATAAGAAGTGGACCTTCGACCAACCGGAGGAAACGAGGAGCACGGGGTACTCGATCTTCTACGATGAAGAAGGCGTTGTCGAGCAGGAACTTGCATGGCCTGAAAGCGACAGGCCAGATGGGGTCGTGTTTAGCAAGGAAGGAGGTGTGCTCGTCAACGACGCCATTGACCAGAACCGAGACAAGGCCGATTCCATCATAGCACCATGAGCCCGGACCCCATGAAGTTGAAAGAAAGGAGAATGACTATGCGACCGAAGGTAGGAATTGCTGTTAGCGCTGTTGTTGCCAGTCTTCTTGCCCTTACGGTGTTCATCACGAATCCGGTATTCGGAGGAGAAGTGGCAAGGCTCCAGAGAGGGCTCCCCTCCTGGAAGCAGGGCGACTGGTGGACGGTGACTTCGGACATCCTAGTAGACGACCCCAACAATCCTGAGAGCGCAGGCAGACTCGCCGTCCCGGGCAAGCCCGCCGAAAGAAGCGTATTCAGCATCACTCATCGCTTCGTTGTTGAGAAGAACGAATCAGTGAAGGGAGAAGACTGCGACAGAATAGGTATCTATGTGGAGAAACTTCCCAAGAACGTGTCCGATGATACCGAGGGCAAGCCTCTCTGGACTCTCTCCATAAGGCGATCGGACGGTTCCCTGGCGAGGCTTGAGTGGTGTCTGCGGAAGTACCCGTGCTACACAGAAGGAAAGATCGACAAGAAGGGCAGCCGAGACTTCCCCAACCACCTCCCGGCGGTAAGCCGCATTAGCCAATCGGTTCCCCTTGATGTACCGTTGATCCCCGTACCATTGGGCAAGCTGAGGGCGCTCGGCGAGCATGAGAATACCCTGAGATACAAAGATCAATGGGCACAGCCACCTGAGACACCAGATTCCTCCGTTCCGAAAGCTGTTAGGGACAGATGGAAACGACTGGAGCAGACACAAACGACTTCCGTTCATGAAGAGGTTGTGATGGGGAAACGGCAGAAGCTTGCTGTCGTGAGCATCTGGGGGCAGGCGATAGGCGAGAGAACTCAGGTATGGGTCGCGGGTTACCCGTGGTGGATCGAATGGATGCGATCTGCCGTCGTCGATGGAAAGGTCATAGGTGGTGTTTTCAGGGCGAAGCTCGTATCTTTTGGCGAGGCGGACTCGGAGGGCAAGAAGGTGTCCTTCAAGCAGAAGTAGACGGATCTGTGTTTCTTGCTTGGCGGTGATGTTGACTGTCTCGTATCCCGGCCCTGTGTAGCAGCCCAGTCGCCTGTGTGCGGGCATTCGACCGGCATCGAGACATCTACACGCTCCATTGACCGAGAACTCAATGGCTCGGACAGTACATCGACTGGAGACGATACTCCAAGAGGAAGCTAGTTGAGAGGGATTTCGATATAGGAAGAGGGGCTCTTCAAGCACACCAAGATGCGCCTCTTGACTGCTCTTCAACCTCCCTCTATAGTGGCCCCGATGCGGATTGACTGTGCTCCATGTAGCGGCTCACGAAGCAGTGACAAAGCCTCCGGCCGGTGAAATCGGGCTTCGCGCCGGAAAAATCCGGCACGAACGTCGATACTAATCCGAACCACGTCCGATATCGCTCCGGACCGAACGCGATAACGACGAATCACCTCTGACAACACCGATAACGACACACACGTCGTACGCGTACGCATTCCCTCACTACATGTATGACGCAGCAACTACGCCGCCGGCCGGCACTGGGCGCGGCCGACGATATCAATTTTGAACACCGGAAGCAGCGGGTCGCCTTCGAACGAATCCTTTGTGACGCATATCGCGGGCTTGATCGGATCGGTTTCCGCGATAAGCACCGGCACATCGAGTTGTACGTCGTTCCACATTTCCTCCGGCGTCCGCATCGCGAGAACGCACATCGGGCGGACGCAATTGTAGTATCGCCAGAACACATCGAGCTTCTTTTGGATTGAGCGCTCGGAAGTGAACAGAAGTTTCAGCCGTTGCCAGTATTTCAGCGTTTTGAAAAATCTCTCCACTTTTCCGTTCATACAACACGAACGCACACGGCCCTTGACGAGCGTGACGCCGAAGTGAGCCTTGATCGCGTCCTTGAAGCGTTTTCGAAACTGACACCCGTGATCGGTAGAGGAAGCGGCACGGGCCGCATTCAGCGAACGTCTTCCTGAGCAGACTCAGGACCATAGCGGTAGTAGGCGAATCAGGGAAGACCTTCAGCGCAAGAAGACGTCTCGAGAATCCATCGACGACAACCGCCACGTAGAAGCGAACGAACAGGAAATCGAACGTAGTGAAATCCATGTGATATGTTCGCCTGACATGGGTTGGTCTGAGGATCGAATGAGGGGAGACAGGGTCCGGACCCTGTACCGTCTCCGCCACAGCAGGCTCAGGCACAGGCGGCCGGGAAGGCTTCTCCTCACGCAGAACCCGCTGGACGGTGCTTCGGTGTATCTGGACGCCGTTACGAACAAGATGCATAGCGATAGAGCGGGTACCGAATTCGATCTCCACGCACAACTCGCGAAGCTCATGCACCGCCCAGCGAACACCGTCGGATAAACGATTCCAGGGGACGCGGCCGAAGAAAAGGCCGACGTATGTGCGAGACAGCCAGGCCCGGTTCCAGTTCCAGATGGTGTTGTAGTGAAGGACGAAGTGATGAGCCGTCATACGAAGCGACCAGCGGCGAAGACGGCGAATCTGGAGTATCTCGCGTCGATCCTGGGGAGAGTAGTGAGGACGCTTTTCATGAGGAAGCGAAGCGCGATTGCGGCGAAGGACGGCGATCTCGCGCTTGAGCAGATTCGCATCGAGGAGCGCGTCGTCGCGCTCGGCCATCATGCGCTTGACGGAAGAAGCGCTACCGGCGGCGCGTTGCCGAGCGAGCTCATAACAACGGGCGAAGTGGATGGTGGTTTCATCGAGCAGACGACGAAGCCACAGGGGCCAGGTGGTGGACATGGGGGCCTCCGGAGCGGGAACAAAGGAAGGATTATAGGTCACACCCGCCCTGCATGCGAGCGTAGCGGCCCCTCAGATGGCCTGGGAGGTCACCCGAGCGCATCCCAGAGAAAAGATGAAAGTGCCCTTGCGCAAAAGGACTTAGAGGGTATAATTGTCATGAAGCTTCTCACGAAAGGCAGAAAGGTGAAGGGTATGGAAAAGCGGTTGCTGACTGCCGTTATTCACAAAGAGGTCGACCTGTACGTGGCTGAGTGCCCCGACATAGGCACCGTCAGCCAGGGGAAGACGGTCGACGAAGCGGTGGAGAATCTCAGGGAAGCTACGGAGCTGTATCTGGAAGAATTCCCCACCCCGGCCAACGGACACCCCCTTCTTACCACCTTCGAGGTTGCAACGGGTGCCTAAACTGCAGAGGATCTCCGGCAAGAAGCTGGTGAGCGTATTAGAGAAGATGGGATTCGAGCAGGTTCGCCAGAAGGGCAGCCACGTGGTTCTGAAACGGGAGAC
Organism: uncultured Planctomycetota bacterium; assembly: GCA_964389785.1. GTDB lineage: Bacteria > Planctomycetota > CAYMFW01 > CAYMFW01 > CAYMFW01 > CAYMFW01. Next base: position 6,404 of record CAYMFW010000040.1, read on the forward strand.
GGCAACGGAAACGATAGGCTGCGTCGTGCCATTGCACAAGGAACTTGCGGTAGGAACCATCAGGGGAGTATTAAGACAGGCAGGCGTGAGCCTAGAAGAGTACGCCGAGTACGTCTGAGAAAAGCCCGGAATGATAGCCGAAAAGACGGGTCATCGGGAAACGGTCAAAGTAGCAAGCCGCACTTCCACAATAACTTCTGAAGTTCACTATGGGTTCGTCTATATCGATAAGCCCATCTTCGGCCGCGCCGACACCAATGATGACGGGGACTTCGACGATTCCGAGGAGCAGTTCTACTACACCACCAACAATCTTTACAACGTTGTGGCGCTGCTCGACACCTCCGGCAACATCATCGAGCGGTACGACTACAAGCCGTACGGTGAGGTGACTGTCTACGTCGATGACGGCGGAGATTCCGACTGGTCAGATGGGATTAGTCGGCAGAGGGTGCATCAGATTGTGCTCTGGCAGCGTGAGCAGGAATTTGCTGGTCACACCACAACACATAACACCATTATCACTGTCCAGTTTCTACCTATATAATGGGTATTCTGGAGCCGCAATGGACACACTTAGCCCCATCTGATAGATTGAGGGCATGTAATTGTTGACAGGGCTAAGGGTTGCTAAATGGGACTGCTTGAATGGGGTTCAAGAGGGCGCAGGTTCGAATCCTGTCACCCCGACCATTGCAGCTGTTCTGGCAGACTGCCTGCTGTGACCATCGCCTGAATCTAGAGCGTTCGCCGGCGGCTTTGTTCCTTTCTACACACCCTTTACGTTTGTCCCACCTTCCATCCGGTACAATGAAGCAGCTTCTTTCGCAGCAGGGAGAGACCTATGAAAGGGAGAATTTTCGGTCCGGGAGCTGCTCTGGGATTCGGCCTTCTTCTGGCAGGCCTGGCCGCGGCGCAGACGCGCGCGGAGGAGAACGCATCACCGGCCGGCGCGAGACATCCGCTGAATGAGCTGACCGAGCGGCTTTCCGTGCCGATGGAGGAGGCCCGATACGCCGGGCGTGTCGAGAGGATGGGACGCTGCCCGGACCGTTTCGATTACCTGTACGAAGCCGCCTTCGCACGCTGCTACGCCGTCCGCCAGACCGACAAGGTGAAGAAGAAGGCGATCGAAGAGAAGGCCGGAAAATATTACGAGGTCTGGCGGTCGCGGGAGGAATCCTCCAAACGTGCCGATTTCTACGTGCGCTACGCGGACCTCGCCGCAGGGATGGAAGAGAACCTCAGAACGATACTCCGGCATGATCCGGACCACCCGTACAAGAAAGACCTGATTTCGGCGATAGACCAGCTGGAGGCGGCGCATCCGCTCCGGGCAAGGCTCTCATGCGCGTCAGCAAGAGTTCCGGCCGGCTCGTCACCCACGTTTACCTGGGAGATAGAGAATGGTCACAGGCCATTCTTAGCGCCTCGAATTTACCCTCGCCGTGATGTCCGCGCTCGTTGTGGGACATCCTTGCGGCCCGTCTTTTGGTAGATCGAGGCAGAACGCCCCGTCTGCGATTGAAACGTCCTTGACGCCGCTCGCTCGCGCACCGTACAATCCCAGCATGAGAGAGAAATTGGCCCCCGAAAGATTGAGAGCGGTACTGCGGCACCTACTGGAAGACGCGTCCTTTGTTGACCCCCTAGCGGATGCGGTGGTTGACGCTGTCCGGATAGGTCTGTCGGAAGCCCGACGCATGGCCAAGACACGGCGCAAAAGCAAGATACAGCTTCCCATACGACTCGACCGCTTGAGTGAGAACGAAATGCAGGTGCTTCTGCTACGCGGCGAGGGGTGCGGTGGCGCGGAGATTGCGGAGCGGCTGGGCATCAGTAAGAAAACAGTAGAATCCCACCGTAGCAATGTCATCAAGAAACTTCGCATCAAGGGGCCATCATTCGGTCGGTGGGCCTTCCGGGTTGCCGCGGCCCGGTTGCTCGGGGAAATCTAGAACAGGTTTCGTCAAGCCCGTTCCCCTCCCGTTGACGCTGGCTGCAATTGGGGCGTAGAATAGAGGTATGACAAGCGTTAGCGGAACTTGGATGGCAAGGATGGCCCCCTTGGCGACTCTTGCTGTGTTGCTGGCGTTGCCTGCAGAAGCTGGCCGCAAGCCACGGGCACGGAGAGACACAGCCCAGAAGGAAGCACCCCAGAAACAGCAAGCAGATGAAACACGGGACGACCCAGAGAAAGAAACCAGGCCTTACATAGAACTAGAGTCTGCAGACAAGACGGACGCTGAGCGACTGAGGGAGCTGCAGACAAAGTATGCAAATGCTCAGACGGAGGTCATCAAGCTAGAGCGACGGATAGCGCCAGACAATTGCCGATGTTCACCTCTCCGCCCCCCGAGTTCTTCCACGCTGTGGATGGTTCTTCGGTGAAGATAAGGAAGGGGAATCCGGCCGTTCTGGGTGACGTCTGCCACGGTGAAATTGACTTCGCTGGCGGGCGAGTGGCAATTGATGCCATCGTGCCCGGTCTTGGACAGCTTCCTGCTGTTAGCGTGACCTACCATCATCCGGGCCAGGAGGATTCCCAGACTATTCTCGAGCTGGATGCACACTCTTGGGCAGAGCAGATGGAAGCAAAGGAGAACAAATGAGATATCGATCGAAGTACCCATCCGCTCTGTGTACGCTTACAGGCTTGCTGCTCTGGCCGACCTTGCTTCTTGCGGCGTTTCCCAAAGGATTGGAGAGCCGGATTGATATTCCGGACGCTTCGAAAGCATCGGAAGAAACAAGAGCCAGACTCGGCTCTCTCGAGTCCGCCGCTAAGCTCTTCGTCAAATCGCCACGTCATGACGAGAAGTTCTACGCTCTGATCGGTGCGGCGTTGAAGGACGAGGATCCGGTTGTGGCGAAGAATGCGCTGTATTACGCGCTGAAGGCGGAAACCATCCAAGCCTACGACGTCCTGAACAACTTCAAGATTGAAGTGGACAGGCAGAACTGGCGAGGCGGCAAACATCCAACGGGGACGCTGTTCGAGACGTACAAACTGGTCCAGTTCATGCTTCTGGAGATAGATTTTCAGGGAGCGTGGAAGGTATCGCAAGGCGGCGGTACCCGCTCGTGCCGCTTCGACTCAAGAGACGAATTGGAGCAGATCAGGTTCCTGCGCGCCACCTACTGGTCCTCTACTGCCGGTATGGTCAATGGGCGTGAAGTTGTGGACTGGGTCGTCAGAAAACTCGCGCGCTACAGTATGGATCAGGCGCGTGATGCGCTGCTCGCCATTCAGAAGGAGGAACTTGCGAGCCTTTCGCCGAACCATGTGAGCGGCATACCGGACCTGCTCAAGAGAGCGCTACACTTCCAAAGCTACTTCTCAAAGGCCGATTCTGTTGAAAAGGCAATGGCCGAGGTTCTGAAAGATGAGGATTCGCGGATTGTCCGGTGGGGTGTGGACGTGCTGAAGAAGCTGGAGCAAAAGGCGGCGGTTCCAGTACTGACGGCTGCGATGAAGTATCATCGGGACGCTTTCGAAAATGACAAGAAGGGTTTTCACGCGGAGGCGCGAGACGTTATTGTCAAAGGCCTTTACGATCTTGGGCAGAAAGTGGACTTGGCTGACCTGAACTGGGGTCCTCCGTCCTTGTAGAGTGAGGCATTAGTGGACTCTAGCAGTCTATCATCCCAAGTCCTAGCTGTTGAGCAAGTCCGTGAAGAGTGCTGAAGAGAGTCAATCTCTTTCCCAAGTCCTCCCAGCCATCCTCTGCCTTGCCTCATTGGCAGTCTTGGCCTGTACCTCTTCTCTCCTTGCGAGCATCCCATCGAGATGCTATTCTTTGGTCCAGTCAGACCCATTTACTATATCGGAGTGGTACCCTTTTCGAATATCGTTTCCAGTGTATCGAAACATGAAAAAGAAACAGATGTTCAATGATTCCAGCAAAGGCCACTATTTGATGGGGGAGACCAAAGAAAACGACCTTGGGAAAGCGAAAGAAGAATACGACACTCCCGGACAGTTGGCCGATGCCAAGAGAATTTTTACGAATAGGTCCAAGACGGAGACAGCACAGGCTGTCTATAAACTGGACCCAAACACTTGGAGATATGACCAGACATTTAGCGTTTGGCTGGTCGTTTTCAACAATGAAACCGACCAGTACGTGCCCCTGATGGGCCCCTGCAGCCGCTTCAGCGGGGAATCCACCTCGTGACACACGCCGTCGACCCGGTACCTGATGCGCAGCTTGTACTCGAGCGGCTCGTGGTGGCTTTTCGATCAGTCGGGAAGCTTCCGCGCGCCGTGCGGATGGCGCTTCAAGACGACCTCCTCTCCCGCGTGCTACACCAACGCCGCCACGAACCTGAAGCCGATCCCGGGCTTCCCCCTCGCCTTCGACCGCAACAAGTAGCAGCAGGCCGGGGACCGGGTTAGGTCAGCAAGTTAACAGCGTCCCTCATTGTGATATCACCAGGATCCCCCAGGGATTGAGCGCGGGCACGTCCACTAAGGTGAATTCCCCCTCCACGACCGCCTTCAGATGCAGCTCCTTCTTCAGCACCGCGTACGCCCCGGCCTGCCGGGGCCCCGAGCGCTCGCCCGGCTTCAGCATCTTCCGTGCGGCTTCCTCCGCCTTCTCGTGCGCCGCGCGGTCGTACGGCACCGGCATCAGCAGGACCGCCTTCAGCGGCTCCCCGCCGAAGAAGCGTGCGGGCCTCATCATCACCTTCGCGGGCTTCGGCTTCCCGCTCCACTCCACCAGATGGACCATCACATCGGCATCCTCGTCGCCCGGCTTCGCCCGCACGAACGCGCAGAGCCGCCCCGACCCGCCCCGTATCTCGAGAACGTCCGAGACCGGGCCCGCCGCCTCTATCCTCAGGAGATCGTCCGTTCCGTCGAAGCGCACCACCGGGCGGCCGTTCATCACATCCGTCTTGAATACCGGTGCCGCGGCGTTCTTCCCGTTCGGGAGCCGGACCGTCGGCACAACCGCCACGTGACCGGTCGCCGCGGGCCACCGGGAGACCTTCTGCCCGTCCTTGTGAGTTTTCGCCAGTACGTCCGCCCGGAGCTGCAAGACCAGGTGCTTCTTCAGGTCCCCGGCGTCGGGAGGCGTGCCCCCCGCGGCCCCGCCGAGATACCGCAAGCGAAGGTACTCGCAGACGGAAGCATGCTCCGCGTCCGAGAGGGCACTGTTGTAGATGACCACCTCCGCCAGGTCGCCGGCGTGATTCCTGCGGCCGCCCTGAAGGGGCACCGACAGGTGCCCGCCGCCGAAGCGCGCCTGTACCGTGTGGTCCGCGTGCGACCGGTGTTCTTCCCGCGTGCCGTTCCGATAGACGGTGATGGTCTGCTGCCCGTCGTGCATGAACGTGGTGATCTCGGGCGCTCCGGTCTGCGAGCCGGCCTTCACGCCGTCCAGCGTGTTGTAGCTGAAGCCGCCCCGCGTGAGGTACAGCCGGGGGATCCCGCCGTCGCCGTTCGGACCGTTTCCTCCCAGGCCGAACGCGGCTTCCTTCGACGACGTCACCATGATCGCAGTGAAAGCGGTGCCGCCCGCCAGCGCGTTTGCGATGCCGGCCGAGGAAGAGGACTTCATGGAGGCAGTGGACGCCGCGGCCTCGTACCCGTCCAGGTACGGCCCGCAGGCGCGGACGAACCCGTACAGGTCCGCCAGTTCCTCCGGTTTGGCGAACACCCGCGGCACGTTGATGCCGGCGAACTGGTCCCAGGGGACGATGTAGTTCAGGCCGTTCGCGTAGCACCCGGCAACGGCGAGCCGCATGTCCGCCGTGCTCATGTTGTGCCCGCCGGTGTACACCACCGCCGAGTTACGGCTGCGCGCGTCGCGTTCCGCCTTCATGAGGAACTGCGGATTCAGCTGTTTCTTGTAGAACTCCGCCATGCCGTAGTCGAAGCGGCGTATCACCTGCTCTCCGCTGCCGCCGAAGGACGAGTTGTTCCAGGCGAGGTTGCACGACAGGCAGACCTTTCTGTCTACCGCCGCGCGGAACCTTTTGTGTATGTTGTCGAAGAACGCCGCCGCCGTCGGGTACGGCGTCCTTCGGCACGTGGTCGGCTCGTCCCGCTGTATCGAATCCGCCCCCAGGTCGATCCACTCCTTCATATGGTTAACGAGCCATTCCCGGTAGGCCTCGTTGCCCATGTCCGCCCAGAAACGTCCCTCCTTCCCGAAGTGGTCGAGCACCGGCTTGCCGTTCTTCTGCATCGCGTGCTCTGCCTTGTTGGTCACCGCGTTGGTGGTGCCCTGAAACGCCCAGCCGAGCTGGTGGACCTTCTTTATGTATTCCGCGTCCCGTATGTACGACCACTCGGCGCGGGTGATGTGAAAGTCCTTCGCGGCCCGGATCTCGGCCTCATCCTTCTTCTTTCTGAAGAGCCGCATCCCGACGTCGCTGTAGCGCGGCGCGCCCTCCGGCATGCGGTTCGGCTTCGCGATACGGCACAGCACGTTCGTACCGTCTTCATTCTCAGCAGCGGCGTCGGACATCAGCATTCCTCCGGTCAACAGAATCCCTATGAACAAGCGCATCCCGGCCGTCCCTCCACGCTATCGAAACCGCCATACCATACATCACACAATAGACTACCCGCCCCGGTGTTGAAATAAATGGATCTTGTGGTACACTGGATGGACATTCTGGTATCTCTCGAGATCGCCTGAGGAGGGCTCCGTGGAGTACTGCATAAAGGCCGTGGGGCTGCAGAAAAACAAGCCGCCGATCATGCGTGAGAATGGAGGAAGGGTACTTCCGTATCACGCGGTGATGTATATCCTGAAGGGAAACGGGTACTTCCAGGACACCCGCACGGACCACCGCGAGGTGACGCCCGGCACGTTCTTCTACCTGTACCCCCACCAGTGGCACAATTTCGATCCTGAGCCAGACACCCGCTGGACAGAGTACTGGGCCACCTTTGATGGACATGCTGTGGAGCGCTCATTCGGAACGGTATTCCCGACACGCGGCACGTGCTTTCACTGCGGGATAGAGCCGGAGGTGGTGAAGGCGTACGAGACGCTGTACGAGCAGTGGTTCTACAGACCGGAGGGCAACAGGGAGTACGCACATCTCCAGCTCCACCGGATTCTCGTGACGTTTCACCGGCACGCCGAGAACTTGGTCGCCGAGCCCGGGGAGAACGTCCTGAGCCGCGCGCGAAGACTGATGAGCAGCAGGATGGACGAGCAGAGCCTGGATTTCGAAGCCTTCGCCCGGTCGGAGAACATGAGCTATGAGAGCTTCCGCAAGACCTTCAGGCGCCGCACCGGGATGCCGCCCCACCGCTACTTCCTGATGCTCAAGATGAACCACGCCAGGGAACAGCTGATCCGGGGCAACGAGCCGGTCAAGCAGATAGCGGCGGAGCTGGGGTTCGACGACCCGTACTACTTCTCCCGCATCTTCAGGAAGAAGACCGGCGTATCGCCCGCCCGTTACAGGAGCGAGGGACGTTAGCCGGGAGAGCGTCTGTAATCGCTGGGGGACACCCCCGTGTACCGCCGTGTCATAGTGCAGACGCTCCCCTGCTCGTTTTCGTCGAAGGGAAGCAGGGACCCCGGGGAACCCGTCAGTTCTGCGGATTCTCGTCGAACGGTCCGAGGCCCGCCATGTGGTTCTGGATCCGTATGCCCTTCGTGGACTTGGTCTCGTTGCTCGAGGGGTCCACCCATTCCCAGCCGTAGGGACCGCTGGTGGCAGGCGCGGTGAGCCAGGTGACCGGCTTGAGAAGCTCCCTGAAGGCCGCCTGGTGAACGTGACCGTCTATGTGGACCGCGTTGAATCTCCATTCCTGCGGTATCGCCTCGCGGTAGCCGAAATGGGAGCGGTAGACGCGAGGGCTGTATTCGCCGCCGGAGTCCGCGAGGTGCGGGATATGGCACGCCGCGAGCCACGCGCTCGGCTTGGCGGACGTGTGCACCGGCCTGTTCTTCGTCGCCGGGCGGAGGCCCTCCTCGCCGGAGCCGCTTATCATCGAGGACGCCTGTCCTCCGGCAATCTTCAGCACGTGAGCCGGCTTGTGACCGGGAACGCATCCCACGGTGCACACGAAGAATTCGTAGCCGAGGAGGTTCCTGCACCGCGCGAGATAGTCGCGGGACTTCTGCGTGCCGCCGTAGTTCGAGTACGTGTAGACCTTACCGCCGATCGACTGGACGGTCTCGGAAGCGCCGTTGTTCCCGAACGGCCCCCAGTCCCTGACGCCGACGATGGGGTCCCACAGGATCTCGATGGGAAGGAAGGTCCCGGGAAGCCTCGGCGAGGCGACCCAGCGGGTGGCGGTCGGGCTCCAGTTCTCCCCGTCCCATCCGATATTCCCGTTCACCGGCCTGCCGTATACCTTCAGCAGAAGGCTCTTGTGGGGATACTGACCCGCGTCTCCGTAGGCGGTGTCGGTTCTGTGGAAGGTGTCCCAGCGGCTTTCCTTCATGCCCGTCTTCCGCGCGGCGTTCGACGAGGCGCCGCAGAAGCTCTCCCCCTCGGGAATCCTGCCCCGCTCGCCCCCGGCGTACGTCAGAAAGCCGATGGATATCTGCCTGAGATTGCTCTTGCAGGTCGTGAAGTAGGCGTACTCCCGCGCGCGGGCCAGGCCGGGAAGGAGAAGAGATGCCAGAAGGGCGATGATGGATATCACTACCAGCAGTTCCACGAGCGTGAATCCTCTGCTTCGCCTTGTCTCTCGACAACGCCCGACACAGACAAATCCCGCATCACGCCGGCGCAGGAGCTTCATCGAAGGTCCCTCCTTCGACAAGTGTATACTCCCGCGGCCGCCGTTGTCAAATCGGCCGCCCCTGCGGGGATTGAATAACGGCAACCGCCCCCGAATAGCCGCGGAACTCAGGAGCCTGGTGACATTCGACTCTGACCCCTTGAAAGGCTATTGCGTCATTTCGTATCTCTCGACGTGCTCGCCGGTATCCAGCAGGTAGCACCTTCGAGAGAAATTGGTGACGATCCAGAACCGGCCGCCGCCCGCCGGCGCCAGGTCCCCGTGATGGATCAGCTCCATGTCGATCGTCGCCTGCACCCGTCCGTCGACGGGGCTGAAGCGCCGGAACCTGGCGTCCTGGTACGTCCACAGCGCGCCCTCCCGCCACGCCATGCGGAACACCCGGATCGGCGTGTCGAAGCTGCGGCGTACTCCCCCGGTGTCCGGGTCGATCTCGTGGATCCGGAACCGCTCGACGGGCTTCTCGTCCTCCCCGAGGTCCTCCGAGCACCACAGCGACCCGCCGCCGTACGCCAGCGCGTACGACCGGAACGGAAGGGTTATCTTCCGGAAAAGCTCGCCGGTCTCCGGGCTGACCGCGAAGAGGTCCCTGTTCTCCCCGCCGGAGCGGACCCACATTCTCCTGCCGTCCCACGCGATATGTGTCGGGTTCTTCGAAACGGCCCTCCCGATCGCCGTCCTGCCGACAATCCTGCCCTCCGGTGAGAACCGGAACAGCGTGGACGTGCCGGAATCGCAGATCCACAGCGACGTCCCGTCGAAGGCGGCCCCGAACGCGTACCCGAGGGTCTTCTTGGGCGGCAGGTCGAATCTGGTCACCTCCGTCAGCGAACCGCCGGCGCGCCGGGCGAACCTGCCGCCCCCCATCACCGCGTGCCTGCCGGCCGCGATCGTTCGTTCGAAATCCGCACCGGCCGCGCGGAGGCGCACCGACCCCTCCTTCACGTCGAGCCAGGCGGCGTCCGCGCCCGCGCCCAGCGTGAAGCGGGTGCCCGGCACCCGCGCCGTCGCGTGCGGCGTGGTGATAACCATGCGCACCCCGGCGGGCCCGGGGGCCACGGCCGCGTCCACCACCCCCTTCGCCAGGTGCAGCCGCCTTCCGTCCTCGCTCTCCCGAATGGTGAGGTCCGTCTCCGCCCCGGCGCCGCCCGCCGTGACGGTGGTCTCCTCGTTCGGATAGGCGAGCACGACCCGCTCGTCTCCCTTCGTCTCCACCCGGTCGCCCGCGCAGAGGTCCATCCCCGCCGCCGCCGCCGTCCGCCGTCCGTCGGCCCGGAACACCGTCACGCCGGAGGCGGTCTCCCGGATACGCGCGACCGTCACTCCGGCAGGCCCGTTCTCCCGCGGGGCGAGGTACACCAGCGCGCCGACGACGAGCGCCAGGCACGCGGCGACGGGAACCAGGACGCCCCAGGGGATGCGGCGGGCCCGCGCGGGGACGTCCGTCGCGACGCGCCTCGTGCAGGCATCGAGCTTTCGTACCGTCTCCTCGCCGCATTCGTCGACGACGGCGAGGATCTTGCCGACGGTCTCGGCGGCGAAATCGCCCGCGCGGTAGAACTCCGCCAGCAGGCAGTTCAGATCAAGGTGCTGTTCCAGCCGCGCGGCGAGCGCCGGATTCCCCCGAAGGAAGGAGTGGAACTCCTCCCTGCCGGCCGCGTCCAGGGAGCCCTCCAGGAACCGCTCCATCAGCTGTTCGGCGCGCCTGCCGGTATCCATCAGGCACCGGACCTTTCCATCGCCTGCTGGATGCAGTCGCGCAGGCTTTCCCGGACGCGCAGAAGGGCGGAGCGGACCGCGTCGGACGTCGAGGATATCTTCCGCGCTATCTCCTGCGAGGTGAGATCGAGATTGTAGCGAAGGTTCAGCAGCTCCCGGCTCCGGGGCGACAGCCGTTCGGAGCACTCCTGCAGCGCGTCCTTCCGATCGAAATACATGGAGGGCGGGGCCTGTTCCGCCAGGTCCTCCACGAAGCGGGCCAGGGCGTCGTTTTCGAGCTTGTCCTCCCTGATGCTCTTCTCCCAGGCCTTGCGGCACAGGTTTCTGACGACGCCGGCCAGCCACGGCCTGATGTCCTTCTCCAGGTCGAGCTCCGCGATCCGGCGCACCGCCACCAGGTAGGCCTCCTGCGCGATGTCGTCGGCGTCGCTCGGGTTCGGCGCGAGGCGCAGCGCGATACTCCGCGTGTACGCCTCGTGCTCCCGCACGAACCGTTCGATAATCCGCTTCTTCTCGGCGTCGTCCATCCGAGGAGCTACCTCCCCTTCTTGTCCTCTTCCATGTCGAGGCCGGTCACCTGTTTTCCGAAGCCGCCCCAGGGCGAATCGTCGTAGCCGGTGTTGCCGTAGGGCACCGTGCCCGGCGCCATCCATTGTATGCCGGGAAGCCTGATAGTGGAACTGGTTCCTGCACGAAACGGGTCCACCTGGTGGGTGTCGGCGTGCCCGTCCACGTGCACCACGTTGTACGGCCACGAGAACCCCGCCATGTAGTTTCCGATGAGATGCGGGAGAAACGGCGTCCGCCCGTAATCCGCCGCGATCCAGCACGTCGGCAGCGATGACGCGGAAAGCCGCCGGAACTTCGCGTGGACGCGGTACGGGACTTCATATCTGTCGTAGGGGGCCTTCGTCGCCGTGTTGTCGCCCGACGCGAAGATGTTGTATCCGAACCGCAGGTAGTGCAGCTGCTGATTCTTCCAGTTGGTGGGCTCTATCAGAAACGCCTTGTGGAGATCTTCGGCCGCGAACCTGGTCGAGTAGCTGTAGTAGCTGTATCCCCACGAGGGCCCGATCCGGCGTATCCAGGCCGGGCAGTAGAGAACCCCGGGGTCGCTGAAGTACCTTCCGGGGGGCTTCCTGGTGCAGTCGCTGTCGGCAGTCGAGATTCCCCACACCTGGTCGGCGTATTCCCTTCGCCCCCTCCCCTGGCTGTCGGCGGACAGGCGAAGCGACCCGAAGTGGGTCCCCTCGTGCCTGTTCGGGTCCTTCACGTTGAAGGGGTGCATGCCCCGGTGGTCGCTGGCGAAGACGAGATGCCCGATCGCGATCTGCCTCAGGTTGCTGAGGCACACGGTATGCCGGGCCCGCTCCCGGACCATGCTCATCGAGGGGAGAATCAGCGCCGCCAGGGCCGCGATGATGGCGACCACCACGAGAAGCTCTATCAGGGTGAATCCTTTTCTCATTGTCAATGACATCTCTCCACGCTCCTTTCGATGATGCGAGAGCCTTCCCTATCACTACTCCCTCGAAAGGGCGGAACTGTGGCGCGGAATCCGGGCAGAAACCCCCTATTTCACCTGCGCGGTTTCCCGGGTGTGATAGTCGAGCCGCATCACCACCAGCCGCTCGTTGCCCACGTCCGATACGCACAGGTAGTTGTCGGTCCCGGTGATGCAGGGGGCGTAGCTGAAGGACACGCTCTCGCAGTCCGCGTTTCCGTACCGGCCCAGGTGCATCAGCAGGTTGCCGTTGGCGTCCAGCACGCCGAAGGAGTGACGGTACGCCTCAGGCACGAAGGAGCGCTTGTACCAGTCCGTGTGGTGACGGAGGTACGGGCAGGAGCATCCCCCGGGCACGATGGGCGACGCCCCGGCGTACAGCCACCTGCAGTTCTCCACCCAGCTCGGGGCGTCCAGGCCGATCGCGCCCTCCGTCATGGAGCCCTGCACGTCGTGCGGCCGCGCGGGCCACGGATCCATCGCGATCGGGGCGCCCTTGCTGAGGATCCGGCAGCCGGAGGGAGGCGCCTTGAGCATCGTGCCCGTAAAGGGGCTGAGCGCCTTGCCGTCCTTCTGTCCGATTACTCTCCCCCTTCCCGCCAGGAACGGCTTGCCGGCCACCATGCGGCGGGAGTTGAATACGGTATAGAGGCCGCCGTCCTCGTCGAGCTGCACCCCGTTGACCAGGCTCAGACCGGGAATAGCGTCTTCCGTTCTCAGCTCGCCGGTGTGATCGAATACCCATATGGTCGCCCCGGCCAGCATCCGTCCGGGCCAGCGCTTCATGGTGTAGATCGTCTGCCCATTCTTCAGCGCCTTCATGTACCCTTCGGCGAGGTGCGTGTAGAAGTCCCTGCCGTCGTCCATTCCTCGGTTGCGCACCACGCTGGTGATGGCGGTGTCCTGGAACTTGGGCACGAAGTATATGTTGGAGACCACGGCCAGGTCGCCGCGCATGCTGACGCCGATGCCGTCCTGGAAGAACTTCGCCCCCTTCTGGTCCTTCAGGGTGATGCCGTTCGTGTCGTCGCCGTGGGTCCCGTAATCGTAGGGCACCACGGTCATTCTCTTGTGCGGCTTCCAGCCGTGGGCCTTGTACTCGTAGGGCCGGCCGGGATCGTACCGGTACACGCTGCCGATGTCGTGACAGTGGAGATATCCCTTCCTGTCGAACGTGCGCTCCGGCCCGAAGCCGCCGCCGGGAAGCCATATCTTCTCGCAGGCGCCGGTCTTCAGATCGTAGCGGCGGGAGAACGATCGGTCGTCGTTGTAGTAGTACACCTGCTCCCGGGTCGGATCGGCGGACACCTTCCAGTGCTTGCGCGGCTTCGCCTTCATCATGCCGACGGCGAGTCCGGCCTGCGTTACCTCGTCGCTGAATCCCCGGATCTTCACGAGCGCACCCTCACGCTCCTCCAGGACGACGAGGCCGGACGTGCCGTCCGTCAGCCATACCCGGGGACGGTCGCCCCAGCAGTCCAGCGCGAAAAGCGGCTGTCCCTCCGGATGGCAGCCGATCGGGTGCGCGAACACGCTCTTCGGGTCGTCGATACTCCGCAGCTTCGCCAGCATCCAGACGGACCGGCCCTTTACCGTCGCCTTGTGCGCGACGTAGATCGCTCCCGTGTTCCGATCGATGTGCACGAGGTGCGGACGCTTCACCGGAAGCGTCTTCCGGAAGGTGCCTTCTGAAGAGAACGCCTGGATCCGGTTGTTGGCCGAATCGCAGATGTAGACGCGCCCCTTCGCGTCGCAGGCGATCCCCTGCGGGCCGTTGAAGTGGGCGTTGTCGCTCCCCGGCTTGTAGTCCTCTCCCAGAAACGCCCTGGGCGGAAGCGGTTCGCGCTTCGAAGCGTCGAGCCGGTGGACCCCGTGAACGCCGGTGCTGTGGTAACTGAGCCCGCTGAGATACAGCCACTTCCCGTCCGGCGAGGCGGCAAGCTTCGGACGGGAGTTGCCGAACTCGTTGCCCCCTCGGCGCCCCTGGCCCCGGGCCATCTTGATCCACAGGAACCCGCCGTCGACGGCCGTCCCGTCCGGCACCCGCATGCCGTAGAGGAGACCGGGGGCGTTGTACTCGCCCGAGCGAACGTAGAAGAGCCTGCCGGCCGCGATGCAGGGCTGGTGCGGATTGACGGCGAACCCGCCGGGCAGATAGTGCCCGTACCCGGAGACGCTTCCGACCTTGAGGCTGTCCGTGACGGAGGAGTGCAGCACGCGCCGGCCCGGCTCCACCTCGAGCGAGTGCATCCCGGCGAATTTCTCCAGCGGGATGGCCGGGTCGGGAGGAAACACCGTCTTCACGTACTTTCCGTCGCGGTCGTAGCGGCGAAGCTGCACGTGCTGGGCGCCCATCACGTACACGCCGGTCCTGTCCGCGATGACGGCCCGGTACTCGTTCGCGAAATCATGCGTGTGCCGGCCCAGCACCTTGTCGAACACCGGCTTCAGCCCGAGCGACACGCGGACGCTCAGCTTCGTCGGCTCCTTGACGTACCGGCCGAAATCGTCCTTGCCGTTCCAGTGGATCTTCTGCTCGAGCGAATTCTTCTGAAACGGCTCGGGAGCGTTCGGACCCAGCACGCCGGACGCCAGGTGCCGCACCACATTTCCGCCGGCGTCCACGATGCCCACCGTCGCGTCGCACTTCCCCTTGACGGCGAATGCGATCTCGTAGCTGTCCTTCTTCACCAGCCTCACCGTGGGTGTGCGGGTAAACGAGAACACGTCCTCCCGCTCCATGCACGGCGGCGAATACGGTACGTGCCACTCTCCCGCCCCGAACGCCGCCGCGATGCCGAGAAGAACCACCGCTACCGCACCCGCGAAACGTCCCGCGATACGCATGATCACCCCTCCTCGAGTCGACTGTGTGTGCCCGGCCTGCCCCCATCGGGCCTCTGCCTGCACAGAGGCCGTTATACTACACTACTCCCCCGGAAGGCCCGGACTGTGTCACAGAATCCGGAAAAAAAGGGAGTAGTGAGACGGACGCAGACGCCGATACACGGGAAGACCCGGCGCTGATGGATTGACATCTGCGTAACCGAGGGTATAGTTTCAGGGAACCGTAATCCTGCAGGCGACTCGGGAGGAATTGGGATCGTGGAAATGCTGCGCAGCAAGGGATTTACGCTCATCGAGCTTCTGGTGGTGGTCGCGATCATCGCGGTTCTCGCCGCCATGCTGCTTCCCGCGATGGACAAGGTGCGGGAACGGGCCTGGCACAGCGTCTGCCTGAGCAACCTCCGGCAGATCGCTATAGGGCACCTCGTCTATTCCAACGACAACAGGGGGGATCTGCCGTTCACCCTGAAGGACCAGAACAGGAACTCGGGGACCCATATCGGATCGCTTCGCCTGTCCGCCGACGGCCAGGGGAGGGGCAGGCGGGACTACGCGGATCTGGTGTGGGGACTCTCGCCCACCAACAGCAACTGCACCAGGAAGGCCCCCGGGAAGTACTTCAGCGACCCCGGGGCGTTCTACTGCCCGGCCTGGGTACGACGGATCGGGCCCTCATGGGGATACAACTACAACAGTTACTCGACCAGGTTCGCGGCGGAGAGCTGCCACAAGGCGTTCCTGGTAGACCCCACCAGCTGGAAGGGCCAGCAGCTGCACTACCTGTGGTTCGGATACAATATCTTCGCCGGGGCATGCACCACGGCGACCAAGACCCCGTACAACGGATACGAGGTGCCCTATCGCATTCACGCGAAGTTCCGGCGGCTTTCCGCGACAACGCCGCCGAAATGCTGGATGGCGGCGGACCACGGACAGACCTCCTCGTTCCTCCCCCACCACATAGGCAACTACCAGGCGGGGTTCTCGTGGCCGTATAATGTGGTGCACATCGACGGCCACGCCGATACCCACCAGGTGGACCCGTTCAGGGCGGGGACCAGCTCCACCATAAAGCTCCCCGGCCAGCAGTGGCTGGCGCCCGGTTACGTTCCGTACGGCAACACCGGCTACGACGATTCCCCCTGGGGCGGCTTCCGAAAGCAGGTGACCGGCCTCGACATGGAGGAGGACAAGCTGGGCAAGTGAGTGTTCCGACCCCTTGATTCTCTTCCCGCAGCGGCGGCTTTGGAAGATAGGGACAGACTCCTTTACACCTGGCGACCGGCGGAGTGGTCGCTACGACTCCTTGAAATTCACGGCCGGCGGGCCACAATACCCCGACACGCTGGATATCGCTCGACTTTCAATCCGGGATTTCACTCGGGAGGTGCGCGGATGAATCGTACACGGTGACTGTGATGTCCTTCTTCGCCGCCTGGACCTCCCTGCGGACCGCGTCTCGACAAGCGCCGGAGGGGCGGCGACGGCCGCGGGCGGGGCTGCACACGCAACGGAAGCGGCGAGCGCCGCGGCAATCAGCAGGACGGAGAATACCCGTCTTGCGGTTTGCGGGTATCCCTCCACGTGAACTTGTGAACGTCCCTGTCTTGCTATATGCTCTGGGGCATGGTCTACCTGGCATTTCATGTCATACTGTCGATGCTGTTCAGCCAGTGCTACAAGGTGGCGGAGCGGAAGAAGGACTGCCGGACGCCCTCGGTGCACCTGTTCATGTACCTGTCGGCGGTGACGCTGGCGATTCCCCTGGCGCTTCTTACGGAGGGATTCGTTACCGACATGCGGGTGATCGGAATCGGGCTGGCCGCGGGAGTGCTGATGTTCGCTACGATGCGACTGTTCTTCCTCGCTATGACGCAGGGCGGGCTGGCGATCGGGTGGACGTTCGTAAGCCTGGCGATCGTTATTCCGGTGGTGGCCTCGATCTGGATCTGGAACGAGGTCCCGAACCGGTATCAGATAGCGGGCCTGCTGCTGGTGGTTCCCTGCGTTCTTCTGTTCAGCGATCTGCGCCTGGCTGTCAGCGGCAATCGCAGGCGCTGGATGCTGCTCGTGGTCGCTGCAAGCGTAACGACGGGCCTGCTGTTCGTGACGAACAAAGCCATAGCGCGTCTGCCGGCTGTTTCCGGCAGCGTTTCCGAGGGAACACCGATACTCACGTATCTGAGCTACACATTCCTGGTCGGTGGTGTGGCCTTGTGCGCGCTGGGGGAGTGGAGGCACGTCAGTCTGCGATCGGCCGAAAGCCGGGTGGGCCTGGTGATGGGATTTCTCAACGTTGCGGGGGCCTGGACGTTTGTGAAGGCGCTGGAGATCGTGCCGGGCCTGGTGCTCTTTCCCGTTAAGGCGGTGTGCGGGGTCGTGCTGACGTCGACGCTGGCCGTGCTGATCTGGAAGGAGCGTCTGTCGCGGAGACAGATGGCGGGGATCGCCGTCGGGGCGCTGTCCGTCCTGCTGGTCAATATCAAGAGCTGACCAGAGCCTCTACTCAGGTCTTCTTCATCAGACCCCCGGCGAAATAAGTTATCTGTCCCCCCTCCTGACCTCGGAGGGGCTGGCGGAGGGGAAGGGGTGAGATTGGAGTGAAGTAGGATCCGATTTCGCGGTTGTCTTGGAGTTGGCTCAGCCGGCCGGGTGATCGTTCTCGTCGAGCGCTTCCAGGGCTTCCGCATCCGCGAGGTCCTTGGTACGGCCGGATGCTTTCTTGTTGACGATCAGGTCTTGGATGGATGGAATGCGGATCTGAAGCCCTTCGATGTCGACTTGAAGGGAACGCGAACACGCGTCCTCGAACTGCAGGCCCGAGACCCCGGTGATAATATCGATCCGCCTCGGGGCAACCCCGATCTGAAAAACGGTATCATCCTTGAGCAGGTCTTCTCTGGTCAGATTTTGCAGGGCCGCGCCGAAGTTGTTCAGCGCTCGAATCACGGCGTCCGCATTATCGGGCGACGGCAATACCCAGATATCGATGTCCATCGTTGCTCGAGGAAGGCCGTGCGCAGCCAGAGCGTATGCGCCAACCAGAAGGAATTCAGCCTCCTCGTCGTTTAAGGCCTGTAATATGTCTCTGTAGTCTTCGTTCAGCATCGTGTTTTGGGCTCAAGGACGCGATTTCTCGAGTGAGGGGCCACACCACATCGAGGCGTTCGGCCGGGGTACCGGGAACGTAATCATCGTTCCGGCAATCCGACATCTTCTTGATGATGGCATGAGATCTTTCCATGAAAGTATTTTACCACAACACCGACCCGACTTCGAGAATCACCAGGGGAATATAATAGGGCGACAGCAACCTTTTGAGATGGAGAAAATGGGAGCTGTCCCTATTTTCTGCTATCATCCTGCATTAGCGAGATAGAGCTCACCAGTTCAGCAATTCGGTCGAAAGAGGGAGGCGGTATGGGAAAGAACGTTGGATACGCTATGTGTGCCGTGGTGTTCTTGCTGAGCACGAATTCAGCGACTGCGGAGGACTGGAAACCAACGGAAGAGCAGGTGGCGGCGGCCGCGGCGAGGCGCAAGGCAGCCATGGTCAAGCTGCGTTTTCAGAATGCACTCGCGGAGGAACGATGGAAGAACGCGCTGTCTCTCTGTTCTGCTCGTGTCCGGGAGAAGGCCGCCAAGGAATCCTCACTGAAGGATTTCTTCCACCAGACGATGCCGGTTACGCGCGTGGCCATGCCCGCCGGATTCAGCCCCTACAAGGAACAGCTGTGCACATCCTACTCATTCCTTGTGAAGCTCGCCGGACCACACGCCAGGCAATCGGGACCTCCCGAGCCAACGGTGCATTGGAACTGGCACGTCACCCTCTCGGATGGTAAATGGACGGTCGATTGGGCCCCGAGCCCGTTCAACGCAAAGGAACTGATCGCCAAGGTGAAAGCCGAAAACGAGAAGCGCCGACAGCAGAGAGCCAAGATTCGACGGGAGATGGAGCCCATACTCAGAGGGATCAAGACCCATTTGACCGCAGTCAGCAACGAGTTCGTCATTGGCTCTCCTATGCTGTTTAAGGTCGAGCTTATGAACCTCGGATCCGCCCCGATTCACTACGAGAATACGGGTACTCAACACTTCCCCCTGATAGTCCTGAACGAGAGGCGCGAGGTGGTCCCGGCTTTCAGGCCTCCAGCTCAAGTGGGTGTCTCTATCATCGAACTTGCCCCCGGCTCTACCGAACCGCTGACGGGGAAGGTCGACATCACCAAGACCCATGAAATAGCCAGGCCGGGCAAGCACTTCGTCCAGTTCGACGGACGGGGCGTAGACATCGGAGAAAAGCTTCCAGGGCCAAAGAACAGCGATGGCACTTGGGATGAGAGCCTCGTAACCACTACGACCCGATTCCCTTCGAATATCCTCGAAATCGAGGTTAGAAGCGACCGCAAGGAGGATTGACCGAGAGAAGAATGGAAATGGAAACGACCAGCCCCGAACGTCATAAGGAGCCCTGGCTGGCGGTCAACCTCTCGTCCTGCGTCCCGGGTCTCGGCCAGATGTACTCGGGCAGCATCGCGAAGGGGATCGCCGTCACCTTCCTGACGTTCTTTCTGGGCGACAACAGCGAGAGCAGCAGGGACAGCAGGATCTTCGGCCTCGTCAAGAAGTCTGAGATCATGGGCAAGGCGTACAAGCTGTTTTGGCCTTTGAACATGTCCGGCCCCATCGGGACGTCCGGTTATCCGAAGCGTGAGACCTTCGAGGATCTCTTCGCTGAGTCCCTCCTGCATTCAATGTTCGGTCCGAGCGAAGATCCCTTCGGCAGAGACATCGTCACTCCTGCAGACATGGTTCTCGAAGAGAACGGAAACTGCACATCAAGGACGGTCCTTTTCCTCCTGACCTCGTAGGCCAATTAATCCGAGAAATCTCTTGACATCACCTCATATATGGCGTACATATATGGAATATGTTCCAGAGAACGCTGCAGACCACTGAAAAGAACAGCTTCTTCTTGTTCGGCCCTCGTGGTACAGGAAAGACCACCTTCCTGCAGACGTGCTTCCATGAAAAGAACACCTTGCGGATAGATCTCCTGGACCCGGTAATAGAGGATACGTTCGTCCGTGATCCTCACGAGCTTGTGTATCGGATTGACGGCCTGTCTGAACCACCGGACTGGGTGGTGCTCGATGGGATACAGAAAGCGCCGCGACTGCTCGATATTGTCCACGGACTGATCGAAGATCGAAAGTTGCGGTTCGCCATGACCGGCTCAAGCGCCAGGAAGTTGCGCCGCGGTGCTTCGAATCTGCTGGCTGGCAGGGCGTTTGTGTATCATCTTTTCCCGCTCACACATGTTGAATTGAGCGAGACCTTTGATCTTCTTGCCGCGCTCCAATGGGGCGCTCTGCCAAAGATATTTCAGCTGGCAGACAGGCAGGATAAGGAAGAGTTTCTCAGAGCCTACGCGCTTACTTATCTGCAGGAGGAAATCAAGGTCGAGCAACTCGTCAGGAAGATCGATCCCTTCCGCAGCTTCCTGGAGATCGCGGCCCAGTGCAACGGCAAGATTATCAATTTTGCCGGTATCGCAGAGGATGTGGGCGTTGACATCAAGACAGTCCAGTCGTATTTCAGTATCCTCGAAGACACGCTGGTCGGGGTGTTGCTTCCTCCATTCCACCGTTCAATCCGCAAGCGCCAGAGAGCCAATCCGAAGTTCTACTTCTTTGACACAGGCGTAAGACGAGCCTTCGATCGCACTCTGAGCCAGGAGATCGTGCCGGGCACATACGGTTTCGGGGACGCATTCGAACACTTTCTTATCACAGAGATAATTCGGATGAGTGACTACCTGCGAACAGATTGGCGTTTCTCTTACCTCAGGACCAAAGACGATGCCGAGATCGATCTCATAATCGACCGCCCCGGAAAACCGACCGCATTGCTGGAGATCAAGTCTTCAGAAAGCATATCGAAACGGGACGTCCGCACTCTCGCCGGCCTGGGCCGGGACCTGTCCAACAGCAAGATGTTCTGCCTCTCTCTTGACCAGGCGCCGAAAGAGATCATGGGTGTCAAATGTCTACCGTGGCAGGATGGCATCAGAGAGCTGGGGCTGTAGCCGGAAGCGCGACCGGTATGAAGTGACATTATTTCCGGCAGACGGCACCGATTGCGCTTCAGTGGAAAAGAGCTACGCGTACCTGAACAGAGGGAAATTACCGGACAAGGAAATCAAGAGATATGAAGAGGCCAAGAAGCTTCGAGCCAAGTACCGAAATCTCTTGTCGCAGGTGAAGAAGCAATATGACCTGTGCCTGGAAGTCCTGAGGCGCTTCCATGAACACAATCTCTCGGGATGGAGAGTGAATCAGAGGGCGGCGTAAAGCCGCCCTACAGATCCAGCACGAGGCGAATGCCGGATTCGATCTGACCCATCAGAGCCTTGCCGAGCTTCCTGACCTTCTTCGTGAGGAATGTCTTATCGATCGTTATGATCTGAGAGACATTCACCACCGAAGTTTTGGGCAGTCCGGATTGCCTTGCCTTGAGGAGAGTGTTTCCCGGGGCCTCCGAAAGCTTGATGTTCGAGGTCAGCACCGTGGCTACCACCGTGGATATCTTACTGCTGTTGAAGCTGTCGGATTGCACGATCAGCACGGGGCGCTTGAAGCCGGGACCTGATCCTCGCGGCTTAGCCAGGGCAGCCCACCAGATCTCGCCTCGTTCCACTACCACTCATCCCCGGAAAGCGATTTCGCCTGGAGTTCTTCGGATACCTTATCGAGGGAGGAATCGTTGGTCCGGTACACGTCGTCGAGGCATTCTCGCACTCTGTCTGTTCTGTGTTCCCGGATATAGTCTTCTACGGCTTTGACGTAAAGCCCGCTTCTGGACATATGCAGCCTTCGAGCGAGCTTCTCAGCACGCTCGAAGACTTCATCCGGTATCGATATTGCCGTTTTCATTCTGCAATAGTATAACTGTAGTTATACCGATGTCAAGGGGGGAGGGGAAGAACAAGCCTCGTCTTCTTTGCCTGAGAGCAAGTGCTGGTATTCGCCGCATATCCTACGGTGAATAACATGATAATCACCGCAAGTTCTTCGTTTCATCTTGCGAACACGGAACTTAGCGGCTTGATGTCGCAGGATGCGATATCAACCTCATGTCACCGTGGAATATGCTATGATTCCGCATAAAGGAGGTACCAATGACGGCACCGATTGCGCTTCAGTTGTATTCGATACGAGAGCAGCTCGAGAACGATTTCGAGGGCGGCGTGCGGAGAATCGCGGACATGGGCTACGTCGGCGTGGAGCCGGCGGGGTTCCCGGGAACCACCCCGAAACAGGCGGCGGCGCTTTTCAAGGAGCTGGGCCTGGCCGTCCCCAGCGCTCATGTCGCCCTGCCCGTCGGCGACGCGAAGCAGCAGACGCTGGACACCATGCACGCCCTGGGCTCCACGCGTATCGTCTCCGGCAGGGGGCCCAACCAGTTCGAGACACCGGACAAGGTCAAGAGGTCCTGCGAACGGTTCAACGAGGCAAGCGCCGTGGCCGTCGAGAACGGCATGACGTTCGGTATTCACAATCACTGGTGGGAGTTCATGCCGATGGACGGCCGACACGTCTACAACCTGATGCTGGACCATCTGGCGCCGGAGGTCTTCTTCCAGGTGGACACCTACTGGGTGAGGACCGCGGGGCTGGATCCGGCGAGCGTGGTGCGCGAGCTCGGCGCGCGAGCCCCCCTTCTGCACATCAAGGACGGCCCCGGCGAGAAGGACAAGCCGATGACCGCCGTCGGGGACGGCGTCATGGATTTCCCGAGCATCGTCGAGGCCGCCGGCTCGAACGTGGAATGGATGATCGTCGAGCTGGACAAGTGCGACGGCGACATGATGGAGGCCGTGGAGAAGAGCCACGCGTACCTGACCTCAAAGGGGCTGGCGGAGGGGAAAGGATAGCAAAGGGGAATAGAGTTATCTGTCCCCTTTCCAGAACTTCGAGGTGGCCGGCGCGGACCCGATGAGGATGAGACTCCGCACCTTGTCCGGGCTGTTCATCGCGTAGAACATCGTCAGCAGGCACACACATGAAACGGCGATGATTCCTTTTGACGTTCGTGCGGTCATTTCTTGTCCGCCTGCTCCACGTGCAGCGCAATGACCTCCAGGCCCGGGATGTCGGAGAAGTCCTTCAGCCACAGATCCTGCGGCTGTCCTTCAGCCAGGCCTCACCCTCGGCATACGGCAGCGTCCGGTGCAGGTCGGACATCGCCTCCAGGGCGGTCATCATCGGCGCCCCGGGAACCAGTTTCGCGATCGCGTGCTTGCTCCGGATGATAACCACCTCCTCCGAACCGTGCTCCAGCGAATCCAGGATACGGCTGAGGTTCCTCGCTAACTCCGTAGCAGTCAATTTCTTCATACCCTATCAGACTCTCAAACCCTCAATTTGTCAAGGGTGCTTGTTGAAATCGCCCCCGCCGCCCCGGACCCCTCGCCGTACGCACCCGAGAAGTGCCCCACGGAAGACGAGGTGCTTCAGGCCGCCCTCCAGTGCGTATGCATGACCGCCACCGAGAAGTGCGGATGGAAACAGGTGAAGATCCTGATCACCGCCGACAAGAAAGAGGTGGAGAAGAAGTGGAAGAAGTATGAGCAGGTCTACGCGCTGAAGAAGGCGGAGAAATAGCGCCGTCATGAATCAGGCGGGAGGTGACTAGTGGAACTGGATTATTGTGGCGACGAAAAGATACAGGACCCCTCTCTTGATGAGGTATTCGAGCGGCTCACACGGCTCACCGATAATGTAAATTCGTTCCTGATCCTCGCGCGTGAGGAACAGAGATATATACAGACTATCGTGACCGAGACAGGGTTCCACGTTGAGTATCGCGACGGCTCGGAGGCCGAGCACTACAGCACGCCGCGGAGCGACCTCAGACTCGATGAAGTCATGGAACTCTTTGCGCTCTACTACAAAGGAGATCCGGCATTCCGGGATGCAGGGGGGTTCACGCGGGGAGTCGAAGGCGCCAAACAAGGGTGTCTTAGCGCACTGCTTCTCGGCCCCTTCCTGTGACTGTTGCGCTGAGGAGGATGATCGGAGTACTGCCGGACCGGCCGCCCCCTCCCCGCCTTGCCTCTCCTCTCCCCTCCAGGTAGAATAGCCCCGT
>CAYMFW010000041.1:0-30255 GCA_964389785.1 uncultured Planctomycetota bacterium
CCGTCGTGGGAGCGTTGCCGAGGAAAAGCGACGTCAGCTCCTGCTCCTCGCCGTTTCCTCCGGCCGCGAGAGGCAGCTTCACCTTCGCCTTCACCGCCTTCACCTTCGGCATCGCGTAGACGAGGCTCACGTCCCCTCCGGGACCGTCCAGCGTCTGCACCTGCACGATCTCGCCGCTCTTCACCCGGTCCAGCCCGCCCAGGGAACGCCACCCGTTCTGCGGCAGGTTCCTCACCTGCCCGTCGGTCTTCGCGTCCGCGCTGAGAGGCGCGGCTTCGCCGACGCCCGACAGCATCATACTTACGACCATACCCGCCGCCATCACGCCCCACAGAGCCTTCTTCATACCCCCGCTCCTTTCCAAGGCGTCCACGGGAAATCTCCCGTCCCGAAATCCGTCTTGCATCGGCTTCTTCCCTCCTCTACAATCAAAAACAAGGCCCGAGGCGTGCGGCAGATCCGTCAAAAGGTCCGCCTCTTCGCCTCCCGGGTCTCCGAACCCGCCGCTTGTCCGCCAAGACTACCGCGGCGGGTTCTCTTCTCCTGCGCTACCTCTCTGCTTTCACCACCTTCCGCGCCACCACGTTCTTCACGAACAAGGTCCCTCGATTCAGGAATACACAGTAGCCGATGGGACGCGGGTCCTCACCGGCCTTCCACCGCGCCGTGAGGAGCGCTCCGTTGTAGAACGTTTTCAGCTCGACCCGCGCCGCACCTGACGCGTCGCGGGATCTGATTATCTCGCTCCGGGCATGCACCCATTCCCTGGGCCTGATCGTCGGCGTTTCTCTCTTCGTTTCGGACGTCGTGCCGCCCACACCGTCCGCCGCCGCATGCACCCCCGTCGTCGCGGAGACGCTGCTCGGGCTCCGCGCTTCCACCGTCTCCAGAAGCTCGATCTCCGCCAGCTGCACCGCGTTCGCCCCCGACGGCTCCCTCACAGACTCGATCCTCAGCCTGTACGTCGCATACGCCCCGGGATTCGCCACCGTGTACTCTTTCCTCTGGAACCTGGCCGAGAACTGCTCGCCGGTGCGAAGGTCCAGCTCCGCCCACGTTTGTCCCCCATCGTTTGTCCCCAGAAGTCTCCAGTCCCTCGGGTCGCGCGCCGGAGCGTCGTTCGCCGACGTGAGCGTGTACCCGGCCACCGTCTTCCTGGCCCCGCCCGCGTAGGCGTACTGTATCCAGCTCGCCCTCGTGCCGGGATTCGCGTTGGCGAAATCCAGCCACTTGGTGCTCGTCAGGTTGTCGAAGGCCTTCAGCACCCCTTCCCTGGCCCCTTCGTAATCCCCCTGCGCCGTCACCGTGCCCAGGACGTCGTCCGTCGTGTCGCCGCCCGTCCCGCCCCAAGCGGTCCATTCCGATCTCGACGAGCGCGTCGAAGTCAGGCTGCAACCGCCGCCGCCGTAATCGGCACGGCCGTCCAACGCCAGGTCCGCATCGAAAGCTATACGAACCCAGGGATCTCCCTCGGCGGGAAGCCATCCGGCCTCAGGCCTCAGGCTCAGATATACCCCCGAGTAATTCGCCCCGTCGTTTCGGAGCCTGACGCACGGACACGGTCGGCCGGCCCAATCCTCCCCTTCCACCCCTATGGAAGCATCCTTCTCCTCATAGCGAGCGGCCGTCCCATCCGGACCGCTCGCAATTCCATCCCTGATGATATCTCCCCCGGCGTCCCCCCTCCTCAAGACAATCACCCAGTTGCCCATGCCCCTGCTGAAATCGTCCTTCAGGATTACCGGCCCGTCCACCCATTCCGTCCCGATGCGGTACGCATTCAAGGCATAGTCATCCGCATTCTCCCCCGCCGCCGAGAACTGCCCCGCCGCCACCTTGATGCTCTCCCCATCCGCCAGCCGGGTCAGCTCGACCGCGCCTTCCCTCACCTCGAGCCATGTCGCTCTTCCTGCGATACGAACGGTGAAGGCGGTCCCAACCACCTTCGCTTCGGCGTGGGGTGTCGCTACGATGAACGGTTTGTCCTCCGGCTGGGGGTCCACTGACGCGTCGAGAATGCCCTTTTCGAGGTGCAGCCGCTTGCCCCGCGTGACGTCTCCGATCGTCAGCGTTGTTTCCCGTTCGGCGTCTCCGATCGTAACGGCCGTCTTCTCTTTCGGATAACCGAGTACGAGCTTCTCACCCTTCTTCGTCTCTATCCGGTCGCCCGCGAAGAGGTCCATCCCCACCGTCGCGATCACCGTGCCTCCCCGCCGATGGATCTCGACGCCCGGGGCGGTTCTCTGTATCTGCGCCACCATCACGTCCGTAAATCGCTTCTCCTGCCGCCCGTTGTAGACCAGCGCCCCGGCGACGATCGCCAGACACGCGGCGACGGAGATCCACCGGCCCCAGCGGATCGGACGGGCCGCAGCCCTCGACGGATGTCTCCTCGAACGCCGCTTGGCTCTCATTCGGCCTTCATCTCCGAGAGGACGGCGGGAAGCATGCAGCTGCTGCTGTCGCGCGTTGAGACACTTGTGCATCGCCGCATCGAGCAGGGACAGCTCCGAAAATCGCCTCGCGAAGGCCGGATCGTTCCTGACGAGAAGCGCCAGCTTCTTCTCCCCCGCCTCGTCGAGCCGGCCGTCCTGGTACAGCCATATCAGCCTGTCCGCTTCGCGCGCATCCATCGCGTTCATCCCTCGGCCGTGAGCGAGACCTTCATGCACCGCTCAAGCCATCTCCGTATCCTGAACAGAACCACATCGACCGCCGAGATCGTCTTCTCGAACATCTCTCCGAGCTCGGCGCTCTTCCGGTTCTCGCAGTATCTGAGCCGGATCATTTTCCGATGCTCCGGCGAAAGCCGGCCCATGCATCCGTCGAGCGCATCCATCAGCCGCCGGTTGTCATAGATCTCGTCGGCGTTCTCGAACGCCGAAGAAAGCGCCTCCAGGGTCTCCACATCGCAGAGAAGGGGATGCCGTTTCCGGGCTCTCATGTGATTCATCGCCACCCTGTACAGAACGGCCCTGGACCACATCCCGAAGGACGAGCCGGGCTCGAACCCGGCTCGTTTCTCCCACATGACGGCAGCCGCCTGCTGGAGGATATCCTCCGCGTCCTGATGGTTCCGGCAGATCGACAGCGCAAAGGCGTACAGCCTCATGTTGTGCGCGGTCAAGAGCTTAACGAATTCTCCCTGGTCTCTCATCGAGTCTCTCCTGCGAGTATATGTCCGCCGGAGTCATATCTTACATCCTGGGGTCAGGCCTTGAGTTATTGACTTAGCGAAGAAAGATCTTCCCTGAACCGTTTCACGTCCACGAACAGGCGCGCCCGGATTCCCGACCTCGCCGCGGCGTCGACGTTCTCCTGAAGATCGTCGAAGAACGCCGCCTCGCCCGGTTCGAACCCCTCACGTGCCAGCTCATCGACAACGTGAGTCCAGAAGCCGCCGTCGTATTTCCTGCACCCTATGCGGCACGAGATGAAATGGTCATCGAACATGTCCCCGAGACCCATTGTCTTCAGCAGGTATCGCGCCCGGTGTTCCTCCTGATCCGTGGCCAGACAGCATTTCACCCCCCGCTCCCGCAGCTCCCCGACTATGCCCATCATCTCCCCGTCCAGATGCCCGCCCTCGAAGTCCAGCTGCTGGCTGAAGTACTCATCGACGGAATGCTCCCAGCCGAACGCCCTCAGGTACGGCTCGATGCGCTCCTTCAGGTCCCCCTTCCCCTCGAGACACGGGAAGTGATCGCCGTCGTGGAAGTACTCCCTCAGCCGTTCCGCGGCGTTCTCGTAGCCCCGGCGCTCCAGCTCGACGCCGAAGTAGTGCGGCACCCGTATCAGGACGCCGTCGACGTCGAACAGAACGATTCTGATCCCTTTCATCGTCCCTGCACCGCTTCGACCCACGCCGCGACGTTCTCCGCGGGCACGTCGTCCTGTATCTCGTGGGCCGGCGCCATCACGTACCCGCCGTTCTCTCCCAGCACACGCGCCAGCTCATCCACGTGAGCCGGAATCTCCGCCAGCGTCGCCCGGGGAAGGAACTGCTGCACGTCCACCCCGCCCCAGAACACCAGCCGGTCGCCGAACCGGTCCTTCAATGATCGGGGCTCCATCCCGGCCGCCGACGTCTGTATCGGATTGAGAATGTCGACGCCGCACCCGACGATCTCATCCAGCAGGTCCGCCACGGAGCCGCACGTATGATGCCAGTAGCGGCACCGCCCCGCCTCCTTCGTCCGCCGGATCCTCTCGGAGAAGCACGGCGCGATGAGCGATTCGAACATCGCGGGCGAGATGAGCGGCCCGTTCTGGGAGCCGAAATCGTCGCCGCTCGTGGTGAGATCGATATACGAACCCAGCGCGGCGTAGTACTGCTCGATCACGGCGAGCTGGATCTCCAGGATCCGGTCGAAGAAGACGCGGACGAAATCGGTATCCGCCGCGAGCTTCAGAAAGAAGTCGTCGTACCCGCACATCCAGCAGCCGAGTTCCAGGATGCCGTATACCGGGTGCCCCGCCACGACCACATACCGGCCCTGCTCCCTCAATTCCCGCGCCCTCTTCTCCCAGCCCGCCAGCAGGTCCTCGTCGATGCGCGCCTCCGGCCAGGGATACGACCCCAGATCGTCCACGGATGCCCCTCTCAGCGGGTTCCCGGTGATCTGCCACTCCCCGTCGACGCGGTCGACCCGGATCCCCCAGCAGTCCACCCGCGCCTCGCCGGATATCTTTCGAGCATTCCCGCCCGGCAGCTCCGCGACGTCTCCGACGTACCGGAAATCGGTACCGGCCCACTCGAGAAGCCGTTCGTCATCATCCTCGGCAAACCCCAGAAGCTCGCACAGTCCCTTCCGGACGCCCGGCCGCATGCCGGTGAGCGGCGTGCCCCCGATGTCGAAGGGCACCCGGTCCGGATCCTCGTGCGCCATCGCCCGTTCGAATCTCTCGCGGCTGTTCATGTCCCGATCATTTCATTCTATGAGATTCACGAACCGGTATTTGCGCATAATTGTACGCGCACCGAACGGCCTGTCAAGCAGCGTGAAAATTCGGTACAGATTGCCGATTCGTACCGATCTTCATCTTGTTTTCATATTCGTCTGGTATAATCACGCATCGGCGTACCAAAGGGGAAATTCTCATGAAAAAGCTGGCAGTATCGGTGACCCTGGCGGCGGTGGTCGGGCTTGCTGCGTACGCTGCTGAAGCGGCGGAAGCCGAAGGCACGCAGGACCGGAAGGAACCTGCGGCGGCAAGCGGCACGCTGGCCAAGATCGAACTGGCGGGTGCGGTCGCGTACACGACGGGCATCGACGACGACACCGAGATGCTGTTCGGCCCCCACGTGGGATACAAGTAGTCCCTTTCGGAAAAGATATCACTCAACGCGGAAGCCGCCTATATGATCAGCACCGAGGGCAGCGGCGAAGAGCGAATGCAGGTCGGATTCGGGCTCTCCCGATACTTCTAACGACCCTCAATTCAGAAACATAACCCGATTTCGCGAAGCAAAACTCGGGATTGTGTCCCATGAATTTCTTTCTGGTATAATCGCTCGGGCACGGAAACGCTGATAAAATCATAGGATCTGTAAAATCACAATTTTACCCAATCCGGGGACATCACCCGCTTCGACGGCCCGGCAGGGGCAAGCCCCTCACCATCTCAGGGTCACGCTGCCCTCCGCCCCCGGACCCGCGATCTCGACGGTCTCCGCCCCGGCATCGTAAGTTCCGCCCTCGACAACGGTTGCACGCAGTCCCTCCGGGTGGGGTATCCTCAGCGTCAGCTTCTCCGGCAGCCGGCCGGCCGTAAGGGAGTACCCCGCCTCGATTGTCCCCCCGGCAAGCTTCGACTCCACCCGCAGGGAGACCGCCCCGAAGTGGCTTCCCATATTCTCGAACGCGACCCGCCGGCCGTTCCTCAGCCACGCGCGCGGGATGCCCGGCAGAAGCCTCAGTTCCGTCCCCTTCTCCATCAGCAGCATCCACCGGATCTGCATCAGGAACCAGCCCTCCTCGTGGGTCTTGTGCACGCTCGCGTGGAAGTAGTGCTCCCACCAGGTGTACGTCTGGCGGTCCGCCAGCCCGGAGAAGCCGTTGTAGAACGTCTTGAGGAAGGCATTCACCTCGCCGCGGGCCAGGTGCGCGTAATCGTGCCTGGAGTAGTACGGCTGGCTGAAGGCGACGTTGTGCAGCGTGTGCAGCACCGCGTGCGACGCGAGCAGCGCCTCTCCCATCGGCTCGTCCGGCTCCACCACCTGCTGAAACACCAGCCACAGCGGTCCTATCAGCGAATCCCGGCACGCGAAGGTGTGGTGGCTGAAGCACGGCTCGCCGTCGCTCAGCATCGACGAGGCCCCCGTCGCCTCCGCCCAGGGCGGCGCGGTCGGACACCACGACCCGTCCCCCACCGGAATGACGGGCGACCGGGCCATGCATTCCGCCAGCTCGGCGCGGATGTCCCTCCGGAACGCCTCCGCCTCCTCCGCCAGCGTCTTCGCCTCGTCCGGGTCCAGCAGCGCCAGCCACTCCGCGGTGCGCTTCAGGCCCAGGTACGCGTAGCCGCTGTTCATAAAGTAATGGAACGGGTCCTCCGGATCGGCGACCTTCCCGTCTATCATGCCGTACCCGCGGCCGCGCAGGTCGTCCCGCATGTTGCGCCTGCGCCAGTCCGTCAGATAGCGCACCGATTTCATCGCCCCGGGCGCGACGGAGCGGAGCCACTCGACGTCCCGGGTGTACAGGAAGTGTTCCGCGATCAGATTCAGCGCGCACCCGGTCTCCAGCATGTAGCCGCCGAAGTTCTGGACGAATCCGTCCTCGTGCTGCTTGTCCAGGAAGAACTGGATCGACCGCCGGGCGATGTCGTGAAGGCCCATGCTCTCGAAGAACAGGATGATGGGCGTGCTCTCCGAGCCGATCGGCGCGTACCATCCTATCGTGGGGGCCAGCGTCCCGTCCGGCTCGAGCCCGTACGCCACCAGGTCCAGGTGAAGCAGCCCGGCCTTCACCATCTCGTTCACGCGGCGCTCGGGCAGGTCCACCGCGGCCGCCGCCTCCAGCTTGCCCCGCCAGTAGGCGCGGCACTCCTCCAGGCGCGCGTCGAAATCGCACGCCGCCAGCTTCCCGACCCGCTCGCGCGACACCGGGCGGTGCGGCAGAACGAATTCGAACGCCGCGCTCTCCCCCGGCTTCACGAGCACCGCCGCCTCCAGCTCCGCCATCGGGCGCCCGTTCAGCCTGCAGGCGGTGAAGACCCGGCCGGTTTCGAACACGCCGAAGCCTGTCTCCGGCTCGTGGCGCGTCGCGCATACGTTCCCCGCGTCCGGACACGGCTTCCGAAACCACGCGTACCGGGGCACGGACGCGGTGTTGGTCGCCGTCGCCCGCAGATGAAGCACCGTCTCCTCCCGGTCCAGCTCGCCGGGCAGCAGCTCCTCGTACCGCGCCCTCTGCTCTTCGGTGAACATGTGGCCGCCCGCGTGACCGTCGGCGACCAGGTAATGCGTCCCCCTCACCGTATCGGCCCTCAGCGGCGCCGTCTCTCCGGTGACGAACGCGGTGAGCTCGTAGCGCACGTCGCCGTCATCCATCCCGCCGCGCAGGATGGGTAGGCACCCGTCCTCCAGCCGGCGGGACATGTCGGCCTCGCACGCCGCCCCGCGCCCCAGCACGAAGGTGTAACGCAGGTTCTTGCCGTCCACGCACTCGGGCACCACGACCGTCCTCCCGTGAAAGCGGGGAAGTATCCCGCCCCAGTACCCTTCCTTCCGGCTCACCTCGAACTCGAAGATGCGCATGTCCCTGCCCAGCCCCAGCCACGTCGGGCACTGCAGGTCCCGCGTCCGCGCCACGGCGCTCTCGTACGATTCCTCCGGTTCGGACTCGATCGCCTCCAGCTCGCCGCGCAGCCCGCGCCCCTCCACCGCCCCGGCTATCTCCCGGTAGCACCGCTCGTCGCCGGCGGCCGTCACGGCCGCTCCGAACTGCGGGAGGTACACCGGGTGCTCCGCGCTCACGTCCCGCAGGAAGAACGTGAACGGGTGCTCCGTGGCCCGCACCGTCACGCGCGTGGCCCGCGCGCCGTCCGACACACGGGCGTCGCCGATCTCCAGCAGAAGCCTGTTCCCGTTCGTCGCCGGCAGGGAGAACGACGCATCCGGCGACGCCAGCCTGCCGTAGACCACCTCTATCTCGCCCTTCACCGGACCCCGTTCCCACACCACCGCCACACGCTCAGACGCCGACATGACTCAACTTCCTTTCCATATCCACGTACGAATCGCCCAGGATATCCTCGAGTATATTGTCCCCCGGATGGCCGCTTCCGAGATGCCGGATGAAGCACTCGCCGTGTTCCCGGCCGATCAGCTCGCCCTGCCGGCGCGACCAGTCCCTCATCGTCTCGATATAGCTGTCCCACCCGTTGTGCGCGGCCAGCCACTCCCTCTGCGACTCGTGGCAGGCCAGCATCCTCTCCTTGATCTCCATCACGCACCCGGTATCCACCCCGAAGTGCAGCGGCAGCTCCCGGCCGAATATGTCGGTCAGCCCCGCCGCGTTCCAGTAGTACAGGTACGGGAAACGCTTCGTGGGGGGCGCCCCGCCGCCGCAGTCGTAGAGCGGCACGGAGGCTATGTACGCCGCGTTCCTGACCAGGAGCGAGGTCTGTTCGTGATCGGCCAGGTAGTCCGCCGGCGGCGGCGCCAGCACGATGAGCGGATCGACCTCCCGCATCACCCGCACGGCCGCCTTCCGGTAGAAGTCGCTGTACTCCACCTCCAGGTCCCGCCCGCCGGCGCAGCGGTACGTTCCCCCGACGACGGCGGCGGACGCCCCGGCCTCCTTCAGCCGGCGCTCCCGGATCTGCTCGCCGATCAGCGTCGCCGACCCCACCTCGCCGCCCGTCATCGTGGCGATGTGCACCCGGTACCCGCGCTCCGCCAGAAGCGCCAGCGTCCCGGCCGCCATGAACTCCACGTCGTCCGGGTGGCAGCCGAAGGCCAGGACCCTGTCCGTCATCGCCCGTTCCCCGACTCCAGGTAGGAGATCGTCCGGCGTATGCTCTCGGCCGGCTCCAGCGTCGGCGTGTATTCCAGCGCGCACACCCCGTCGTACCCCGCCCGCTCGATCTCCTTCCACAGGAACCGGTAGTCGGTCTCCCCCAGCCACAGCTCGTGCCGGCCCGGGTGCCCGCCGGCGTGCAGGTGCCCGATGACGTCCAGGTTCCTGCGGATATGCCCGCACAGGTCGCCCTCCATTATCTGCATGTGGTAGCAGTCGTGGATCAGCTTCAGGCGGGGCGACCCGATCTCGCGGCACATCTCCGCCCCCGCGTCGGAATCCACCAGGAAGTAATCCGGATGGTCCTTCCTGTCGTTGAGCGGCTCCATCAGCAGGTCGATGCCGAACCCATCCGCCTTCTCGACCGTCGCCTTCAGGCCCTCCATCACGTGTCTTCTCGTCTCGGAAAACGATTCGCCCTCCACCCGGTTGCCGGTGCAGACGATCGCCGACCCGATGCCGGCGTCCCGGCAGAACCGGAACGTCTTTTCCGCCCGCCCCAGCCACTGCCCGCGGTTCGCCGGGTTCGTCAGTCCCCCGCCGATGCTCCCGTCGGGCGCGCCGATCACCGCGCTGGTTATGGTCAGCCCGGCCTTCTCCGCCGCCGCGCTCACCTCCCCGGGGTCCTTCGGATCGTCTTCCCTCATGCCGCCGTCCCACACCGTCATGTCCGTGAACCACATCTCCCCGAACCGGCAGCCGGCCTCGGCCGCCGCCGGGATACGCTCCAGGAACGGCCGGTCTCCGAAAAACATCTCCAGGCAGACACCAAGCTCCATCGTTACCTCCTCACACCGCCGCCAGCACCTTGTTCATGCCGGCGGCTATCGCGTCGCAGTCTTTCCTCGAGTACTCCCAGTTCATGTCGACCATGATCGCCCTCGACAGCAGGTCCGTGCACCGGGGACACATCGTCTTCGAGTAGCGCGGCAGCTTCCCTGCCGGCACCCCGCTCCACGGCAGGCCGTCGCGCGCGGCGGACTTCCTGTCCAGGATGTGATCCCAGTGGACGTAGACGTGCCAGTCCTTCACCTTGTGATCGTATATCCCGCCCGCCGGTATCCCCTCGGCCTGCATCGCGGAGAGCGCCCGCTTCGTCCGCGGAACGTCCGGCATGAAGAGTATCAGGCAGATCCCCGTGTCCCCTTCCGGGTCCACCACGCGCTGCAGCGTCACCCCCTCCGGCAGCCTCAGCTTCCCCATGATCCGCCGCTTCGCCGTCCGGTAGCCCCGCAGTATCCGCCCGGCCTTTCGTATCTGCGCCAGCGCCACCGCCCCCTGCAGCTCGCTCATCCGGTAGTTCTCGCCGCAGAACAGCTCCCCCTCCCTGCGCTCGGACGCGAACCGGTCCGGGCGCCAGCACGCCGCGCAGTCGTGCCACGACTGGGCCCGGGTGTGAAGCCACTCGTCGCCGGTGGTCACGAACCCGCCCTCGCCCGAGTTCAGTATCTTGTAGTAGTCGAAGCTGAAACAGCCCATTGCGCCGATGGAGCCGAGCATCCTTCCTTTGTACGTGCCGCCCGCCGCCTGGGCGGCGTCTTCTATCACCGGTATGCGCCGCTTCCCGGCCAGCGCCATTATCTCGTCCATCTGCGCCGGGGCCCCGCGCATGTGCACCACGATAATCGCCCGGGTGCGCTTCGATATCTTTCGCTTCACGTCCGCCGGGTCCAGCGTCAGCGTGTCGTCCACGTCCGCGATCACCGGTATCGCGTTGCACGCCCCTATCACCGCGGCGGAGGCGAAAAACGTGTACGCCGGCACGATCACCTCGTCGCCCATGCCGACCCCCAGCGCCCTCAGCGCGGCGATGAGCGCGGAGGTGCACGAGTTGACGGCCAGCGCGTGCTTCACCCCGATGTATCTCGCGAAGGCCTTCTCCGCGGCCGCCACCTTGCTCGGCCTCGGATTGTAGTACCGGAACAGGTGCGGCCCTTCCAGCCGGTCCGCGCTCTTCTCGACCAGCGCGGTCATCTTCTTCTTCACCCCGGGCGGGAACTTCCACAGGTCCAGAACCTCCAGCAGCTCCTCCTTGTGGATCTTGCTCGTGTACGGGCCCAGCCGGGCGACCGCCTTCGCCCCTCCGTCGACCGCCAGTTTCTCCTGCGTTATCACCTTACTCCTCCTTTCCACGTTCCGGTCTCGCCCACTCCGGCAGGTGACGCGCCCACTCGCCGCAGGAGTGTATGCACAGCGGCCCGACCGCATCCGCGAGCTCTTCCAGATACTTCTGTTCGAACTCCTCGAAATGCTCGCGCGACAGCACCGCACGCACCTCCGAACAGAGCGTGTAGCCCCCCTCTACCGCCGGCACCGCGTCCGAGACCAGTTCACCCGCCGCCTCGCAACAGGCGAGGAGATACCCGGTCAGCACGTCGAGGACGATCCGCAACAGAGCGTGCACGTCCCCGTCTTCCGGCTCCGACGCGACATCGCCGCCGCGCCAGCCCAGGATACAACGCCACCGGCGCTCGGAATGATCCGTCTCCCTCCACTCCATGCCGCTTCCTTATCCCATCAGGTTTCCGACGACGTACATCTCGAGCCGCTCGTAGTCCCGCCTGCCGACCAGCTCCTCCATCTTCCTGCCGCTCAGCCCGCGGGACACCTTCAACAGCCGCAGGAAGATTCTCCGGCTGTTCGCCAGATGCTCGGTGGCGGACGCCCGCTTCTGCGTCCGCATCGCCTTTACGTCGAGCCCCACCCACTCGCCCCGCCGCCCGTACCCGTGGGCGTCCAGGATGCGTACCTGGTTGAGCGCCCGGCGCAGGTCCACCGAGCCGAACGTCTTGTCCTGGTCGAACTTCATCCCGTTCTGATCGTTCAGGTGCACCGTCCAGAGCTTGCCGAAGGAGAGCGCGAAGCCCATCTCGTCCGAAGGGTCGAGTCCGGCCAGGATCGCGTGCGCGCTTTCTATATTGACCCCCACCCGATCCGGGTCAGCGCTGGCCGACGCCAGCGCGATCGCGTGCCCGGTCGTCGGAATGAACGCGTGATCCATCGGCTCGTTCGGCTTCGGCTCGATCGCGATGCGGATTCCGCCGTCGTACTCCAGCATCGCGTCCACCCCTTCCCTCAGCCGGTCGGTCGCGATCCTGCTGTCCTTCGCCTCCCGAACGTACGTTCCCTCCCTGGCGAGCCATAGCACGATCAGCTCCGTCCCGAGCACCTTCGCGATGTCGATCGCCCGCCTGCTCCTCTCGATCGCGTAGCGGCGGCACTTCCCGTCGTTCGACGTGTAGCCCCCGTCGATCGTCCGCGGGTCTTCCCACAGCCGCGGCGCCACGAACTCTGCCGCCAGCCCGTGCCTCTCCAGCGCCTTCTTCACCGCCTCCGCCTGTTTCCGGATCTGCCGCGCGGACAGCCTGTCCATGCCGGGCACCGCGTCGTCGTCGTGGAACTGCACCGCCCCGAATCCCAGCTTCCGGTAGACGGACAGCTTCCGGTTGAACGGAATCGACTCGCGCACCGCCGGGCCGAACGGGTCGGCCCCCTCGTGGATGTTCCACGGCCCGAACGAAAACCTGAAAATTCCCTTCATCCGCGCCTCCTTCATGTAACTTTTCTCCACCGCCCCTCGTCCGCCAGGATCCCACCTAATGCGTTTTTTCAGCGTGTCTCACGCAGTATACGGACGACGTGGGCAATACGGAATGGCAGTAGCTGCAGCTTTCATGTATAATCTTGCAATGGAAGAAACGTCCTACGGGTACGATTGGAAACGGAATTCGGAGACGGTGCCGGCGCTCACCAGCGCGTGGCGCGTCAGCCGCCGCCTCGCGGGAAGCCGCATGCGTCTGAAGCACCCGCTCTGGGTGATCGACTACACATTCAACAAGGCCGGGCTGTCGCGTGTCGGTTCCCCCGGGAGACGCTGGCGCCCCCGCCCTCCGCGAAGCGCCCATCTCTATCCGCCGGAGACGGTCTACTGGGAGGAGTATCCCCGTCACGCCGACCCGGTGAGCCATTCCGCCTTCGTCATCTTCTCGGGAGGAGATGTCGGCGGCCTGAACGAGCTGATCGACGAGGGCCCGGGCTACGCGCGGTTTCTCGACCCGGAGAGAACCCTCGGAACGCTGCTCGAAGACATCGCGCGCGTCGGACGCACCGAGGGGGAGAGAGGGATCTGGCAGGCGCAGTCCCTTTTCTTCAGCCTGCTGAACCTTCTGCACTGCAGCGAGCCGGCGGAGGGATACGATAGACGAATTATCGGCTCGTCCCCGGAGCCGGTCGCCTCGGATTTCGTCCAGGCGGCCGACGAGTACCTGAGCCGGCACCTGGCGGAGAAGATCGGCCTTCCGGACCTGGCGCGGCACCTGCACGTGTCCGAATCGACGCTGTCCCACCGCTACCAAAAGGAGACCGGACAATCTCCCGTCAGAAGGCTCATCCGGATGCGGGTCAACCTGGCAAAGGCGCTCATCGTGAAGGGCCAGCCGCTCAAGACGGTCGCCGACGCGACCGGCTTCAGCGACGCCTTCCATCTCTCCAAGACCTTCAAGCAGCTCGAAGGCATCTCCCCCCGCGAGGCAAAGCACCCTGTTTCAAGGGGTTAGAGTTTCAAGGGGTCAGAGTCGTTGAAAATCCGACGGCGGATAACTTCTTCAATTCAGGAACAGACAACTTAGCGGGTACGTTCCCCTCCCTTCTGCTATAATCACATATGCAGATTCGGAGACACCTCCCTTATTTCGAAAGAATGGGATCTGTCCCCATGTGCCATGTTGGCAAAAGGAGGACCGCTATGAGTAAGTGTTGTTGGATGGCAACGGCCGCAGTCGCCGTAATCGCAATGATCACCTGTACCCTCCCCCTTGAGGCCGCGACCGTCAAGGTATCCAACGCGGGCGAGCTGAAGTCCGCGGTGGGAAAGGCGAAGCCCGGAGACGTCATCGAGGCCGCGCCCGGCGTATACGACCTGGGCGGGCGGTTCAGCATAGGCAAGAACGGCGCCAAGGGCAAACCGATCACCCTCACGTGCACGGGCACGAAGGGCTACGCGGTGCTGAAGGCCGGCCGCACCAGCATGAGCTGCGCCTTCTGGCACTTCAAGGGCATCCATTTCCAGGGCGACCCCAATTCGTCCGAGGCCGCGCTGAAGCTCAGCGGCGAGCAGGGCTGCCACGACAACGTCTTCACCGACTGCAAGGTCTCCGGCAGCAAACAGCACGGCATCAAGGCGTCCCGCACCCGGGAGAAGGGCGCGGACAACATCACGTTCGAGTTCTGCGAGGTCTTCGACACCGGCAAGACGGCGATGGACTTCGTCTCCGGCGACAACTGGATCGTCCGCCGCTGTTACGTCCACGACTACGGCAAGGCCGGCGGCATCTCCTACGGCATCTTCCTCAAGGGCGGCGGCAAGAACGGCGTGATAGAGGGCTGCCTGGTCGACGGAAAGAAGGTAAAGGGAATCACCGTCGGCATCTCTTTGGGCGGCGGGCTTACCGGAGAGAAATGGCTGCCGCTCGTCGGCGGCAAGGTCGCGCCGGAACACGACAAAGGCATCGTCCGCAACTGTATCGTCATCAACACGTCCGACGTCGCCTACCATTCCAACATGGCGGCCAACAGCCGCTTCATCAACAACCTGTCCTACAACTGCCAGAAGCTGCAGTGCCAGAAGAAATATCCGCCCGACCCCATCGCGATCAACAACGCCATCGGCAAGCTCATCGGCGGCGCGAAGGGCACCAACAACACCGGCCCGGGCGCGAAGGAATGGTTCACCGGCCCGGACAAGTTCGACTACCGGCTGACCAAGGAGGGCGAGAAGGCGCTGGCCGGCAAGGGCGCGCACCAGAAGGACTGCCTGGAGGACCTGTTCGGCACGAAGCGCGACCCCAAGTCCTCGTGCGTCGGCCCCATCCTCCCCGGCGCCAAGGACACCGCCGTCTGGGTCGACCGCCGCAAATAGACTCGGCTACGCCCCCTGCCTGCCGAACTCGTACGCCGCGTCCAGCATGGCGATAACGTTCTCCGGCGGGACGTTCGGCTGAATGTTGTGCACCTGGTTGAAGATGTATCCGCCGCCAGGCGCGAATATCCCGATCCGCTCCCTCACGTGCTCCCGCACCTCCTCCGGCGTCGCGGTCGAGAGCACGTTCTGGGTGTCGCACCCGCCGCCCCAGAAGACGATCCTGCCCCCGAACTCCTTCTTCAGCCGCTCCGGCTCCATGCCGGCCGCCGAGGTCTGGACCGGGTTCAGTATGTCGATCCCCGCCTCGATCAGGTGCGGGATCAGGTTGTAGATCGACCCGCAGCTGTGCATGAACGTCTTCCATTTCGTGTTCCGGTGCACCCAGTCACACAGCTTCGCGTAGTGCGGCCTGATCATCTCCGCCCACAGGTCCGGGTTGATGAATTCGCCGCGCTGGGTGCCGCTGTCGTCGGCCGCGATCCCCCACGCAAAGCAGTAATCGCCGACCGCGTCGTGCAGCTGCTTCAGGGACGCGATCGAAGCCTCTATCGACCTGCCCATCATCTCGTGGCAGGTTTCCTTCTCCGTCATCAGCATCACCATCCATTCGGAAGAAAGCCCCATCGTGACGTTGCTCAGCCGGTCCGTGATAAGGCTCAGCCCGAGAAAACAGACGCCCCCGCCCCACCCCAGCATGGCATACTCGGTGTTGTCATGGAGAAACTTCCCCCTCTTCCGAAGGGCCTCCAGCTGCTCGTCGCTGAACCCGGCTGGCGGCCTGAACGCCGCCGGATCGATCGTCGCGCCGGGCGTATCGAAGGACATATCGTCGAAGTAGTACCCCTCCCGCGGCATGCGGTACGCCGTCGGGTTCCCCTCCCCGTCCAGCAGCACCCAGTTGCCTTCGGAATCCGTTCCTATGTTGGTCTCGGGAGGCAGAAGCCCCTCGACCCCTTCGTAGAGCGTCCTGGGGATCCACTCGCTGTCGGGCGCGGCGTCCCACGCGGCGGACGATACGTCGAGGGGAACGATGTCCACGTGGAACCTCTGCAGTATCTCTTCCTCTACGCGCGCGATCATGAACCTGGGGTCCCAGATGCGCGACTCGGAACGAATGCCGAGCTTCCGCTTCACCCCGTTGTATGCCTTCACGCCGATGGAGGACGCCTCCAGCCCGCCGAGGTCGATCGGCACCCGGTCGGGTTCCTGGAAATTAACGGTGCGCAGTACGCGTTCTCTGGAATTCATACGGGCATTGTACAGGAAAACCCCGCCTCAGTCGCGGCGATTGAAGTCGAACGCGGAGTTGAGCCAAACGTATCCAACGTGCTCGGCGGCACGGATGCCGTCGATGGCGGAGCTGACGATTCCGCCCGCGTATCCGGCGCCCTCGCCGCACGGATACAGCCCCTTTGCGGCGACCGATTCGCGGTTGTCGTCGCGAACGATTCGAACCGGGCTGGAGCTTCTCGTTTCCGGGCCGTATACCAGAACGTTTTCGTAATCCGGTCCGGTGATTTTCTCGAGCATTCGGGGTATCCAGTGAACGAGAGGCTCCCGCACGTATTCCGGCAGCAGTGTGTGTACCGGGGCCGGCTTCACGCGTATGAAGGATCGCGGTTCGGGCAGGGCCGCGCCGGCTTTTCCGCGCATGAAATCGGAGAGCGTCGCCGCGGGTATGGAATAGTCTTCACCTGCCGCCGAGTACGCCATGCTCTCGAAATGCATCTGCATATCGCAGCCCGCAAGCGCGGGAGCATCGTCGGCCCGGAATGCCCGGAAGTCTTCCGGGACTACCGGCACGAGAAACGCCGCGTTGCCGAAGGGCTGTGATCGCGCGGCGGAGCTCATACCGTTCGTGGTGAGCATGCCGTCCGATGACGCACAGGAGACAACCGTGCCTCCGGGGCACATGCAGAAGGTGTAACAGGCACGCAGGTGCCTGTCCTGCTTCCGGGTGAGCCGGAAGCCCGCGGGGCCCAGGCGCGGATGGCCGGCGGACCGGCCCCACAGGGCCGCGTCGATCTTGCTCTGGGACACCTCGACACGCACCCCCATGGCGAACGGTTTCGGCTCCAGCGTGACGCCGGAACGATGGAGCAGGCGGTATACGTCACGCGCGCTGTGGCCGGTGGCCAGCACGCAGCAGGCCGTTTCATGGTCGGCCCCGTTTATGGAAACCCCGGCGAGTCTGCCGTCTTCAATGTGAAGACCGGTGAGGCACGAGTTGAAGTGTATCTCCCCGCCTTCCGCCAGTATCGCCTTCCGCAGCCGCGGGATGATCTCCCCGAGCGCGTCCGTGCCCAGATGGGGCTCCGCGTCGACCAGCACCGACGGGGGCGCGCCGCATTGCCGGAGGGTCTCCAGAAAGAAACGGGCGCGGCGTTCGTCTTTGCTCCGCGTGGTGAGCTTGCCGTCGGAGAACAGCCCCCCCCCCCCTTCCCCGAACAACACGTTGCTCTCGGCGCGAAGCGTGCCGCTCTTCCAGAATTCGGCGACGTGCGGCGCCCGCGCGACGACCGGGCAACCTCGTTCGTACAGAACAGGGAACGCCCCGG
Organism: uncultured Planctomycetota bacterium; assembly: GCA_964389785.1. Lineage (GTDB taxonomy): Bacteria > Planctomycetota > CAYMFW01 > CAYMFW01 > CAYMFW01 > CAYMFW01. The sequence continues at coordinate 17,505 of CAYMFW010000041.1, forward strand.
ATCGCGCCAGAAAGAGGGCGGCCATCAGCCCCGAAGGCCCGGCGCCGATAACGACGGGCCGAAGCGAAGAACGCATTCCGCCGGAAGCAGCCCGGATGAGGGGAACATCGTCGTCGGCCGGCCGGAGAAGCTTCTTCCCGTCGTCGTCGAGATCGCCGGTGAGATCGAATTCGACCGTCAGGCTGAACACCGGTTTTCCGCGGGCGTCGATCGAACGGCGTACGACGGTGAGGCCGCCGATGCGGTCCGGTTCGCACTTAAGCTTGAGCGCGGCGGCGGGCAGGATGTCGTCGTCCGTATAGTCCAGTGACAGCGTCAGCTGGTGAAGGCGGTATCGGCTCATCGCCCCCCCACCATTCTCTGGCGGGCCGCCTCGAACGCGATAACGGCGCACGCGGACGCGGTGCCGAGCGACCGCGAGAATTCCCGACCGTACGGGATGGTGCAGACCGCGTCGGCGCCGTCGAGAAACGATCGCTGGATGCCGCGACGCTCTCCCCCGATCAGCAGGAACGTGGGCACCGTCCAGTCGGCGTCGTAGATGGAGGTGGTGTTCGCGCTCCTGCCGGTGGCGCAGATGTGAAGGCCCCGGGATCGGTACAACTCAGCGGCCTCGTCCGGCCCGTCCGTCACGGCGATGCGGATCAGCTCGGATGCGCCGGCGGAGGCGCGGGCGACGATCGTTTCCGAGGCGCCCCAGGTGCGGCTTCGAACGACCAGACCGGCTGCCCCGGCGGCGTGGAGGGCGCGTACCGCATACCCGAACACGAAGGGGTCCTCGATGCCGTCCAGCATCACGATGAACGGATCCGGGTCCTCCAGAAGATCGTCCGGATCGCAGAAGCTTCGTTCGCCGACCGACGCGACGATTCCCCCGTGCGTCCGCCCCGAGGCCATCCGGTCGACTGTGGAGCGGGAAACCAGCTCGACTGACACCCCGTCGCCGCGAGCCGCTTCGCACAACTTCCGGTTGCGCGGCATGTCCGCCCTTGCCTCGTCGACGTAGACGGCATTCACCGGCCTGCACCGGCCGCTGATAGCCGCCTCTACCGATACGAAGCCCTCGAACAGTATGGGATGATTGCTCATACGGTGCGCAGCACGCGTTCTCTGGAAGTCATGATCGCATTGTACAGGAAAACCCCGCCTCAGTCGCGGAGATTGAAGTCGAACGCGGAGTCGAGCCACGGCTCGATGCCGTCCCGGTCTCCCGCCGGGTTGGTCATCCACTTCCAGCCGTATGGTCGCGGATCGCACCAGCCTGACGCGTCGGGCTTCCAGTTCACCAGCCAGCCTATGCCGTATTCGTTGGCCCCGTACTTCGGCTCCGACCTCAGCTCATTCCAGTGGCCGTCGTCCACGTGCCCGTCTACGTGCAGCATGTTGAACCGCCAGAGCCCGGGCAGCGGCTTCCTGACCCCGAAGTGCGACGTCATCCTGCGCGGATGCCCGCCGAATCTCGTCAAGCCCGGCTGACAGCCGGCCACCCACGCCGACGGGAGGGCGCCGGCGCGGATATGCCTGTGCCTCGTGGCGGGCCGGTAGGGCTCCGTCGTATTCGTGATGCTGTGACCGGTGTTCGTCAGTACGTGCTCTTTCCGGTCGCACCCTATCTCGTGCAGAAAGTGTCCGTAGCCCCACCAGTAGCGGCGCCGCGTGAGGTAGTCCCGCCCCTCCTCCGTCCCGGCGTATCCCCTGTTCGCGTCCCGCCCGTACGGGCCCCAGTCCCTGATCTTCGTTATCGGGTCCCAGAGAACCTCCACCGGAAGGTACCTGCCCGGCTGGCGCGGCCGTCCGACGTATGAGAGATCGACCGAGCCGTCCCATTCCCTGCCGGGATTGTTCTCGTAGATGTGTATCGTAAGGGGCCGGCCTCTCCTCTCGCTCCCGCTGCTCTCCCGTATGGCGTTGGTCAATCCGATATCGCCCATCTTCCTGAAGAGGCTCAGGCCGGTCTCGCTGCACTTCGTGGCCCCGCCCGGAAGCTTCCCTCTGTTGTCCGCGGCGAAGACCAGGATCCCGATCCCGGTCTGCCGCAGATTGCTCTTGCACCGCGTGAAGTACGCGTACTCCCGCGCCCGCGAGAGCCCGGGCAGTACCAGCGCCGCCAGCAGCGCGACGATGGCGACGACGACCAGGAGTCCACCAGCGAAAAGCCCCGACCCTTCGTCAACATCTCACCACCCTTCCGATCCCTCGTGATGGGCCGGGTTGCGAAGGATGACGTGGGTCTTCTCCCGGATCATCTTCACGATCTCGCCTGCCGCCGGGTTTGTGTCTGCCTCCGGGTCACTGACCATCTTCGCTACCGCCATCGCCCGAAGCTCCTTGACGGCCTTCCGGCAGTTCGCCAACTGTACGTCCTGGTGTTCCGCAGTGGGCGGTATCGGACGCGCGGACCCCTTGGCGAGCGCTATGCTCTCGGGCGTGTCCACCGCGATACCCTGTTCGATTTTCGCCAGAAGCGGGCGGACCTTCTTATCCCCCTCCGGCCTCTTGTCCGGCAGCTTGCCGAGCTGTTCCTTCAGTGTGCCGATGAAGCCGGCAAGGTCTGGGGTCTTCTTCTCCTGCTCTTCCAGTGACGCCAGCATCTCCTTTCGAAACTCCGCATAGCCGCCGATCCGGTCCTGGATATGCTTCATGAACAGCAGCACGTGCTTGTGCATGGTGCGGACGAAAACCCTCTCGTCCTTCAGGAACCCCGCCTCCTCCTTGCTCTCGTGCAGCATGCGCGGGATCGTCCAGTCGTAGGAGCAGGTGAAGATGCCCTTTCCCGTGCTCGTTCGTCCCGACACGTCCAGTATGTATCCGCACGGCCCCGAGCCCAGACTCAGCCGCATGAGATCGTCCAGCAGCATCTGGTCCAGCGGCGTTTCCTCGTTTCTTCGTATAGGGTACACCAGCATCGGCCCCTCGTATCCGGGCGTGCCTCTTCGCCTGCGGATTTTCGGCAGGGTCGCCGTCAGCTTCTTGCTGTTCTTGTCCGGCTTGATCCACGGGTTGTACAGGTGGCTGTCGACCAGGCTGTCCGCCCTGACGAAGTTACCCTTCCACTTCGCCGCAAACGGCACATCCCAGTCCATTGCCGTTCCCTTCGTGTCATCTCCCTTGGCCAGCACCCGGCTGTACCAGATCCCCTTCTTCTCCAACACACCCGTCCAGATGCTTCCCTTCGAACCGTAGCAGATGTCCGTTGCCGTCAGCCTCCGCTGCTCGCCCTCTCCGGTGAAGCTCACTCGAATGTCGCGTTCGTTCCTGCTCCAGATCGCGGCGAGAATCGAATTGCCGTCCGCCAGCATCTGCAGGAAGAGCTGGTCGCTCGGAATCTCGACGTGCTCCGCCTTCATCTGCCGGGCATCCACCAGAAAGTCGCCCGTGAAGAAGTCGGGCAGTATTCCCCAGCGGCACGGCGCCGATACCCGCAGGCCCTCCGCCTTTCCCTGCGCCGCCGCCTGCAGCATCGGGACGGTCGCGGTCATGGAGAATACCACCGCCTCGCCGCCTCGCGCCTGCTTCACCTCCACCGACGCCGCGGTTCCGTCGTTCGCCGCGGCTCGCGCGCCCTCGAAGGTCGTCGTCCCTGCGCCCTTCAGCGGCGCGAGGCGCGCCCTGTAATTCCAGCCGTCGTCTCCCCTGGCGTACAGGTCCACCCCGGCGCCGTCCTTTCTCACCACGGCGGCCAGGATTCCGTTGCAGAGCACCGTGTCCCCCTTGAACTCCTTCGGGGCCTTGTCCCCTGCTATCGTGGTCCACGTGTCTTCCTCCACCTGCCACGGCGCCGAGCCGGGGTCCGGCAGCGCGGTCATCGTGTCGTACAGCGCTACCCGCCTGCCTCTTCCCGCCGGCTTCTTCGCGGCCGGTTCGTTCGCCGCCGGCTCTTCGCCGGCGCACACTGCCGCACTCAGCGCGGCGCACAGGATTGCGATCGATAGTCGTTTCATATTCGTCTCCCTCGTCACCTTATTGCGAAGGCTCCCACACGTATTCCCCCTTGCCGTTGATGTAGCCCTCCTTGCCGTCGATCTCGACGCGCGCGAGCCCTTTCGAGAACTCCCAGGCGACGTCGAATTTCGGTTCTATCACGACCTTGCCTTCCGCGTTCACATACCCCTGTGTACCTTCCTTGAGAACGCGTCCCAGACCCTCGGAGAACGGCCACGCATAGTCGTACTGCGGCTCTATCACGGTCTTGCCCGTCTTGTCCGCATAGCCCCATTTGCCGCCCACCCGAACGCTCGCCAGGCCGTCGGAGAAGGGCCACGCGTCTTCGAACGCGGGCTCGATCACCTTCTTTCCGGTCTTGTCCACGAAGCCCCACGTCAGCTTGCGGCTCCTCAGCCATTTCCAGTCCCTCTTCTTCGGCGGCTCCTGGCCCTCCGCCAGCACGGCTATCGGCGCCAGCCCTTCCCTGAAGATACCCGCTTCTTCGAATTGCGGTTCGATTACCGCCTTCATCGAGTGGTCCACGTATCCGTACACCCCGGCCTTGTCCTTCAGGGCGGCCAGCCCTTCGGAAAAGCGGCCGCTTACGCGACCGACCTCGCAGCGGATCTGTTTCCCGCCTGTATCCAGGGAACCCGCTACGTTCTCGTGAAAATCGGGCAGGCGATAGTAGAGGGAGGTCCTGACAACGGCCTTGCCGGTGCGATCGATGTACTTCCATGCGTTGTGTTTCTGGTAGAACATCAGGTTGTCTCCCCAAGGAGTGGCTCCCACATGCACGGCCGCCCGTCCGCAGGAGAACTTCCCCGCCCAGCCGAACTGCGGCTCGATCACCATCGTTCCTTTCGCGTCGATGTACCCCCTGAACAACCCGACCTGGACACGGGCCAGCCCTTCCGTGAAATCCCAGGCGCATTCGTACTTCGGCTCTATTGCCATCTTGCCGCCCTGGTCCATGTAGCCCCACTTTCCGTCCTTCACGATCGGAAAGAGCATCACCGGGACGGCGGCCGCTTCCGGCTCCGCCTCCTTCTTCTCCGCCTCCGCCGCAAGGGCTGACGCGCAGCACAACACCACCATCAACAGCACCATTCCACGTTTCATCGCGCCTCCACTAATTGCCGTATCCTGTCCCCATCAATTACCGATCGGCACCGTCTCCTCAGCGTGGTAGTTCAGCTTCAGCACCGTCAGCCTCTCCCCGCAGTCATCGAACACCAGGTAGTCATCCGTGGCCGACACCTTGTTGTTGTGAGCGATCGCCACGCCGTCCCCGCCGGCGGGAATCATGCTCTTCGGGCCGTCCGCGCTGTCTAGGTTTCCGTACCGCCCCACGTGCATCACCAGGTTCCCGGCGGTATCCAGCACGCCTATCGAATGCCGGTACGCCTCCGGCACGAAGGTCCGCCTGTACCAGTCCGTGCTGAAGCGCATGGTGGGGCACTCGCAGCCCGTGAAGACGATCGGCGACGCGCCGGCGTACAGCCATTCGGCACCCTCCACCCAGCAGCGGGCGCGACGGCCATCGAAGCCGGTCGGCCAGTCAGTGTCGATCAGGTCGTGCGGATGGTCGGGAAGCGGCTCCATCGGCACCGGCGCGCCCGCGACGCGGAACTCCACCTTGTCGGGACGGCCCTTCACCAGCGTGCCGGTCAGCGGCTCCGGCTTCGCCCCGGGATTGCCGTACACCCCGCCGCGGCCCCGCAGGAAGTGGCGGCTGCCGGTCATCCGGAGACGCGCCGTCACGAAATACAGGCACCCGTTCTCGTCGATCTGCACCCCGTCGAGCCGATCGCCCACGACGGCGGCGGCCTCGGATCGCAGCTCGCCGGTCCGGTCGAACGTCCAGATCGTCGCGGCCGTGAGCGGCCGCCCCGGGCCCCGCTTGATGAAATAGATCGCTTCCCCCTTCTTCTCCAGCTCCGCCAGGCCCTGCATGAAGCTGGCGTACCGGTTGAGCGTCAGATTGTCTCCCCCCATCGAGACGGCCCTGCGAATTCCTCCCGCCGAGGCCTCTTTCCCGATATCCTCCATCTTTGGCACGTAGAACACGTTGCAGTTCTCGGCGACGTCCCCGCGCATGTTCACTCCCATGCCGTCCAGGAACGCCTGCGCGCCGGACTGGTCCTTCGTGTGGATCACCCCTATCCACCCCCGCGGGGTCCCGCCCCGCACGCTGACCGGCGGAACGCCGTAGTCGTACGGCACCTCCCTGAGCTTCCGGACGTGCGCACCCTCTCTGGACGGCTCCTCCTGCGACGGGTCCAGGCGTCCGACCCCCTGGATGCCGCCGGGTCCGAAATGGCAGTGTACGTAGCCGTGCTTGTCGAACCCGTGGTCGAAACCGGTCATGACGGTCCGGTCGATCAGCCTGCCCGTCTCGAGATCGAACCGGAACTTCGGGCTCATGCCGTAGTACGCCTCTTCCCTGGTCGGGTCGCAGATCACCTTGCTGTCGTGGCTTGCGTTGCCTCTCCAGATATCTATGAAGGGCACCTTGGTGACATATGAGCGGCTGACCTCCTCGACGAAGTCCAGCGCCTTGCGGAATCCGTCGTCCGTCTCCTCCCATACGGCGAAATGAGGGCCCCATTTCCCCCGGCCGCAGAGCGCAAGAGCAGCCAGGGAGTTGTTGCTGTCGCGGCCGACGGGGCAGGCCATCCACACACGGGGGCGCGACGCCCACGAATCGACAATCATGATCATGGGATCCAGCCCGTCCAGGCGCTTCTCCGCCTTCGGGTTGTCGAAGGAGGAAAACTTGGTGATTCTTCCCACGCTCTTCCCCCTCACCCGGGTCTGATGCGAGACGTAGATGGCGCCTGTGGCCTGATGAACGGCGACTCTCCTCGGACGGTCCACCGGTATCGCCTTGAGGAATTTCCCGTCGGCGGAGAATATCTTTACCGCGTTGTTCTGCGAATCCGCGACGTAGACGCGCCCCTTCGCGTCGACGTCAATGCCCTGGGCGGACCCCAGGTCGCCCGGACCCGACCCGGGCTTGCGGCGCGGATCGCCCACGACCACTTTCATCATCGCCGAGCCGTCCGCCGGTCCGCGGAACACGCAGGGGATCGGACGGTCGCCGCGCTGGGGAATCACCATGTAGATCCACCGTCCGTCGGGCGACCCGGCGAGCTGGGTATCCCACGAGGAACTCCCCACACCGGTATCGGTGCCCTTGTCTTTCGTCGATTGGCCGATCGAATCGCCGCTTCCGTCCGTCTTCAGCCAGTAGAGCCGCAGCCTTCCCTCGGCGCGGCCGTTGTTGGTGTAGTAGAGCCGCCCCCTGGATATCGCCGGGCGGCAGGACGTGGTGAGACCGGCGTACGCGTAGTGGAACAGACCGTCGGACGTCAGCGATTCGTTCAGTGCCGCCCCGTGAAGGGCCCTCTTACCCCGCTCGTACTCCACGAAGGAATATCCTCTCAGCCTGTCCTCCGGAATGTCGCCGGGGGGAGGCAGGATGGTCCGGACGTACTTCCCGTCGTGATCGAACCTCCGCATAAAGAGCCGCCCGCGGGAGCCCACGGCTCCCACGTACACGCCTTCGCTGTCCGCTCCCAGCCCCCACGCGAGCCCCGGCATGGCGTACGGCGAGACCGGGCCCAGCCGTTTGTCGAACTCCGGCTTGAGCCCGAGCATCACCCGCACCTTCAGTTTCTCCGGCTCCTTCGGGTAGATGCCCAGATCGTCCTTCCCGTTCCAGTAGAGCTTCTGTTCGAACGAGTTCTTCTGAAACGGCGCCGGGGCGTTGGCGCCCAGCACGCCGGAGGCCACGTGCCGCACCACGACTCCTTTTTCATCCACGATGCCGACCGTCACGTCGCAGTTGCCCTTCACCGCGAACGCGATCTCGTACCTGTCCTTGGCGACCAGCTTCACCGTGGGCTTCTTCGTGAACGCGAACACGTTCTCCCTCTCGACACACGGCGCCGAATACGGCTTCGGGAAGTCCTCCGCGCCGGCGGACGGGGCCGCGGACGTCACGAGAAACAACGCAACACCAGTACCGAAAACGATATAAGAGATCTTCATGAGTGCCTCCTTCATATGCGTATCCGGTGAAGTGACGGATCCTGACGGAAAAATGCCTGTTCTATCTGAGAAATTCCTGCCCCCACCATTGGGGATGTCTGTTGCTGCCGTTGTTCCACGTAATTCTAACAGTGACGTCGCAGGAAGGAAAGCGGGTTACGTAGAGCTCCTGTTTCGACCCGTGCGACCACGACCTCACGTCCGGGTCGGCCTTCGCGTGCGCGTACACCAGGTACTTCCCGCTCGGCGAGAAGTCGGGATGGTAGTTCACCGAGGCCTCCTTCCCCCAGCCGAGGGGAAGCGAGATACCGGGTCCGATGCTCCCGTCCGTCCCCATGGACGCGTAGTATATCCACGACCCCATCGACTTGTGCGTGCCCTGGACCCAGACGAGCCACCTGCCGTCCGAGCTGACCTCCGCATCGATGCCCTTGAGATGGTTGAACGTTGTGACGCCCGTCACCTCCGTGACACCATCGGCGTTCGTATCGACGGCCGCGACGAAGAACGCCGACTTCGCGGAGACGATCACGTGACTTCCGTCCGCCGAGAAACAGGGGTCCCTCCCCCCTGACGGAATCCCGTCCAGCGCCCTCTCCGTGCCGCTGTCCGTGTCGAACACGCCCACCCGCCAGCCGCCTTCTCCCGGACGCGGATAGTGGTAGATGATCCTCCGTCCGTCCGGGGACCAGTGCGGGGCCCCGCCGACCGTCAGTGGGCGCCGGCCGTCGCCGGTGATGTCGGCCAGATACACCGCCAGGTCCCAGCGCTTCCGGTACCGGGGGTCCGCGGGCAGCGTCCCGCCGAGCTTCGGGTCTATCCGGTTTTCGAACACCGCCCTGCCGCCGTCGGGCGAGACGTGCGGATTGAAGCCGCCCGGACCCGGGGACGGCGTGACACAGCGCACGTCCGATCCGTCCGGCTTCATGGTGTATACGCGCTGGACGCCGTCCGTGTTGTTGCAGAAGGCGACGCGCTGGCCGCGCGCGCCGAACTGCGCCAGCTCGGCCCGGAGTTCCTTCTGCGCCGGGGTCTCGACCGCGAGCAGGCGCGCCCTTTCCTCGTCCGGTACCGCCGGAAGCCGGGGCGGCATCGCCGCCACGTCGATCTTCCCGCCCTCTCCCGTCAGCCCGGAGTAGCCTTCCGTTATCTCCACCGGCTCGTCTTTCTTCCTCGTCCTTGCCCGCACCGCGCCCTTCTCCACCTCCACGCCGGTCCACTCGCGCGTCACTCTCATGCGGAATATGGTGCCGGTCACCCTCACCTCCGCGTGAGGCGTCGTCACTGCCACGTGCCGGCCCCGGGACTGCGCGGCAACCTCCGCCCGGAGCCCCCCCCTGGCGAGGTAGAGCGTCTTGCCGGACGCGGCATCCTCCAGACGAAGCCGTGAGTCGGAGCTGACCTCCACGCGGGTGTCCTCGCCCGGGTAGACGATGATGATATCTCCCTCACCGGTGCTCTCGAGCACGTCACCGGGACGGAGCGTCATGCCTTTCTCCGATTCGAGCGGCTTCCCGTCCCGCGTGAGCACCGCGTGCTTGGACACCGCATGCAGGTACGGCGCGGAGGGGTCCCTCGAGCCGCGATACGCCATATAGGCGACCCCGAGAAGAAGCGCCACGGACGCGGCGAGCGCTCCCCAGTAGTACGTGCGCACCGTACTGCGTCGGGCGTCCCCGTCCAGGGGCCCCAGAAGCACGTTCTCCCCCTTGGCGAGCTTTGTCAGCCCGGCGTGCACCTTTGCCCGTCGCACGAAACGGCCCAGCGCCGCGTCGTCGGCGGAGAGCATGCAGCCAAGCTCCTCCACCTCCTCCGGACGGGCCGTCTCCTCGAAGTACGCCAGAACCAGCTCGTCGAACCGCTCCGCGGTGAGACTGCCGCTCATCGCTGCCCCCTGCCGGCGGAGGTCAGCCGCCGCTCCACGCAGTTCGCGAGCGACCCGCGCGCCCTCGAGAGGTCCTGATAGACGGTAGTGAGAGCGGTCCCCAGCCTGCGCGCGATGGCCTCGCAGCTTATACCCCCGGAATACCGCAGGCGAACGACGTTCCGCGCCCGGTCCTTCAGGTGTTTCAGGCATTCACGCAGCGCGGCGAGATGGTCGTGGGACGTGTGCCGGTCGTCGTCGAATCCGACGGCTATACGGTCGATCGCGTCGTCGTCCAGCAGGTGGATTCGCTTCAGCGTCCGGTCGCGCTCGGAGAGGATCTTGTACCGGGCAATCTGGCGGGACCACTTCCCGAAATCGGTCCCGACCGTGAACTGGTTCCACCGCTCGCACACGACCACCGCCACATCCTGCATCACGTCTTCGGCGACGGACAGGTTTCTCACGATGGACAGGATGAAGGAGAACAGCTCGTCGTGGTGCTCCACGAGGAGTCTCAGCACCCTGGCCCGCGCCTCGGATTCTCCCGGTGTCTGTTCGGTCATAGGCACAGTTATCCTTCCCTGTCTACGTATCCGCGCCCCCCCCCCGGTCCTGACACAATTTTCAATTTCGGGGACAGACAACTAATTCCCCTTCGCCTCCGCCCAGACACACCAGCCTTCCGTCCGCCGCCACCAGGTACTATCGTAGTGCCCGGGGCAGAGAAAGACAACGATCCGGCGGCACTATTCGTCACGTTCAGAATCGAACGTCGAACTGCAGGCCGACACAGATATTGCCGTCTTCGATCCAAGACATGGCCCGAAGCCCGGTTCCGAACAGCCCCTTGGACCTCTTGCATTCCGCGTCCACACCAAGGGCCCTCTTCACGTGATAGCCGCCTCCGTTGAGATAGAAGTCGAGTGAGCTCAGGACCGCGGCAGCATAGACGAAGTCCCTGCTCGTTCCCGTCGCTTCACAAAAATGCCCGATGTCGCTCGCCTCGCTTCCGGCCGCGGCGTCCCACAGCGCATACCGGGCGAATTCGAGCCCTGCCAGACAGGCCACGGTGTTCGCCAGCCTCGAGTCGCTGCGCCCGGATCGTATCTCCTCGCTCAGAGTGCGGTAGAGCTCCAGATTGCTCTCTATTCCCGCGAGACATATCCGGGCTTCATCCCTCGGTTCTCCCTTGTACCTGAACGAGCCGATATTGCCCGCCGATGAATATGTCCCTTCGCCGACCCCCGTCCCGATGTTGAGGTGCGCCTCCAGACCCTGGCTGGTCGCCTCTTCGATATGGCCGAGTTCATGGGTCACCGTGGTCATCAGTCTCGCGGCACACAGGTTCAGAAGGGTTCTTGGAGCCCCGTGCAGGGGCGAATCCGGCAGACCTTCCGGGAAGGCGTGAGCGCGGTCTGAGGTGCCTTGCGATGGGACGGAAAGCGAAGTGTCAAACAGCAGGTCACCCGCGGGACAGGCACATCCTGTGAAAAGACTCAACTCCAGCGGTGTCTCGGGCGCTTCCTGCTGGCGCGTTTCGCCGATCCCATCGGAGCAGGCAAACCGGACCGCGCAGAAGACTGCGGCGAGCGAGAGGAGAATCCGCTCGCTCCGGACCCATCGGAAGATCTTTTCGTACCACATACCAATAACAGTGCAAGATGCGTGCCGCCGCAGCGGGCGGGGGAAGGCCGGCCGGCGTGAATTCGTATGTCGTTGACCGGCAAGGAGCTGGCTTGCGGGCGTGTCCGCGCGGAAAGTGACTCACCCCTCTTCGGATCCAGGAGGCACGTAGGAAATCCGCACGCATCGTGTCCGGACTCAGGTCACGACGGTATACGCGTCACCCGCATACCAGTTATCCTTCCTCCTCACCGCCTTCCGGTGACTCTCCTGGGTTGCTGTTAAGTAATATGGTAGAGGCCACTTAGAGGCAGGCGGGAGCCGCCGAAAGTGAAAAAAGGCAAGAAACCTGAATTTTCCCCTGCATTTCCCCCTGAATACCGGTATAATACTACAAGATACCACTACCATACCACTGCTTCAGGCACTCGGTCGAGGAGTTGAGCGTTGTCCAGGAGAAAGAGCCTGCTTTCGGAAAAGGTGTACGCCGATCTTCTGAAGCGTATCCGCAAGGGCGGGTACGGGGAGGGAGACTTCCTGGAACCGGAACGAGTGTTGATGGCGGATTTCGGCGTTTCCCGCACCACTCTCCGGAAATCCCTGTCCGCCCTCAAACACCAGGGCATCATCGAATCGATTCCGTGTGTCGGATACAGAGTGAAGGATGCGCGGCCGCACAGAAAGAGGAAGAATTCCAGGCTGATAGGTTTGATACTCGAAACCGTCAAGAGTTACGAGAACGATAGACTCATCGATACTCTCGAGCGGCAGTTCTCGCGCACGGGGTATTCGATCGTGCTGGGCGTCAGCAATCTCGACGTTTCTCAGGAGAATGACTGCATCGCGCGGTTTCTCGATCTGGGCGTCAGCGGCATTATGGTGGTGCCCGCGGTATGGGGCAAGGATCATCCGGCGCTCTCGACCCTCATCGATAGGGATTTTCCGATTGTGGCCTTCGGCGAACCAAGGGCATGGTGTATCGGAGAGGACATGTCGAACAGAGTCAATATGGTCGGCATAGACAATGCCGCCGGGATCAATCTGCTGATGCAGCATCTGTACGATCTGGGACACAGGAACTTTCGACTCGTAACCGCGGAGGATCTGGGGATAATGACGATCCGGGAAAAAGCCTTCGTCGAGTTTCTCGAGAAGAGAGAACTGTGTTCGAGTGAAGAGTGGAGAATACGTGTGGACCTCGCCGACACGAATAGCGAAGGGTCCGAGCTGGGCAGGCTGCTGCGACGGCAGAGGGATCGCCCCACGGCTCTTGTGTGCAGG
>CAYMFW010000042.1:0-29918 GCA_964389785.1 uncultured Planctomycetota bacterium
CTGCACCGCCTTTATCGCGCCGTCGAAGTCCTTTTCCTCGACCAGCCCGTCGGATATCTTCCTCGCGTCGTCCAGCGCCTCCCGGGCGAGCTTCTCCCAGTTCTTCTTCAGCTCGTCGGTGCGGGCCCTGGCTTTCTCTTCGTACGCGGTGCCCTTGAGCGCCTCGGTGACCTTCTCGAAGCATTCGACGACAACGGCGTGCTTGTCCGCGTTGGCGGCGGCGAAATCCTCGGCCTGCTGGTAGACCTTTTCCAGGTCAGGTCCCTTCTCCTCCGCCTGCACGGGAGGCGCAACCGGCCGCTGCTCCTGGTTCGGCTTGTAGAGAAGGAAATAGTAGGCCAGGCCCACGCCCAGGAATGCCAGTATGATGCCGCCTATCGCGAAGACGGGGGCCTTGCTCTTACGCCGCGCGTGCGGCGTCTCGTATTCGGCGGATTCGTACTCGCCGGACTCCCACTCGCCGGATTCGTATTCACCCGACTCGTATTCACCCGACTCGTACTCACCCGACTCGTACTCGCCGGACTCGTACTCGCCGGAATCGTCTTCCTGCTCTTTGTCCCGGGCGCGATATTTTCCCATAGACTCCTCTGCCTCCTAAACGTGTGAGTCACCTGATATGTTCATCGATGATACTGCCGTTATTATACTCTGTTACGCATAAGGCGCTACAATATATTGCCGCGGGACCGGGCTTCGTACCCGCCCGATTGACAGCCTCGGACACCGTTACTATAATACCCTTCTCTTACAGGAGATACGAACATGACCAAGGGATACGACTTCGCGGAGATCGAGCCCAGGTGGCAGAAGACCTGGAAGGACGCGAAGGCCTTCGAGGCCGACGACGACGGCCCCGGAGGGCGGTTCTACTGCCTCACGATGTATCCGTACCCCTCCGGCGTCCTGCACATGGGACATATGCTGGCCTACACGGTAAGCGACGTCATCACCCGATACCAGAAGATGCGCGGACGCAACGTGTTATGCCCCATGGGGTGGGACTCCTTCGGTCTTCCGGCCGAGAACGCGGCAATCCGGGCCCGGATACACCCGGACGTCATCACCCGCGAGAACATAGAGAAAATGCATGCGCAGATGGATTCCGCCGGCTGGGGATACGACTGGCGCCGCGAGGTGGCCACCAGCACCCCGGAGTATTACCGATGGAACCAGTGGATGTTCACCCGCTTCTTCGAGAAGGGACTGGCAACGCGCAAGAAGGCCCCGGTCAACTGGTGCCCGTCGTGCAGCACGGTGCTGGCCAACGAGCAGGTGATCGGCGGGGACTGCGAGCGGTGCAACACCACCGTGGAGCAGCGGGACCTGGAACAGTGGTTCTTCAAGATGTCCGACTACGCGGAGCGGCTCCTCGATAACATAGAAAAGCTCCGCGGGCACTGGCCGGACCGGGTGCTCAACATGCAGGAGGAATGGATCGGCCGGAGCGAGGGCGCGCGGATAGATTTCTCGATCACCGAGACCGGTGAGAAGCTTCCGATATTCACCACCCGCCCGGACACGGTGTACGGCGTCACGTTCATGTCGCTCGCGCCGGAACACCCGCTGATAGAGAAGCTGGTGAAGGGCACGCCGCGGGAGAACCAGGTGATGAACGCGGCCCGCGAGATGAGGCGCGTCGGCACCGCGGAGCGGGAGAACACGGACATCGAGAAGGTCGGCGTGGATACCGGGTTTCACGTCACGAATCCGGTGAACGGCGAATCCGTCCCGCTGTGGGTGGCCAACTTCGCGCTGATGGAATACGGCACCGGCGCGGTGATGGCCGTGCCGGCGCACGACCAGCGTGACTTCGAGTTCGCGCGGAAGTACGGCCTGGATATCAAGGTGGTGATCAGCCCGCCCGACGGCACCCTCGACCCGGCGACGATGACCGAGGCGTACATCGAAGACGGGGTACAAATCGCGTCCGGCCCGTTCGACGGCATCCCGAACCGGGAGGCGATCCCGAAGATGATCGCGTATTTCGACGACCAGGGGTACGGCGCCCCCGAGATCAACTACCGGCTCCGCGACTGGCTGATCAGCCGCCAGCGATACTGGGGCACCCCCATTCCCATCGTCTACTGCGGGAAGTGCGGCGAGGTCCCGGTGCCCGACGAAGACCTGCCGGTCCTCCTCCCGGAGAATGTCGAGTTCCGCCCCACCGGGGAGAGCCCGCTCGCCTCGTGCGACGAGTTCGTCAATACCGCGTGTCCGAAGTGCGGCGCCGCGGCAAGGCGGGAGACGGACACGATGGACACGTTCGTCGATTCGTCCTGGTACTACCTGCGCTATCTGTCTCCGGACGACGACACACAGCCGTTCGACCTCGAGAGGGTGAAGAAATGGACGCCGATCGATCAGTACGTCGGCGGCGTGGAGCACGCCACGATGCACCTGGTGTACGTCCGCTTCTTCACGCACGCGCTTCACGATCTCGGCCTCCTTCCGTTCGAAGAGCCGGTGAAGAACCTGTTCTGCCAGGGCATGGTCTGTAAGGAAGCGCTCTTCTGCGAGGCGTGCAAGTGGCGTCCGGAGGATCGGGTCAAGAGAGACGGCGACACGCTCACCTGTCTCGATTGCGGCGGACCGGCGCGGACGGAAATGTCCAAGATATCGAAAACGAAGCTCAACACCGTCGACCCGGACAAGATGATCGAGAAGTACGGCGCCGACACGGTGCGTCTGTACATGGTGAGCGACGCCCCTCCGGACAAGGACCAGTTCTGGTCCGACGAGGGGGTCAGAGGCTCCCATAGATTCCTGAATCGCCTCTGGGAGACCGTCAACGGCATTGTCGAGCTGAAGACCGCTCCGTATTCCGGCGACGGGTCCGACCTCGAAGGCAAGGACAGGGAGCTCTACAAGCTCACCCATCGCACCGTGAAGAAGGTGACAGGCGAGATCGAATCCGATTTCCATTTCAACACCGCCGTCAGTTCGGTGTTCGAGATGCTCCGCGCGCTGAGAGACGCCGGAGACGCGAAGCCGGAGGTGCGCGCGCTTGCCGCGGAGAGAATCGTCCGGCTTTTCGCACCGTTCACGCCGCACATATGCGAGGAGCTCTGGCGGCGGCTGGGCCACGATGAGCTGCTAACGTCTTCCCGCTGGCCGGAGTTCGACGAGGACGCGGCGCGTTCCGAGGAGATAGAGGTCGCCGTCCAGGTGAACGGAAAGCTCCGGGCCACTATCACCGTGGACGCGGGCGCCGCGGAGGAGGACGTGCTGCGGACGGCGCTCGACCAGGACAAGGTGAAAAGGCACACCGTGGGAAAGAACATCGTCAAGAAGATCTACGTGCCGGGCCGGCTGGTCAACCTCGTGGTGAAGTAGAGGCGCACCGACATGACAGCGCGCAGGACGGCGAGATGGCTGGTCATCACCGGGTTCATCCTGCTCCTCCCCACCGCCGCCTGCCTGTCTTTCAGCAGAACTAATCCTGCCATGCGGAGAGTCGGCTACGTGTTCGCCGGCGCCGCGTTCGCGTCGTACGGAGCGGGGCGGATACTGTATTTCGGACTCCTGTACAAACGGAGAACCGGCAAATCGAACGAAGAGGACGGCGAGAAAGGAGGAACGGGATGAACGCATTCGGACCGGCGGCATTCGGAGGACTGTTTTTGCTGCTGTGGCTCGCGATGATGGCGGTGGGCATAGGCGGTTGGGTCATGGTAATTCTCTCCCTGTGGCGAGGGATGAAGGCGCACGAGTCGATTGCGATGAGCATGAGGATACTGGCCGAGAAAACGAAGGATCACGGCTGAGGGTGGAGATGAACGATCTGGTCCTGCCCGATCCGCTGGCGACCGGGAACGGCGGCACGGTGACGACCCCCGGGGAGTGGCGGAACGTCCGGAGACCGGAAATACTGGAGCTGTTCCGGGCTCACGTCCATGGCCGATCGCCGGAGGAGACCGGCGAGGTGCGCTTCGACGTGTTCGACGAGGACCGGGCGGCGCTCGGAGGAACGGCGGTCCGGAAACAGATCGCGATACACGTCGCCCACGGCGGGCAGAGCCTTCGCATCGAAGCGCTCGCATTTCTTCCGGCCGAAGCTGCCGGACCGGTGCCGCTTTTCACGCTCCTCAACTTCGGGGGGAATCATACCGTATGCGACGATCCGGCGATCGCGCCTCCCAAGAGCTGGCTCAGGGAGGACTTTCGCCCCCCGGAGGAGTTCCGCGGAGCGAAACGCGACCGCTTCCCGCTGGGAAACATCCTGTCCCGCGGCTGGGGCATGGCGACCGCGTACAATGGTGACATCGATCCCGACTTCGACGACGGCTTTCAGAACGGCGTGCACCCGCTGTTCGACCCGCCCGGGGAGCGGCCCGGGGACGCGTGGGGTTCCGTAGGCGCGTGGGCGTGGGGACTGAGCCGGATGATGGATTACTTCGAGACCGACGACGAAATCGACCACGAAAGGGTCGCGGTGCTCGGCCACTCCCGCCTGGGAAAGACCGCGCTCTGGGCCGGAGCGCAGGACGAGCGCTTCGCGGCGGTGATATCGAACAATTCCGGCTGCACCGGCGCGTCGCTCTCCAGGCACCCGAAGGGCGAGTCGGTCAACGCGATAAACGACAAGTTCCCCCACTGGTTCTGCCGCAATTACCGGCGGTATATGAAGAACGAGAACGAGCTGCCGGTGGATCAGCACATGCTCATCGCGCTCGCCGCGCCGCGGCCGGCATACGTGGCCAGCGGCACCGAGGACGACTGGGCGGGCCAGGAGGGGGAATTCCTGTCCTGCGTCCACGCGGAACCGGTGTACCGTCTGTTCGGGCTGAACGGGCTCAGCACTGAGACGATGCCGGAGCCGGACAGCCCGCTCAACGAAGGCCACATCGGATATCATCTCCGGACCGGCAAGCACGACCTGACGGCGTACGACTGGAACTGCTTCATCGACTTCGCGGAAAGGAGACTCTCGCGATGATGCGCCCTTGCATTCGGACGCGTGCGGGGAATATGCTGTAGCGGGAGGAATCCTATGTTCTGGGCAGAGACACTGAAGTCCACGCTGGTACTGTTCGCCATCGTCAACCCGATAGGCAGCGTGCCGTTGTTTCTCCAGCTGACGAGCCAGCTGTCCCCTGAAGAAAGGGGACGCGCCTTCCGGACCGCGGTGCGCACGTCGCTCGTCATCCTGTGCGCTTTCATTATCGCAGGCCAATGGATGCTGACCAACGTGTTCCGTATAGAGATGAACGACCTGATGGTGGCCGGCGGCCTGCTGCTTCTCATCATCGCAATCGATCACCTGGTGTTCGGCAGCCTGGTCAGGGGCGTAATGGGAGGCGGGAAGCGGGAGCCGCACCAGATCGGCGCGGTCCCGATCGCCTGCCCCATGCTCGCCGGACCGGGAGCGATGATGAGCGTGCTGGTTACCCGCTCGGAAAGTGAACACGGTTTCGCCGTCGCCGTAAGCTCCGTGCTGATCGTGCTTCTGGCGACGTGGTTCATTCTGCGCTTCATAGACCCCCTCTACCGGCTCCTCGGCGAGACGGCATGCACCGTCCTCTCCAAGATACTGTGCCTGTTCCTGGCGGCCATAGGCATACGGCTGATGATGACGGGACTGATGGAATACTTCAGGGTACCCTCCGCGTGAAAGACGAGAAGAAGACGAAAAAGCAGCTGGTGACGGAGCTGGAGACGCTTCGAAAGCGGGTGAAGGAGCTGGAGGCGTCCCTGGACGAACCCGGGGAAGCCGCGGCCGCCCTGCGTGAATCCGAGGAGCGGTACCGCATTATCTTCGATCACGCGGGCGATACCATCATGCTGTTGGACCCCGAGAACGGCGCCATTGTCGAGTTCAACGATGTCGCCTGCGAGAGTCTGGGCTACTCACGGAAGGAATTCACGAGGCTCAGGATATCTGATATCGACGCCGACGAGACGGAGGAGGAAGCCGCAGACCACACGGAGATGATTCTCCGCGAGGGAATCGATCACTTCGAGACTGTAATACGAACGAAGAATGGGGAGTTCAGGAACTACCAGGTATCCGCCACCGCCGTCACGATACAGGGAAATCAGTACATACAGGTTGTCAGCCGCGACGTCACCGGCCAGAAGAAGGCCCAGGAGGAGCTGAAGAGAAGCTTCGCCGCGACGCAGAAGATTCTGGACGGCACGGTGGACAGCCTGGCCGTGATGGCGGAGCAAAAGGACCCGTACACCGCCGGCCATCAGCGGGCGGTGAGCCAGATATGCCGTGAGATCGCGTGGGAGATGCGGTTCGACCAGGAGCGGATACGGGGCGTGCGTATCGCCGGCATCCTTCACGATATCGGCAAGATATCCATTCCGGCCGAGATCATCACCAAGCCGAGCCGGCTCACCGACGTGGAGTACGCGCTGGTGAAGCAGCACTGCCGGGTCGGCTACAACATACTGGCGAGCGTGGAATTTCCGTGGCCCGTCGCCAGGATAGTACTGGAACACCACGAGAGGATGAACGGATCGGGATACCCCAACGGGCTGTCCGGAGGCAACACGCTGCTGGAGTCGAGAATCCTGGCGGTGGGCGACGTGGTCGAGGCGATGTCGTCGGACCGCCCCTACCGTCCGGCGTGCGAGCCGCAGAAGATCATCGACGAGATCCAGGTCAACAAGGGCATCCTCTACGACCCGGACGTGGTTGACGCCTGCATGCGGCTGATTCACCTGGGGAAGGTGAAGCTGGACTGATACCGGCCGTGTGCCCCGAGGCCTGCCCTGCGGTTCAATCTGGTGGAGGATAGGGGGCTCGAACCCCTGACCTCGACAATGCCATTGTCGCGCTCTCCCAGCTGAGCTAATCCCCCGGATTCGCGATTATTCGACCATAATACGCTGTTTGTGTCAATAGGTGACGATTGATATCATAGCCTCATGAGGACGAGGAACGTTGTTATCTCGGCAGGCTTCCTGCTCACGGTGCTCGCTACCGGATGCGTCGAGACGCAGAAGCCGCTGCCTCCGGCTGCCCCGAAGGCACGCGTCCAGACGAAGTGGGAGAAGGAGACACTGGAGGTCCTCGAATCCAGAAGGGTGTCGTTCTGTTTCACGGGGACCGAGCTCTCGAAAGTGGTCGCATATCTGACCGACCTTACCGGACTGAGGATCAAGTCGTCCACGGTCGATGGGATCGATCCCCCGGTGACGCTGCGAGTGAACCGGATGGTCCTGCGCCACGCGCTCAGCTGGATCGCGACGGTCGCCAACGTGCAGTGGGGCCTGGATATAGAGGCGGAGAAGATCTACTTCACGCCCTCGGCCGAGGGACTCGTCATCCCGGAGAACCTGCATGCGTGGAAAAGGAAGAAGCGGAACGAATACGCCGATGCCCTCGAGAAACGAAGGATATCGTTCTTCTTCCAGGATACCCAGCTCACCAAGGTGCTTTCATTCCTGGCGGACCTGACCGGACTCGATTTCGTTCCTGTCCTGGGCGAGGGACTGGACCCGCCGCTGACGCTTCGGGTCAACAGAATGAAGTTCGGTAACGCACTGGATTGGGTCGCCACACTTACCGGGACCAAGTACGGCATGAGGGACGGGGCGATCTGCTTTCAATCCCGCAAGATGAATCTGGCAACGATTCCTCCCCGGGAGTGGCAGGAGCACCTGGAGGAGACCCTGAAGGAGCGGCTGGACGTCGATTTCCGGAATGAAACCGTCGGAAACGTGCTCGGCTTCCTGAACGAGAAGACGGAATTGAAATTCCTCGACGAGATCCCCGAGGACGCTCCCCGCGTGTCGTTGAAGCGCAAGGGCGGCACCGTGGGAGAGGTGATTGACTCCCTCGCTTACATATTCCGCGCCGGCTCGTACGCCTCGAGCAAGGAAGGGATACGGTTCGGACTGGACGACATGTTCACCGTGCCCGAGTGGAAGGAGTCGATGCGCTACACGATCAGCCGAACGAACATCTCTCTGAACGCCAGGAACTCCGAGTTCCTTAACATGCTCGAGTACGTCGCCCAGGAAACGGGTCTCGATATCATCCCCCAGCTCGACGAAGACCAGAACCCGAAGATATCATTTTCGGCAGAGGACATGACGACCAAAGATGCCCTGGACAAGCTCGCTGCGCTCTCGGGGACCGAATGGCTCGTCGACCGTCAGGCCGTGTACTTCGTGATGAAGCCGGAGGGTAAGGATGCGCGGAAGACCGACTGGGGAATCAAGGCGGAAGACCTGGACAGGAAGACCGCCAAGGCACACGGTCTCCGGAATTCCTACGGCGCGCGCATCGTATTCGTTTCCAGAAGGTCGCCGGCCGCCAAGGCGGGGATGAAGAAGAACGACATCGTTCTCGACGTCGACAACTTCAGAATACTGGATGCCGCAGAGCTTCGCCGGATGACCCGGGCGCCGAGGGTCCTGCCCGAACCGGTCAGAATCAGGATACTGCGGAAGAGAACCCTGATGGTCCTGGACCTCAAATTGGATTAGCGCGTTCCTGGATCTGTCATCCTCCTGCAAGACGAGAGACGTGGCCCCCTTGACATTATGATGTTTTAGCGGTATAATGTCATGGAGTCATGATGACAGGGAGGTGACGCATGGCCGAGCAGAACAAGAGATCGACGTTCTACATAAAACCGACGCTCCACAGAGCCCTCCGCGTGAAGTCCGCGGAGACGGAATACTCGATGTCGGACCTCGTCAACAAGGCGCTGCGCGAGATGCTCGCGGAAGACGCGGAGGATCTGGCGGCGTTCGAGGAACGGGGGGACGAGCCGCTCGTTTCCTTCGAGGACATGCTCAAGAAGCTCAAGAAGAATGGCACCATATAGCGTCTTCTTCCGCAAGTCCGTCGCCAGGGATCTCGCACGCATTCCCAAGAAGGATGTGAAGAGGATCATCGCCAGGATCAAGGCGTTGGCGGAGGAGCCCCGCCCCCACGGCTGCGAGAAGCTGTCCGCGCAGGAGAGATATCGGGTGAGACAGGGAACATACCGCATCGTCTATTCGATCCAGGACGAGGAACGGACCGTCAGGGTGGTGAAGGTGGGACACCGGCGGGATGTGTACGGGTAGACCCGATCCTGGACCTCAAATTGAAATAGCGCCTTCCCTGTGCTACTCTCGGCCCGTTATGGACCGCGTGAGAAGAATGACCGGACTGCTCCCCTTCCTGCTTGTCGCGCTCGCAGGCGGATGTGTCGGAACGCACAAGCCGCTGTATCCAGACTCGACCGCGGCGAAGCAGCTGAACGTGCCGTTCGTGAAGCAGCACAGACACTACTGCGGACCGGCGTCGCTGTCGGCCGTGTTCTCATATTACGGCGAGGAGAAGAACCAGGACGAGATCGGGAAGGGGATGTACCGCAGGATCATCCGGGGGGTGCTCAAGGAGGACCTGGTCCGCTACGCGAAAAAGGACGGCTGGGAGATCGTGAAGGCCGGCTCGAGCGACCTGGACGAGGTGAAGAAATACATAGATGCCGGCCGGCCGGTGATCGCGTTCATTCTGCTGGGCCCGAAGTTCCTGTTCCGGGGGCACTTCGTGGTGATCGTCGGCTACGACGACGTGAAGGAGCAGGTGCTGTGCCACACCGGATACCACTCGTACGAGCGGGTGTGGTACCGGCGCTTCCTCGGCAAATGGAGAAGCAACTGGATACTGGTCGTGAAGCCGAAGAAAAAAGAGCCTATTTCTCCAGCTCCGCCGCGATAAACTCCACCGCTCCGCCGATCGTCTGGACCTTGCCCGCCTCGTCCATGTCCATGTCGAGGTCGAACTCCTCCTCGAATGCGGCTATCAGCTCGATGCTCTTCATCGAATCAGCGCCGAGGTCCTGAACGAACCTGGCCTCGTCGGTCAGCGCCGACTCTTCCACGCCGAGCTGAGCGGCGACCACTTTCTTCACTCTGGCTGCGGTATCTTCCGCCATGCTAACCTCCCTGTCTTCCCTTTTTTATCGCTTCCCTGCGCTCCTGCTTGGTCAGGTCGAAAATGTAGCGGATCAGCGTCTCTTCCGCCTCACTCATCTCCACCTTTCGCCTTCCCATCGCGGTGCGCGCCGTCTCCAGCATCGACTTTATGCCTGCGCCCTTCATCGGTTTCCCGTTGATGAACCATACGAACGACGTGACGAACTTCGGAAACAGACTCCCGTCGAACACCAGGTTATCCATCATGCCGACCACGGTGCCGGTGTTCATGATGCTGCCGATGCTCGTCTTGGTGTGGTCGCCGATGAAGCAGCCCACCTTGGTATCGCCGGTGTCGGTCAGCTCGCCGTTCAGGTACACCTCGACCGTGCCGTAATCGTTCTTGAGATCGCTGTTGGTGGTCAGCGCGCCCAGGTTCACCCACTGGCATACGTACGCGTGACCGAGGAAGCCGTCGTGGTATTTGTTGGAGTGGGAGTGCATGATGGCCTCCTCCACCTCGCCGCCCACGCGGCAGACCGGGCCGATGGAACAGCCCTCGCGGATCTTCGCGCCGAAGAGCTGGGTGTTCGCGCCGATGTACGCCGGCCCCTGTATCCTGGTGAACGGGTCCACCTTCACGCCTTCCTCCAGGATGACCGGCCCCTCGCGGGTGTCGAGCACCACGCAGGGGTCGACCACGGCGGTAGGGGCCACGTATACGTTCTCCTCCGGGCCGTATACCGCGCTCAGCTCGTGCAGCGTCCCCTGCACGCCGGATTTCCCCATCCGGTTGAAGTCCTTCACGATGGTCTCCGGGTTGTGATGGATCAGGTTCCAGGAGTAGGACATCATCGTCACGTCCAGCTCCTCGTGCGGCACGTCGGCCGCGATCTTCTCCACCAGCTCGTCCGGCGGGGCGTCCTTGTGCTTTTCTATCGTCGCCTTGCTCGCACGCAGGTAGACCACCGCGCCGTCGCAGATGCCCGCTTTCTCGCCGTCGCCTGTGAAGTTCCTCTCCCCGAGGTCCAGGTAGCGGCCGGAAACGAACAGAGTGTCGTCGCCGAGCGCAGATAGGTCGTTCACGCTGCCGCCGTAGCGTTCCTTCGTGACGTCCGCCATGTAGTCGCGGACCAGGTAGCTGCATTCGGCGTCCGGGTACGTCGCCTGGATCTTCTCGAACAGGCGGGTACACCCGCAGCGCAGCTCGAACACCGGACGCATGTACGTGAGCGGAAAGAAATTCGAAGCGGTCGAATCCTCGAAAATACAGAGTTTCATGATGTCTCCTTTCTGAGAGCGCCTAAGATATCATGGATTCCTGCTGCTGCGCAATCCTCAGGCTGTCGTCGGCGATGAGCCACTCCTCGTCCGTGGGAATCATCACGATCGCGATCGGGGAATCGTCGGTGCTGAGCACCCGGCGGGCGTACTCGGTGCGGCTGTTCTTCTCGTCGTCCAGCACCAGCCCCAGCTCCTCCAGCCCGTCGCAGATCATTTTCCGTATGGACACCGCGTGCTCGCCGATGCCGCCGGCGAACACCAGCGCGTCGGTGTGGCCGTTCACCGCCAGGTACGCGCCGATGTATTTCTTGATGCGGTAGCAGAACATCCTCACCGCCAGCGCCGCCCGCTCGTGGCCGGTTTCCGCCGCCTCGCACACCTCGCGCATGTCGTTACTGAGGCCGGATACGCCGAGCAGGCCGCTCTTCCGGTTGAGGATGTTGATGACGTCCGATACGGAGATGCCTTCCTTGTTGCAGATCACCTCCACCACCGCCGGGTCCACGTCGCCTGAGCGGGTCCCCATCATCAGCCCCTCAAGCGGCGTCATACCCATGCTGGTATCCAGCGACCTCCCGTTCTTTATCGCCGCGACCGAGCAGCCGTTGCCCAGATGACAGGTGATGAACGAGGATTTCTCGTACGGAATGGCGAGAAACTTCGCCGCCTTCGTCGACACGAACCGGTGCGACGTGCCGTGGAAGCCGTACCGGCGGACCCGGTCGTGTTCGTACAGCAAATAATCCACGCCGTACATGTAGGCGTAATCCGGCATCGTCTGGTGGAACGAGGTGTCGAACACCGCCACGTGCGGCACGCCGGGCAGCAGCTTCATCGCCGCGCGTATCCCGGCCAGGTTCGCCGGGTTATGGAGAGGCGACAGCGGCACGTGGTCCTCGATGCCCTTGATCACGTCGTCGGTGATGAGCGCGGACTCGACGAACGCCTCCCCGCCGTGCACCACCCTGTGTCCCACGCAATAGATGCCGGCGGCGTCACCGATTTCGTTCATGATCACCTGGAAGGCGGCGTCGTGATCCGGGGCCTCGCACGGCCTGTCGTCGCGGGTGCCGTCCGGGGCGTAGCGGCCCAGCACCGGGTCCTCCCAGCCGATCCGCTCCACTATCCCGCGCGCGAGCATTTCCTTGGAATCGCCCTCGATCTCGAGGAGCTGGTATTTCACCGACGAGCTGCCGCAGTTGATGACGAGCACTTTCACAGCAGTGACGTTATCGTGGTGACGTCCACGATATCCTCCGCGGTCGCCCCCCGGGACAGATCGCTGATCGGCTTCGCGAATCCCTGGAGTATCGGACCGATCGCCTTCGCGCCGGCAAGGTACTGGGTGAGCTTGTACGCGATGTTGCCGGAATCGAGGTCCGGAAAGATCAGCACGTTCGCCCTGCCGGCGACGGAGCTGTCCGGCGCCTTCTTCCTGCCGACGGCCTCGACCAGCGCGGCGTCACCCTGCAGCTCGCCGTCTATCTGGAGATCGGGCATCTTCTTTCTCGCGATCTCGACGGCGGCGATCACCCTGTCCACGCGCGCGTGCGACGCACTGCCCTTCGTCGAGAAGGAGAGCATCCCGACTCTCGGCTCGATGCCGAGCACCGCGCGGGCGCTCGCCGCCGAGGCCATCGCGATATCCGCGAGCGCCTCCGCGTCCGGCTCCACTATCACCGCGGCGTCCGCGTACACCAGCACCTTTTCCGCCTCGCCGAGGCAGTCCGGAATCACCATGATGAAGAAGCTGGAAGGGTTCGCGATCATCGGCGCGGTGCCGATGGCCAGCACCCCGGCGCGGATCACGTTGGCGGTCGTCGTGTCGGCGCCGGCCACCATACCGTCCGCGTCGCCGGCGCTCACCATCATCGCGCCGTAGAAGAGCGGCTTCTTCATGAGGCGGGCGGCCACCTTTTCCGACACGCCGTCGGCGGCTCGCATCTCCGCGTAGGCCTTCGCGTAATCGTCGGCCCTGTCGCGCGCACCCTCGAGCAGGATCGGCTCCGCGATCCCTCTCTGTTTCAACAGCGATGCCGCCTCGACCACACGGGGGTCATGACCTTCGGGAAGAACGATCTTTTTTGGATTCTCGCGGGCTTTGTCCGCGAGGCGCTGCATGATGTCCATTGTGATGCCCGGGGCCACTCCTTGCATCTCTTCGTTTCGTGAACAGGAACCCGGATTATGCCCTCGGGAAAGCGACAAGGCAAGTATCACGACCTGATACCGTTGTCTGGGTATCCGAATTCGCGTACAATGGCGGGATGCTGAGTCACATACAGGAGATAATCGAAGAGCTGCGGCAGGGGCGCATGGTCATCCTGGTGGACGACCCGGGCCGGGAGAACGAGGGCGACCTGCTTATCGCGGCCGAGAAGGCCACGCCCGAGGCGGTCAACTTCATGACCAAGCACGGCAGGGGACTGGTGTGCCTGGCGATCACCCCGGAGCTGGCGGGCAGGCTGGACCTCTCCCCCATGACGAAGGACAACACGGCCAAGCTCGGCACCGCCTTCACCGTATCCATAGACGCGAGGGAAGGGACGACCACCGGCATCTCCGCTTCGGACCGTTCGGTAACGATGCTGAAAGCGATCGAGGACGGAACGAAGCCGGAGGACCTCGCGCGGCCCGGCCACGTGTTCCCGCTGACCGCGTCCGAGGGAGGGGTGCTGGTCCGCGCCGGTCAGACCGAGGGCGCGGTGGACCTCACCCGGATCGCCGGCATGAAGCCGGCGGGCGTGATATGCGAGATAATGAACGACGACGGCTCTATGGCCCGGATGCCGGACCTGGAGAAGTTCGCCGCCGCGCACGATCTTAAGATGTGCTCCATCGAGGACATCATCCGGTACCGCAGGCACCACGACAAGCTGATCGAGCGGGTGGTCTCGTGCAAGCTGCCGACCCGCTTCGGGAAATTCGACCTGCACCTGTACAAGTCGCTGGTGGACGAGTACCTGCACATCGTGATGTGCGCCGGCATACCCGCGGACGGCACTCCGGTGGACGAGCCGGTGCTCGTCCGGGTCCATTCCGAATGCCTCACCGGGGACGTATTCGAGTCCCTCCGGTGCGACTGCGGAAGCCAGCTCCACAGGTCCATGAGCATGATCGCGGAGGCCGGACGAGGCGTGGTGCTCTACATGCGGCAGGAGGGCCGCGGGATCGGCCTGGAGGCCAAACTGAAGGCGTACGCGCTGCAGCAAAACGAGGGGCTGGATACGGTGGACGCCAACGAGAAGCTGGGTTACAGGGACGACCTGCGCGATTACGGCACCGGCGCCCAGATACTGGCGGACCTGGGACTGTCGCGGATAAGGCTGCTGACGAACAACCCCCGGAAGGTGGTGGGTCTGGAGGGCTACGGCCTGTCCATCGTCGAGCGGGTCCCCATCGAGATCGAGCCGACGGCGGACAACAAGGAATACCTGAAGACGAAGAAGGAGAAGCTGGGACACATTCTGAAGGATGTCGTGTAGGCTGCATGATCCACATCGAGAATCTCTGCAAGTCGTATGACGGTAAGGCGGCCGTCTCCGACCTGAACCTGGACATCCCCGCCGGCACCGTCTTCGCGTTTCTGGGCCCCAACGGCGCGGGCAAGACGACCACCGCAAAGATCATCGTCGGCCTTCTCAAGCCGACGTCCGGTGCCGTCACCGTGTGCGGGCTCGACGTCGAGAAGCAGTACGAGGAACTGAAGCGGCGGGTCAGCTACGTGCCGGACCATCCGTGGCTGTACGACAAGCTGTCCGGCCGCGAGTTCCTGCATTTCGTCGGAAGCATGTACGGCATGGACGAGAACACCTGCGAGGCCCAGATCCGGAAGTACGCCGACATCTTCGAGACGCACGACTACATAGACGGCATGATCGAGAGCTACTCTCACGGGATGAAACAGAGATTCGTCATCTCATCCGCCCTGATGCACGATCCGGACGTCATCGTGGTGGACGAGCCGCTCGTCGGCCTCGACCCCAGGAGCTCCAGGACGGTAAAGGACCTGCTGAAGGAACGTGCCGCTCAAGGAGCGACCGTATTTATGTCGACTCATATGATATCCATCGCTGATGAAACTGCCGACAGAATAGGTATAATACTCAAAGGCAGGCTCATTGCCGACGCGACCCCCGACGAGCTGAGGAAGTCGAAAGACGCGAAGCTGGAGGACGCGTTCCTGGAGATCACGGAAGACGAAGGCGGGACCTCATGAACAAGGCCAGGATCGGCCTGATAGGATTCGGCACGGTCGGTTCCGGTGTCGTGAAGATACTGAAGGAGCGGGCCGGCAAGATCCTCGACGCCACCGGCGTGGAGCTGGAGCTGGCGGGCGTGTGCGACACGGACGCCGGCCGGCGCAAGGAAGCCGAGGCGGAGGGCGCGAAGATACTGCGGAGCGCCGATGAGGCGATCGCCGCGTCCGACATCGTCGTGGAGCTGATCGGCGGGACCGACGCCGCGTACGACATCACCCGCAAGGCGCTGGAGGCCGGCAAGCCGGTGGTGACCGCCAACAAGGCCCTCATCGCGACGCGCGGCTCGGATCTCTTCGCCGTCGCCCGGAAGAGCGGCACCTGCATGGCGTTCGAGGCGGCCGTCTGCGCGGGCGTGCCGGTGATCGCGTCGCTCCGGGACGGCTTCGCGTCCAACCGGGTGACGTCCCTGCTCGGGATAGTGAACGGCACGTCGAACTACGTGCTGACCAAGATGTCCCGAGAGGGATGGACCTACGAGGACGCGCTCGAAGAGGCGCAGAGAAGGGGATACGCGGAGACCGACCCGACACTGGACGTGGAAGGGGTGGATTCCGCCCACAAGATAGCGATCCTGTCACGCCTGGCGTTCGGCGCAGCATTCGATTTCGAAACGGTTTACACCGAGGGCATCACCCGCATCACCCCCCAGGATATCCATTACGCGCAGGAGTTCGGCTACGTTATCAAGCTGCTCGCGGTCGCGCGGAACGAGGAGAAGCTGGACGTGCGGGTCCATCCCGCCCTGCTCCCGAAAGACCATCCGCTCACCTTTGCGGACGGCTCGCTCAACGCGGTCTGCATCACGGGCGATGCGGCCGGCACGGTGATGCTCCACGGGAAGGGCGCGGGGCAGATGCCTACCGCGGGCGCGGTGGTGTCCGATCTGGTGGACGTGGCGCTCGGCAGGGCGGCCGCCACGTTCGAACACCTGAAGGCGTTCTCGGAGAACGTCGAGCGAAAGGAACCGGTCGGGATGGACGATATCGAGACCCGTTACTACGCTCGCATCATGGTGGACGACAAGCCCGGTGTGCTCTCGACCATCTCAGGCATCCTCGGAAAGAACGACATAAGCATCGCATCGGTGATCCAGATGGAGCGCGACGTGGTGAAGGCGGTGCCGATAGTGATGATGACCCACCACGCCCGCGAGCGCGACATGCGCGCGGCCGTGGCGGAGATAGACGGTCAGGATATCGTCAGGGAACCGTGCCTCTATATGAGGGTGGAACAGTAATGAAGTACGGGATAGTCATTCCGGACGGGATGGCGGACAGGCCGATCGCGAACCTCGACGGCAGGACCCCGCTCGAGCTGGCCGACACCGCCAACATGGACAGGGTGGTCAGCATGGGACGGCTGGGCCGGGTCAGGACGGTGCCGGACGGCCACGCGCCGGGAAGCGACATCGCGATGATGTCCATCGTCGGCTACGATCCGGACAAGTACCACCCGGGACGGGCGGCCCTGGAGGCGGCCAACCTGGGTATCGAGATTGGCGAAGCGGACGCGGTATTCCGCTGCAACCTGGTCACGATAAGTGACGAGCAGATGGCGGATTACAGCGCGGGCCAGATCACCTCCAAGGAAGCCCAGGTACTGATAGACACCCTCAACGAGAAGCTCGGGTCGGATACGATATCGTTCCACCTGGGCACCGGCTACCGGCACATCATGCTGGTGAAGGGCGCCGGCTCGATGCAGGTGGAATGCACTCCCCCCCACGACATCCTCGGCGAAGAGATAGAGCCCCACTACCCCCGCGGCAAGGACGCGAAGCTGCTGACGGACCTGATGGACCGGGCGCGGGTGCTCTTCTCGGAACACGAGTTGAACCGGGTCCGGTTGGACCTGGACGAGAACCCCGCCAGCATGATCTGGCTCTGGGGCATGGGGCGCAAGCCGCGCATGCCGTCCTTCCGGGAGCGCTTCAACGTGAATGCCGCGGCCATATCCGCGGTCGACCTGGTGAACGGCCTCGCGAAGATCATCGGCTGGGACCGGATAAGGGTGGAGGGCGCCACCGGGGGGCTGGACACCAACTACGAGGGTAAGGGGGAAGCCGCGGTGCAGGCGGTATCCGCCTACGACCTGGTGCTGGTGCACGTGGAGGCGACGGACGAGGCCGGTCACGCGGCGAGCGTGGAGTCAAAGATAGAAGCGATACACAAGGTGGACGCCTACATCGTCGGCCCGCTGCTGGCGCGGCTCTCCGAGGAGGAGAACTTCCGCATGATGGTCCTGCCGGACCACCCCACCCCGATCGAGGTCAGGACCCACACGGCCGACCCGGTGCCCTTCGCGCTGTGCGGCTCGAACGTGGCCGTGACGCGCCACGAGGTGTTCAACGAGAAGGAAGCCGACGAGTCCGAGCTCATCATCGAACCGGGCCACGAGCTGATGGAGTACTTCCTGTTCGGCAGGGCGTAACGGCTCCCGTCAGTTCTCGTCGTACGCGCCCTCGAAGCCGGGCATCAGCATGTGGCCGTAGAGCGACGTATTGCTGTTGTTGGAACCGCCCGTCTGCACCCACTGCCAGCCGTACGGAAGGGACTTCTGGTTGCCGTCTATCCACGTCGCGTTGAACCCGCCCCACTGCCGGTGATACGGAATGGTCACGTACCGGTAGGCCTGATCGTGCACGTGGCCGTCCAGATGCACCACGTTGTATCTCCAGTCCGGCCGCATCTGGCGGTGCCCGAAATGCGACTTCATGTGACGCTCGTTGTCTCCGGCCGGATTCTCGGACTTGTGTATGATCGGCGTCACGCACGCCGCGAGCCATATCGACCCCTTGTGGCCGGCATGCGGATTCTTGAACCTGGTGTTATCCCGTTTCGTCTCCCCGCCGGGGCTGTTGCACGTGCCGCCGTACTTCTTGAACACGTGCAGCGGGGTGAGCACCTCGCCGTTCACGTCCTGGCATCCCGACGTGAACAGGAACCAGGTGTATCCGTACACCCCGTTCTTCCTGGTCAGGAAGTCTCTGTGCCGCTCCGTATCCGCGTAGTAGTAGTAGTCGTACGTGGGTCCCGGGCCGCTGGGATTGTACGTCAGCGGGGTAAGCGTCCCGGTGCTTCCCCACGGACCCCATCCCCGCACCTTGGTGATGGGGTCCCACATCAGCTCGATGGGAATGTACTTGCCGGGCATCCGGGGCCGGGCGAGATAGCCGTTGACGAATCCGGAGCCGTCCCCGCCCACCTCCTCGACCGGCTCCCACGCCGATCTGGAGTTCGCGTCCCCGTTGCCGGGCATCTGGTCCGAGTAGATCTTCCGAAGCAGAAAGCTGGTGGGTGAATTGGTGCTCATCGTCGTGTACGCCCCCGTCCAGGTCCCGCCGCCCCTCTGCTGGAGCCCCAGCGCGCGGGTGATGATCGCCCCGCACGCCCTGTCGTCGGTACACCGGTCGTTCCCCTCGGGGGTCTGCCCCTTGTGGTCCGACGCGAAGCACAGGATGCCGATGCCGATCTGACGGAGGCTGCTCTTGCAGGAGGTGAAGTAGGCGTACTCGCGGGCCCGCGCGAGGCCCGGAAGGATGAGGGCCGCCAGCAGGGCCACGATGGCCACCACCACCAGCAGCTCGACCAGAGAGAAGGCCCGTCTCGACATACAGATAACTATACCCGAGAAACGGGCTCCGTCAAGGGAAGGCCGGCCGCAGGATCAGAAGGACATCACCTCGTAGCCGTGCCGGACCGTTTTCTTCACCGTGCGGGCGTCCACACGATCCACGCCGGCGTGATGGGCGACGTTGTCCGCGAAATCCGACCGGTTGAACTCCAGCTTTATCTCGATGGGCGCTTCCAGCTTCCACGGCTTCAGCGTCCCGACCAGCGCCAGTGCCTCCCTGACGCCCTCGCGGATCGCCTGGTGGGCCCGCTCGGGCGGCAGCGTGATCCGGGCCTTGTTGCGGGATATCGCCTCCTTCACCGACACGGTGAGCGCCCCAGGGAACTGCCGCTCCACCTCCTCGCACGCCGCCCGGTCTCCCGCGGCGAACAGCAGAGGCACGTTGAAGTGGCCGGCCACCGCGGTCCACTGCCCGATCTCGCCGTACTTCTCCCCGTTTATCCAGTAGTCGTGCCAGGTGGCGCTGCTCTGCGTGTGGTCCAGGAACGCGTTCGACGTGCCCGCCATCGCGTGCGCCCCCACCACCATCAACCCGTCGAACGTTTCGTCCAGGCCGGGCAGCGGATGCCGTCCGCCACCCTCGGTTTCGTACGACGCCCGGGGGTCCATCTTCTCGATATCGAACACCTGGCCGCCTCCGTGCCCGTCGTTGACGACCACCTCGTCGGCGCCGCCGTCGAAACAGCCGGCCACCGCGGCGTTCACGTCCCCCATCAGGTACTTCCGGGCGGGCTCGAACATCGGTCCGTCGGTCTGACACTCCGTCATGTAGCGGATGCCGCTCGCGCCTTCCATGTCGGTCATTATGTAGATCTTCATTCCAAGTCCTCCTCAGTTGTCCACTTTCGTGCAGGCGCCCATCCCCGGAGGCGCCCATTTCCGCATCGATGGGCGCCGAGAATGAGCGAAGAGACCTCACTCTGCCGCACGTGACCTCCACATTTCCATCTTCCGTATGTGCATGATCCGGCCCGGCGGTCCGAGCCGGGCGTACAGCTCTTCCGTCCACGTATACGATTGCGACCACTCCAGCCAGAAGACGAGCTCCGTGGGATAGAGAAGCCCGGCGGTGATTTCGAGGTCCGTATAGCGCAGCACTCCGAGCATCTCGAGCGCGTCGCCGGCGCCGTCCGGGTCCGACCGTATGTTATGCGTCGCCGGCGGCCCGACAAGCATCACCGACTTCACGTCGCCGTCCAGGAGCGCGGCGTAGAGCGCGATCGCGGCCATCTCCCCCTGCCCGGCCAGCATAATCGTGCCGTCGCATTCGGGAAGGGACCGGGCGAGCTCTATCGCCCGGAGCGTGTCGTAGACCCTCATCGACGCCACGGTTCTTCCCGTCACCGCGGCGCCGCGGCGCACGTGCCAGCAGAGCTCCCTGCCCCAGGACGTCTCGCCCGTCCCCCGCGGCTCGAATTCCAGCCGCCGGCACGCCGGGTCCATCCCGCCCCAGATGTGCTTGGCAACGATCCGGTTCGGGTCCGTCCCCCACAGCACCACGGCGACCGGGCTCTTCCTGTCTTTGATGTCGTTGTGCGTCAGGATCCTGCCGCTCAGACGCCAGCCCTCCTCGGGCGCGAAGGAGATGCGCTTTCCCGTCGAGTCCCCCGTGGCGAACTCGAAGCCGACCTGCATGTCCAGGGAACACCGTTCGTTCGGGAAGTGGTTGAACGTCGTCTTCTTCAGCGCCTCAACCACCCGCGTCCGCTCCTTCTTCAGCGCCGCCGCGTCCGGGATGTCGGGAGGTAAGGCCGTCGGAACGAACGTGTCGTGGATGGAGCCGGTCCGTTCGTCAGGCGGCGGGCCGCCGGTGTAGACCAGCAGTTCCTCGTCGGGAATCTTGCCCTCCTCGTCCACGTCCTTTATCTCCTCCGGCGGCAAGTTCTTACCGCACAGCTCCTTCAGAAAGAGCGAGAATATCGCCTGGCGGGATCTCGCGTGGTACGAGTGCGGACCCGGCGTCTCGACGAGCCGTATGTTCTCCGGCACGCCGAGGAGATCGTAAGCCGCCTTCGCCCGCTCGTAGCATTCCCGGATGGACGCGATGGAGTAGATGCCGTCCCGGTCGGCCGCGCCGATGAGGAGCGGCCGCGGCGCGACCAGCGCCCCCAGGTCAGCCAGGTCCCACCCGTAGTAGTTTATGAAGTACATGCAGTCGCAGTGCCCGTCCAGCGTCCGCTCGGCCAGGTGCGACCGCATCGTACCGGTGCCGCATACCGGCGCCACCACCTTCATCCGCTCGTCGGCGGCCCCGAGCCACCAGCTCATCGCGCCGCCGCCGGATATGCCGGTAACGCCGATCCGCTCCGCGTCCACCTCGTCGCGCGCGCAGAGCAGGTCCACCCCTCGTATCCCGTTCAACAGTTCGACCCCGGCCGGCGTGTAGCCGCGCGAGTACCACTGGAACCAGCCCTTGATGTAGCAGCCGTGATGGAATCCCTTTATCTCGCCGTACTGGATGGTGTCAACCACCAGACAGACGAAGCCGAGCTCCGCCCATCGCCTGCCGTGGTGCTGGAAATGCAGCTTCTGTATCGGCGAATGCCCGCATACGTATATCACCGCCGGCGCCGGACCGTTCAGATTCTTCGGTACGAAGAGGTTGGCGGAGACGTACAGCCGCGGCAGTGATTGATAGTGGAGGCGCTCGACGGTAAATCCATCCCGCTCCGTGGTACCGGTCACCGTTACGTTCAGCGGCGGCCGGTCCGCGGGCGCGGGAAGGTCGCCGATCCCCATCATCTCGAAGTACCTCGCACGCAGGTCCGGCGCCGCGGCCAGAAGCTCGTCCTTCGTCGAGAATCGTTTCCCCGCCCCGTCGGTCAGCTTCCCGGCCTCGCGGCAGAGGTAGTCGCGAATGTTATTCATATCAGTACCCGTACTCCGCGAGGACGCGCTCCGCGAAACGCTGTCCCATCAGCTCGTACCCATGTGCGTTCGGATGCACCCCGTCCTCCAGCAGGCAGGCATCCGCGTCCTCCGCATCCAGCAGCAGCCTGCCGTCGAAGCAGCGGAGGTGTTCATCCCCCGCGTCCTGCAGCCGCTTCACCGCGTCCTCCACCTCAAGGCGCATCTTCGACAGGCAAAAGCCCACCGCGGTCTCCGATTCCTCCCTCGGCGGGGAGATGATGGACGACAGCACCGCGATCGGCACGTCCGGACGGGTGTCCCGGATCGTCTTCACCATTCCAATGATCGCCGG
This sequence comes from uncultured Planctomycetota bacterium, assembly GCA_964389785.1. Classification (GTDB taxonomy): domain Bacteria; phylum Planctomycetota; class CAYMFW01; order CAYMFW01; family CAYMFW01; genus CAYMFW01. The sequence continues at coordinate 22,252 of CAYMFW010000042.1, forward strand.
CCGGAACGTCCGGGGCGACAGCGACATGCCGCCAAGCACGTTGATACCGAGCTTCAGGGAGATCAGGTCGGCCGGCAGGTCGCGGATGACGCGACCCACCATCGGGTCTATATGGCAGTCACCGCCGAAGCCGAGGCAGGTAAGGTTCACGTTCTTCAGGCGCGACGCCAGACCCGGCCAGGTGCGCGACGGGCTGTGCGCGCCACCGCAATGGGTAATGGAGCTTCCGTACGTCACCCACTTCGGACGATCGTCCTCCTTCACCGTCAGCGACGCATCGGCGTCGAGCAGCAGATTGACCACGGTGACCCCCAAGCCCTGGGGAAACCATATCTCGACCGTCTTGTCCCCCTCGGGAAGCTTCTCGAAGAGCACCGCCTTCTTCTTCGCGTCGAGCGAGGTCGTTCCGGCCAGCTCGCCGGATATCACCAGATCGAACGGCCGCTCGTTGTCCTGGGGAAGAACCTCGACACCGGCGGTCGTCGAGTCAGTCTCGAATCTCAGCCGGATGCCGGCGCAGCTTCCCGCCTTGGCGGGAAGACAGCCATCCGGCGGAAAGAGGCCGAGCTGATCGTGCGGAAGACGGTACGGCTTGATCCAGCCGTCACCCTCCTCCAGAGAAACTGCTCCCTGGAACAACTCACCGGTCACACGTACTTTCCGCATAGATCCTCCAGATTGTATGTGAAGAACGGGGAAGTCACTCTACACCATGTCACCCGTGAAGGCAATACGACTGGCCGGACTGGGAGCCGGCAGCGGACCGAGGGAAGGAGTTTCTTCGAGCGGATTCCACGTTCGGTCGGCAAGTCCGCCGACAGGCGGACTTTACCTTGGCCGGCCGAACCTTGCCCCGCCCTTCGGCAAGCTCAGGGCCCCGAGCCCCGTCGAGGGGGAGGCGCCCCATTCGATTGATGGGCGCTGAGAATGAGCGAGAAGGGACTCCTTCCCCCGGTCCTGCCCCGCCAAAAATGGCGTCCGGGGGCGTTTTCTGATACTATTTCCGGGCTATGATATGCGCATCGATAGGAAACGTATCCTCACGCGAGGCCAGGGACCTGCTGCTCGAGTGCGGGGCCGATATGGTGGAGCTGCGGCTCGACCTGATAGCCAAGCCCGACCTGCCCAAGCTGCTGGCCGGGGAGCGCCCGCCCGTCATCGTCACCAACCGCCCGAAGAGGGAGGGCGGCAGGAATCAGGGAGGCGAGGAGGAACGGCTCCGCAGCCTGGAGAAGGCGATGGACCTCGGGGCGGACTACGTCGATATCGAATGGGACAGCGCGGGTAAGCTCGCCAGGAAGGGACACGCGACCGTCATCGTCTCCCGCCACGACTTCCGCTCCACTCCCGACGACATCGTGACCTGGCGTGAGGAGATGAAGCCGAAGGGTGACGTCATCAAGATCGTGACGAAGGCGCGGGACATATCGGACAACTTCAGGATACTGGACCTGTTGAACGACAGGAGTACGCCGACCGTCGCTTTCTGCATGGGAGAGGCCGGCGCGATAAGCAGGCTGCTGGCTCCGGCGTGCGGCTCCGCGTGGACGTACGCCGCGGCGTCGGAGGAGACCCGCACCGCGCCGGGCCAGTTTACACTGGAGGAGATGCGCAGGCTGTACCGGGTGCCGACCGTCACCCGGGAAACGAAGGTGTTCGGCGTCATCGCGAACCCGGTAGGCCACAGCATGAGCCCGGTGATACACAACAGCGCCTTCGCGGAACTGGGCATCGACGCGGTGTACCTGCCGCTCCTGGTAACCGGCGACCCGGCCGTGTTCGTGAGGGAATTCGTGAAGCGGTTCCGCGCCGGGGGGTTCAGCGTGACCATTCCCCACAAGGTCGCGGTGATGGAGGCGATGGACGAGACGGACGAGTACGTGAAGAAGGCCGGCGCGATGAACACGGTGGCGGTCCACGGAGGGAGACTCTGCGGCTACAACACGGACATTCCCGCTGCGCTGGACGCGATCGACGCCGCGATGGCGGGAACGGATATGAAAACCCTGAAGGGAGCGCAGTGCCTCCTGCTGGGGGCCGGCGGCGCCGGAAGGGCGATCGCCCTCGGGATTAAAGATAGAGGGGGGCAAATCACGATAACAGATGGTATAGCGGAGAAGGCCGAGCAGCTCGCGGAAGAGATAGGCGCTCGTTCCGCTCCGTGGGAGAAGCGGGAAGACATCGAGTGCAGCGTCATCATGAACGCGACTCCGATTGGCATGCACCCTAACGCGAATGCCTCGCCCGTGTCCCGAAGGGCCCTGGAGAGGGCTTCATTGGTGTTCGATGCGGTATACAACCCCCCTGTCACAATGCTCCTGTCCGAAGCGAAGGAGCTCGGCATCCCCACCGCGAGCGGGCTCGACATGTTCGTCAACCAGGCGGTACTCCAGTTCGAGCTGTGGACCGGAGAGAAGGCGCCGGCGGCGCTGATGAGAGAGAATATCGTCGAGCGGCTGGGAGAAGGATAGGATGGAGAGAAAAATGAGAGAAGCGGAAGGGCGGCGTGAAGCCACCCCTGCGGGGCAAACTGCAAGCTCAAGATCCGACACCGAGCCGGACACCGAGCCGGTCGAGGCGGGGGTGTGCTCGCTGGGCATCGACATCGGGTCGGTGTACGTGTCGGCGGCGGTGGTCGATTCGGAAGGACGGGTGATCCGTCACGACTACCGCAAGCACGAGGGCAACATCGTCGAGACGGTCCGCGACGTGGTCGCGGATCTCGGCGCGGACGACATCGCCTACGCCGCCAAGACCGGCAACGGATCGGACCAGATAGAGAACGCCGGGCCGTCGCTCGACCCCACGGTCTCGCTGTTGTACGGCGCGAAACGGCTGTATCCGGACGTCCGCAACGTCATCTACATAGGAGCGGGAAGCTTCTACCTGATAATCCTCAACGAAAAGGGCGAGTACCTGCGCCACACCGCCAACACCGCGTGCGCCTCCGGCACCGGGGCGTTCCTGGAACAGCAGGCGCTCCGGCTGGGCACCACGCCCGAAGGGCTTCACGAGCTGGCGCGGAACGCGAAGAGCTGCCCGTCGGTGGCCACCAGATGCGCGGTGTTCGCAAAGACGGACATCATCCACCTCCAGCAGGCGGGCTACGGCCGGGAGGACATCTCGGCGGGCATCTGCCGCGGCATGGCCGAGAGCACGATGGACGCACTGCTGAAGGGCCGTTCGATCTCCGGCCCCACGGTGGTGGTCGGCGGAGTGGCGAAGAGCTCCGAGATCATCAAGTACGTCGAGAGGAAGCTCGGCTCCCCGGTGGACGTGCCGGACAACCCGGAGCTGGTCGGCGCGGTGGGCGCCGCCTGCTACGCCGCCACCGAGAGGGCAAGGTCGCCGCTGGCGAGCGTGTGCAAGGCGGAGACCGCGCAGGTGGGACGGCTCCGCAGGCCGCCGCTCGCGCTGACGAAGAGCACGTACCCCGATTTCGATTTCTTCGATTCCCGGATGAACGATGACCAGACCGAGGTGGCGCTGACCCACCAGCCGGAGAGGAAATGCTACGATGCGGTGCTCGGGATCGATATCGGCTCCACCTCCACCAAGTGCGCCCTCGTAACGCGAAACCGGGAGCCGCTTCTCATCGCGTACCGCAAGACGGCGGGCGACCCCATCGGCGCCACCCAGCTCCTCCTGAAGGCGGTCCGGGAGGAGATGCAGAGATTCGGGTTCGACCTGAATATCATGAGCGTCGGCACCACCGGCTCCGGACGGAAGCTCATCAAGAAGGTGATCAGGGCGGACCTGGAGATGAACGAAATCACGTCCCACGCGCGGGCCGCGGTGCACCTGGACCCCGAGGTCGATACCATCCTGGAGATCGGCGGGCAGGACTCCAAGTTCACCCAGCTGAACGGCGGGGTGGTTTACAACTCGGTGATGAACTACGTTTGCGCCGCCGGGACCGGATCGTTCATAGAGGAACAGGCCAAGCGGCTGGACATCTCCATATGGGACTACGGGGACATGGTGCTGGGCACCGCGCCGCCCAGGACGTCCGACCGCTGCACCGTGTTCATGGAGCGTGACCTGGACGTGCTGCTGGCCGAGGGCTGGAGCAAGAAGGAGGTGGCCGCCGCCGTGCTGTACTCGGTGTGCGAGAACTACCTGAACAAGATTGTGTCCGGCCAGCACATAGGAGAACGGGTGTACTTCCAGGGCGCCACCGCGCGGAACAAGGCGCTGGTGGCGGCGTTCGAGCAGACGCTGGGTAAACCGATCATCGTGTCGCCGTTCTGCCACATGACCGGCGCGTACGGCACCGCGCTTCTCCTGCTGGACCGCGGGGTGTCGAGTTCCACATTCCGCGGACTGGATTTCGCGGACGCCAAGATACAAACGACGAATGAGAAGTGCACCGTCTGCCGCAACGAGTGCGAGCTGACGGTGATAGACGTGGAGGGCGAAAAGGTCGGCTGGGGCATGAAGTGCGGCAAGGAATACGAGGAGACGACGCGCTCCGACACCCGCAACCCCCACTACGACGCGTTCCGGGTGCGCCGGAAGCTGCTTCACCACCTGGCCGGGATGGACCCGGCCACCCCGAAGTTCATCGCCGGGATGCCGATGAGTCTCACCTCCTACGGGTACCTGCCGCTGTGGGGAACGTTCCTGCGGGAGCTGGGCGGCAAGGTGATCCTCACCAGAACCACGTCGGAGGAAACCCTGAAGCAGGGCCTCCACTACTCGCAGGCGGAATTCTGTGCGCCTATCATCGCGGGTCACGGACACATCGCGGAGCTGATGGAGAGCGGCGCCGATTTCATCTTCCTGCCGCACATGATACGGGCCACGTCCCGAACGTCGTTCAGCGACAGCCATTTCTGCCCGTTCGTACAGAGCTTTCCGTCGGTGATGAGGGCCACGGAGGTGGTCACCGGATCGAAGATCCCGATCGTGTCGCCGGCGGTGGAATTCCCGCGCGGCATCGACCACATGTCCCGGGCGCTGCGGGACGGGCTCCGGGAAGCCACCGGCGCGAGCCTGCTGAAGATCCAATCGGCCCTCCGCAAGGGACTGAAGGCGCAGAGAGAGTTTGACCGGCGGCTGAAGGAAGAGGGCAGGAAGATCGCCGACGAGCTGAAGGAGCTGGGCGAGATGGGCATCGTCGTCATGGGCCGCCCGTACAACGTCAACGACCCGGGCCTGGACGTGAACCTGCCCGAGAAGATCGCCGACATGGGCGTCACCACGATACCGATGGACTTCATCCAGGAGGGCAAGCTGGAGGAGCGCTGGAAGAACATGTTCTGGAACTACGGCCAGTCCATCGTGCGAACCGCCAGGACGGTGGCCGACTCCGACAACCTGTTCGCGATCCTGTTCACCAACTTCTGCTGCGGGCCGGACTCGTACATCATCACCTACTTCAAGGAGATCATGAACGAGCGGCGCAAGCCGTTCCTGGTGGTGCAGTTCGACGCGCACGGCGCGGACGCCGGATACGTCACCCGGGTGGAGGCGGCGTTCGAGTCGTTCCGGTCGTGGAAGCCGACGAAGCGCCGCGAGCCCCGCCCGATAAAGAAGTACGGGGAGATAGAGCGCAACCGCACCATATTCTTCCCGCCGATGGATCCGATCGCGGTGCACTTCTTCACGGCGGCCTTCGAAGGCGTCGGGTTCAAGGCGGAGGTGCTGCGGGAGGACGAGGAGACGCTGGACATCGGCTACAAGCACGTGCTGGGAAGCGAGTGCGTGCCGTGCCCGTCCACGCTGGGAAGCTTCATCAAGACGGTGGAGGAGCGGGGGCTGAAGCCCTCCGAGGTGGCGCTGTTCATGCCGACCGCGCACGGCCCGTGCCGGTTCGGACAGTACACCACCCTGGACCGTATCGTGTTCGAACGGAAGGGATGGCACGACGTGCAGATCGTCTCCCCGTCGTCCGAAGACGCGTACCTGGGACTGTCGCGGCGGCTGAGGATGACGCTGTGGCACGGCATCGTGGCAGGGGACATCCTCACCAAGATACTGCTGAAGATCCGGCCGTACGAGACCTCCCCCGGCGCCGCGGACAACGCGCTGGAGGAATCCATCGCGCTCCTGCAGGAGAGCTTCCGGCAGAGGGGCCACGGGGTACGCGAGGCGATGATGGAGGCGGTGCGGCTCTTCAAGGCGGTGGAGACGACGAACGGCCAAAAGCCGAAGGTGGGCATCGTCGGCGAGATCTACGTGCGAAACGACGATTTCATCAATCAGCATGTCGCGCGCGCCATCGAGAGCTACGGCGGCGAGGCGCTGAAGACATCCATCGCGGAGTGGATCTTCTACACGTCCTACATGCACCGGTTCCGCCGGGAGAGGACGGTGAAGGAGGCGCTGGGACGGGTGAAGAACTGGCTGCAGGAGTTCTACTTCAACCACGTGGAGCACGGGCTGTACGACATCGCGAAGGACATCATCCACGACCGGCCGGAGCCGAAGATCGACGAGATCATCGAGGCGGGCCGGAAATACATACCCATCGAGTTCGAAGGAGAGGCGATTCTCACCGTCGGGCGCGCGCTGATCTACATAGAGAGGGAAGGGGTGGACGCCGTCGTCAACGCGTCCCCCACCTTCTGCATGCCGGGCACCACGACCACGTCAATCTTCGCCCGGATAGAGGACGAGAAGGGCGTGCCGATCATCTGCAACTTCTACGACGGAAGCGGCGAGCCGAACAAGGTGCTGCGGCCCCACCTCCACTGCCTCAGCCACAGATAGACTGGGAACAGCCCACCGTCTTACCGGATGCGATCCAGCGCCTCCGAGTTGGAGACCACCACCTCCACGTAGAGAGGAAAGTGATCGGAGCCGCAGGCGGAGCCGCGGCGCACTGATTTCGCGACGATTCCCTCGCTCAGCAGGCAGTGGTCGATGGGTATCTGCAGGAGAGGCAGGTACGAGGGCCACGTCGGCTGGACGCCGTACCCCTTCCTGGCGTCGATGAGACCGGTGTCCTTCTCGAACGCCTTCATCGCCGGCGACCACGTGCTCGCGCTGATGCTGCCCAGCACCATCACCAGGCCCTCCGTCTTCTTGACGTGCTCGGCGAGCTCTTCCAGCTGTTCGTTCCTGGCGGCCTGCCGTTCCCCGCTGGTGGCGGAGGTCAGCTGGACGCCGAACATCGTGAGTGTCTGGTCGAGTACCTTCGTCTTCGCCACGAGACACGGCGACGCGTCCTCTCCCAGCTCGATGATCCCGGCGTCGAACAGCGGCAGCTTGCTCAGCAGCGCCCTGCCGTACCCGTCTTCGTCCGGGTACATGGAGAAACTCGGATAGGTCTTCCTCAGCTGTTCTCCCAGCAGCACCTGCCACTGATCGGTGATCTCCTGGAGGAACACCACGTCGGCATCCTCCAGCTCGATCCTCCCGATGATCTCGTCGATCTGCTCGTTCTTCAGCTTCACGTTGACGATGTAGAACGAAACCGACTTGTAGTCCTCCCCCCTCTCCACCGCGCGGCCCAGCGCGTAGCACGGCGCGACGTCCAGCAGATTGAGGAACAGCGGCACCGCCCCCACCAGCACCCATATCCAGGACCTGGTGACTATGAAGAAGATGAACACGATGATGGACGCGACTGCAAGCTGCAGCCTGTAGTTCACCAGCATCTCACACATCACGCTGGAAGACGCGAGAAAGCCCAGAAGACTGAACAGAAGAATAATGACGGT
>CAYMFW010000043.1:0-4275 GCA_964389785.1 uncultured Planctomycetota bacterium
TAAGCGGCTGGTCCCCGGCTACGAGGCGCCGGTCTACATCACGTGGGCGCGGCGGAACCGGTCGGCGATGATCCGCGTGCCGATGTACAAGCCCGGCAAGGAGAAGGCGACGCGCGCGGAGTTCCGGTGCCCGGACCCGGCGGCAAACCCGTATCTCGCATTCTCCGTGATGCTCGCTGCCGGCCTGGCCGGGATCGAGGAGAGGTACGACCTGCCCGATCCGATCGAGGAGGATATCTTCGAGATGACGGAGGCGGAACGGAAGGAGCGGGGCATCGAGTCGCTTCCGGGGAGCCTCGCCGAGGCGATTGCCGAGACGGAGAAGAGCGAGCTGGTGCGTGAGGCGCTGGGAGACCACATATTCGAGAAGTTCATCGAGAACAAGAAGATCGAGTGGGACGGGTACCGGACGCACGTGAGCGGGTACGAGATATCCAAGTATCTGCCGATCCTGTAGCGGATCAGGGACGGGGTCAAGTTGGTAAGTTAACCGGGGCAGTGAGGGTCATGAAGATGACGAGTCTTATCGATCAGCTGGTCGATTGGATCGCAGAGTCGGTGAAGGGCCAGTGTGCCCGCGGGGCGGTCGTGGGCCTGAGCGGCGGGATAGATTCCGCCGTCACCGCGGCGCTGTGCACGCGGGCACTGGGCAACGATGTGCTCGGCGTGATCATGCCGTGCGAGTCGGACCAGAGGGACGAGGAGGACGCGCTTCTCACGGTATCGCATCTCGATCTGGCGGCGGTGACGGTCCGGCTGGACGGGGCATTCGAGTCGTTCGTCGAGGCGCTGCCGTCCGCGGAGATGAAGGTGCGGGCCAACCTGAAGCCCCGGCTTCGGATGGCATCGTTGTACTATCTGGCGAATATGCATTCGTACATGGTGGTGGGGACGGGGAACAGGACGGAGCTGATGCTGGGGTACTTCACGAAGTACGGGGACGGAGGGGTAGACCTGCTGCCTCTCGGCGGGCTGTACAAGACTCAGGTGCGGCAGCTGGCGCGGGAGCTGGGGATACCCGACCGGATTATCGAGAAGCCGCCGAGCGCCGGCCTGTGGGCCGGTCAGACCGACGAGGGCGAGCTCGGAATGACGTACGAGGATCTGGACAGGACGCTGGAAGCGATCGAGTCCCGTCGGTCGAAGGATACCGCGCCCGGCCTGCAGGGAACGGTGATGCGGATGATCGGGCATTCGGTGCACAAGCGTGTCCCGGCCCCGATTTTCGAAGTGGTGAAGGAAAGCAAAGAGATGGCCGTTTCGGGGGCCGCCGGCTGAACGGACGGGAGAGGCATGGCGACTAAGGCCGAACATATTGCGCGTGACGAGAAGGAGATGAGCGGGTGCGCCATCTCGGGCATCATGTCCGAGGCAGGTCACCGCTTCTCCGGCGAGGATATCATCCGCTCGATCGGCAGCATGAAGGAACGGTCGAGCGGACTCGGAGGAGGGTTCGCCGCGTACGGCATCTACCCGCAGTACGCGGACGAGTACGCGTTTCACGTGATGTACGACCACGAGAGCGGCCGGGAGCATGCCGGGAAGTGCCTGAAGGAGCTCTGCGAGATCGTTCACCGGGAGACCATCCCGACGCGGCCGATGGAGAAAATCCGTTCGCGCCCGATGCTGCACCGGTACTTCCTCCATCTCAAGGAGCACGTGTTCGAGCAGTTCTACGACGAGACGGAGGAAGATATCATCGTGCGGCTGGTGATGCACATCAACCAGAACGTGGACGGCGCGTTCGTGATGTGCTCCGGGAAGAACATGGGCGTCTTCAAGGGGGTGGGATACCCCGAGGATATAGGACGCTTCTTCATGCTGGACGAATACGAGGCGTGGACGTGGCTTGCGCACGGGCGGTTCCCGACGAACACGACCGGGTGGTGGGGCGGGGCGCATCCGTTCGGCCTGCTGGACTGGGCGGTGGTGCACAACGGGGAGATATCCTCCTATGGAATCAATCGCCGGTATCTGGAGAATTTCGGTTACCGGTGTACGCTCCACACGGACACCGAGGTGATCGCGTACCTGGTGGACCTGCTGATGCGCAAGCACGAGCTGCCCCTGGAGGTGATGAGCAGGGTGCTCGCGCCCCCGTTCTGGTCGCAGATAGAAAGAATGGATGCCGCCGAGGCGAAGCTGGCAAGGACGCTAAGGATAGTATACGGGGGCGCGCTGCTCAACGGGCCGTTCAGCATCGTCGTGGGACACGCGGGAGGGATGTTCGGGCTGAACGACCGGACGAAGCTGCGTCCGATGGTCGCCGCCAGAAAGGACGACCGGTTCCTCATCTCGAGCGAGGAGGCCGGCATCCGAACCGTGTGTGAGTCGCCGGACAGGGTGTGGCACGCGGAGGGCGGCGTTCCCGTAGTGGGCAGTCTGAAGAAGACCGAGGCGAGCGGCGCCGACGTCGAGGAGAAGGCCGTTGCGTAAATGGCTCGTCGAACCGGAGCTGAAGGTCGAGCGTGACCCGGAGCGTTGTATCCAGTGCCAGGTGTGCGTGCGGCAGTGCGCCAACGACGTGCACGAATACGACCCCGAGGACGACAATGTGACGTCAAACAGCGATTCGTGTGTCGGGTGCCACCGCTGCGCCACGCTCTGTCCGACGGGTGCCATCAGGATACACCAGTCGCAGCTCGAGTTCCGGCCGCACGCGAACTGGACCGCCTTCGCCATGCGGAGCATATACAGGCAGGCGGAGGACGGCGGGGTACTGCTCTCCGGAATGGGAAACGACCGGCCGTACCGGAACCTGTGGGACCGGATGGTGCTGAACGCCTCTCAGGTGACGAATCCGTCCATCGACCCGCTGCGTGAGCCGATGGAACTGACCACCTTCCTCGGAGGAAAGCCGGACCGGGTTGAGCTCGGCGGTTCCGGGACGGCGCTGAAGACGGAGCTGTCGGCACAGCTGGAGCTGAATGTACCGGTTGTCTTTTCCGCGATGTCCTACGGATCGATCAGTCTCAACGCGTCCGTGGCGCTGGCGCGCGCGGCGCAGAAGGCCGGCACGTTCGCGAACACCGGAGAGGGGGGCCTGCACAAGGCCATCTATCCGTACGCGGACAATATGATCGTCCAGGTGGCGTCCGGCCGGTTCGGGGTGGACGCGGAGTATTTGAACCGCGCCGCGGCCGTCGAGATCAAGATCGGCCAGGGGGCGAAGCCGGGTATCGGCGGTCACCTGCCGGGTGAGAAGGTGGACGGGGCGGTGAGCGAGACCCGGATGATCCCGGAGGGGACGGACGCGCTCTCTCCGGCGCCGCATCACGATATCTATTCCATTGAGGACCTTCGCCAGCTCGTATTCGCGCTGAAGGAGACGACGCGGTACGAGAAACCGGTGTTCGTCAAGATCGCTGCGGTGCACAACGTGGCGGCCATCGCTTCGGGGTGTGTCCGGGCCGGCGCGGACGCGGTTGCCCTGGACGGCTTTCGGGGGGGCACCGGCGCGGCCCCGACGATGATACGGGACAACGTCGGTATCCCCATCGAGCTTGCGCTGGCCGCGGTGGACGCGCGCCTGCGCCACGAAGGAATACGCAACCGCGCATCGATTCTGGTGGCGGGCGGGTTCCGCTCGAGCGCGGATGTGGTGAAGGCCGTCGCTCTGGGCGCGGACGCGGTGTACATCGGCACCGCGGCGCTGGTAGCCATGGGGTGCCACGTTTGCCAGAAGTGCTACACCGGGAAATGCAACTGGGGCATCGCCACGCAGGACCCGTATCTCACGAAGCGGTTGAATCCGGAGGTCGCGGCGCGACGGCTCCAGAACCTGCTGAGGGGGTGGGGGCTGGAGATCAAAGAGATGCTGGGCGGCATGGGGGTGAACGCGATAGAGAGCCTGCGGGGCAACCGTGAGCACCTTCGCGGGGTCGGCATGACGGACATCGAGCTCAAAGGGCTGGGCATCAAGCCGGCAGGGGTGGGCGCATGAAACGGATCTACGCGCGCGAAGAGTACTGCCTGGGGTGCCGGCTGTGCGAGATCAACTGCCTGGTGAAGCACTCGAAGTCAAAGAAGATCATTCGCGCCTTCCGCAGGGAGCGGGACCAAATGGAATCGATGGTGCAGGTCGTGGAGAACGGCACGGCGTCGTTCGCGCTGCAGTGCCGGCACTGCGACGACGCGGTGTGCATCGAGGCGTGCATCTCCGGGGCGATGACCAGGGACGCGGAGACCGGTGCAGTTATGTGCGATCAGGAGAAGTGCGTCGGGTGCTGGTCGTGCATCATGGTCTGCCCCGCCGGCGCGGTACTGCGGGGGAAG